>DATKYY010000086.1:0-3554 GCA_035528295.1 Dehalococcoidales bacterium | reverse complement strand
GTAACCGCCACGGGCAATGTAGTGATTGATATTCCCCGGGTCAACATAGCCGCAGTTGCGCAGGGCAATCCTCACCTGAGGTTTAAACACGGGCAGTTCATTAAGACTGGGGATATTATCAATACTGCCCTCACCGATGGTGCACAGCGCCAGGTCAGGCCGGGGATTATCGTTGACGATATAGTCCTCAACGAGCTGGGCGGCAATATCGGGGGTAACCAGGCTATAAGAGATACGGGGGCGGCCCGGCTTGACGATATCAACCAGCGGCTCCAGGTAGCAGCAGCCGATACAGCCCACCTCTATTATCTCGGCGGCTATCTTTCTCTTTTTGAGCTCAGCCCTGATGCGCTCCAGCACCTTCAGCGCCCCTGAGGAGCGACCACAGGTAGCCGTGCCGACATAGATGCGGGGCTTTCGGCTGTTGTGCAAAGCCTCCCACTCGGCGATTGCCTGACGCCTTATCTGGGCAAAGGTCATTTCGCCTTCCTCCCCGTCCCCTTTTTATACTGCGCCAGCATTTCCTTCACCCTGCCCTGGGTCATTTTGCCGAAGACATCCTGCTGGTCAATTACCACCACCGGCGCCAGGGCGCAACAGCCAACACAGGCTACCCTCTCCAGTCCGAAGTTATAATCACCGGTTACCTGCCCGGTCTTAACATTCAGCTCACGCTCCACACTACCCAGGATGAGCTCACCGCCGCGCACATGGCAAGCGGTGCCCAGACAGACCTTGACACTATGCTCACCGGGGCGGGTAAAACGAAACTGGGCGTAAAAGCTGGCCACGCTATAGATATCGTTCTCGGTGATACCCAGAAAACGGCTGATTTCGGTAATGGCTTCCGGGGAGAGATAACCGGCCACCGCCTGAACCTTCTGCAATATCGGTATCAGGTTGCTCCTCTCCCGGCTAAACTTAGTGATGACCCCTTTTACCTTCTTGCTCATCTAACTCTCCCGGTGGCATAAAAAATAGGAGGAGGCATCTTCGTCCTCCTCAGCCGGCTCAAGCTCCCCTTCATAAATCACTATTTTATACCAGTCTTTTCCTGGCTGCAAGAAAAGATTCAGGCCCTTCCCTGCCTAGATCTCTATTTGCCCTCCCTCCAGTTCTTCCACGCTATGCAGCTTGTCCTCACTCTCCACGTGGTCAAGATAAAGCACCCCGTTGAGGTGGTCAATCTCGTGCTCCAGAACCTCCGCCCTCAAGCCGGTGGCTTTAACCCGGATTGCCTTCCCCTGGCGGTCCAGCCCCTTGACCGTAACTGACTCGGACCTCTTTATCTCGCCAAAATAGCCGGGGACACTGAGGCAGCCCTCGGTTACCTCCCGCTCCCCGCTGCGCCTGACTATCTCCGGATTGATGATGGCCATTGGCTCTTCCTCGGGCATCTGGATGACAATGACCCGGAGCGAAACACCCACCTGGGTAGCCGCCAGACCGACACCACCGGCATACTGCGTCGTCGCCGCCATATCATCAATCAGCCGCTGAATCGAGCCATCAATGCGGGAGACTTTTTTCGCCTTCCGCCTCAGCCCCGGCTCATCGGGGAGATGCCGTATTGGTAAAATTGCCATAATGCCCGCCAATCCTTTCCGGCACTAGCTTTCATCCCACGGGGTAAGTACCTCAGCCCCACCCCTGGTAATGGCAATAGTTTTCTCAAAGTGCGCCGAAAGGCTGCCGTCAGCGGTAACCACCGTCCAGCGGTCGCCCTTAACCCTGGTCTCCCAGCCGCCAAGATTAACCATTGGCTCAATGGCTAAAGCCATTCCCTCCTGCAGCACCGGGCCCTCCCCCGGCGGGCCGAAGTTCGGTATCTGGGGTGACTCGTGCATATTGCGCCCGATACCGTGCCCGGTATACTCACGCACCACCGAAAAGCCCGCTGACTCAGCATAATGCTGAATGGCTGCCGAGATATCACTGAGGTGGACGCCCGATTTAGCCTCGGCGATGCCCGCCTCAAGAGCACCCCGGGCTGCTTCCAGGAGCCGCTTTGCCTCCGGGCGGATACTGCCTATCCCCACCGTCAGCGCGGCATCACCGTGAAACCCGTCGACAAAAGCCCCGAAGTCCAGCGAGACGATATCACCGTCGTTTATTACCCTCTCCCCGGGAATACCGTGCACCACTTCCTCATTGAGGGAGACACAGAGGCTGGCCGGGAAGCCCCGATAGCCCTTGAACGAAGCCCCGGCTTTATATTTAGCCAGCTCCCGCACCGCCATATCATCAAGCTGACCGGTTGTCATGCCCGCTTTTATCTCCCTGGCGAGTGTGCTCAGCACCGCGGCCACGATACGGCCGGCCCGCCGCATGGCGGCAATCTCATCGGGGGATTTAATGATAATAGCCAATTTTGAGCCCTGGTTTACCTACAATTGCCCTAAATTATGAATCATAGAGGTGCTGGTGTCAAACGTGATATAATTTAATGGTGGCGATAAAGACACTGGTTACCAATCGCAAGGCTTACCACGACTATCACATACAGGATAAACTGGAAGCGGGTATTGTCCTCACCGGCACCGAGATAAAATCAATCCGGGCCGGGCGGGTAAGTCTGGGTGATGCCTATGTCAGGCCTGAGGGCGGGGAACTCTGGCTGCTGAATGCCCATATTGCCCGCTATGAAGCCGGTAGTTATCTCAGCCATGAGCCAACGCGAACCCGGAAGCTCCTGGTGCACCGCAAGCAGATTGAGTTTCTCGCCAGCAAGGTGCATGAGAAGGGCTTGACCCTGGTTCCACTCAGGCTATATATTAAAGATGACCGGGCCAAGCTTGAAATAGCCCTGGCCAAAGGTAAAAGGCAGTACGACAAGCGAGAGGCAATCGCCCGCCGTGAGTCCAAGATAGAGCTGGGGCGA
The DNA here is from genome assembly GCA_035528295.1 of Dehalococcoidales bacterium. Taxonomy (GTDB): domain Bacteria; phylum Chloroflexota; class Dehalococcoidia; order Dehalococcoidales; family JAUYDJ01. The sequence continues at coordinate 673 of DATKYY010000086.1, read as the reverse complement.
GCCCTTAAAAAGAAGGCTTGAAGGAGGCAAAGCAAAGCGGGGACGCGTGGTTTCGACAGGGGAAGTAGGCTACAGGATGGCAAGCTGAGGTGCCACTAACCTCATAAAACAAGTGGCCCAAAATAATTGGCGAACCTGAAATGGTTCTTGCTGCCTAATTAACTGGCAGCACATCCAACCTGACCTATCCCCAAGGGTTGGGATTGGATGCCGAAAATTGGGGTGCCATCACCCGGACGCCAATAAGGGCGGTGAAAGACTAATTGGCTGGCTTGGCTAAACTCGGTCAGCAGAGGTTAGTTGAGCAAGATTAAAGAGCTGACTAAGCTTGTAGTGTGTCCTGGGCAGCTTCTTCTGGACGGGGAGTTCGACTCTCCCCCGTCTCCACCAGAAACAACGGTGAGCCCTGGTAGGGTTCATTGATAATACGGATCTCGGATCCATCACGCGAAGCCGCCACCTGGAAGACAGGTCTAAATGGCGGCTTCGGCTTTACGGCGACAATCAGGTTATTCTTCGTGTCGATATAGACGGCATCCAGCATGCTCACCAAGAGCTTCCTCTGTTCTTCAAGGTTGGCTAAGGACCATAGAGTCGGGAAGTCCTGGAGCAGTTTCCCGGCTTGTTCGGCAGAGTGAATCTCAGGGATTACCAGGGACTCTAATTCCAGTTC
>DATKYY010000085.1:0-14833 GCA_035528295.1 Dehalococcoidales bacterium | reverse complement strand
TTGCCCATCTTGATGTCAACTTTAAGCGGAACGCTGAGCTCAAGGGCGGTAGCCATTATTTTGGGGACAAGCTGGCGCATGGTCTCTCTTTCTGCCTCGGGGACTTCAAAGATGAGCTCGTCATGCACCTGAAGCAGCATTTTACTCTTCAGCCGGCGCCTGGCGAGCTCATGGTCAAGGTTAATCATGGCTACCTTGATGATATCGGCCGAGGTCCCCTGTACCGGCATATTTATCGCCATGCGCTCGGCGGCTTCCCTCACCTGCCGGTTGGCGGAGTTGATTTCGGGTATAGAGCGCCTTCGGCCCAGGATTGTCTGCACGTAACCGCCCTCTCTGGCCTGCTTTTTGGTGGATTCAACATATTCTTTTATCCCCGGGTGCTGGGCAAAGTAGGTAGTGATGAACTGGGCTGCCTCTTCCCGGGACAGCTCGGTTGCCTGCTCCAGGCCGTAGTCACTCATCCCGTAGATGACGCCGAAGTTGACCGTCTTGGCCACCCGGCGCATGTCCGGGGTTACTTCTTGAGCCTCAACGCCAAAGAGGCGGGCGGCGGTGGCGGTGTGAATATCCTCATCATGCTGAAAGGCAGCCACCAGCGTCGGGTCCTGGCAGAGGTGAGCCAGGGCGCGCAGGTCAATCTGGGAATAGTCTCCGGAGAGCAGGTGGGTGCCGGGTGGGGCAATAAAGGCCTGCCTCACCTCTTTGCCCAGTTCACCGCGCACCGGGATATTCTGCAGATTGGGCTCACTGGAGGAGAGCCGGCCGGTAGCCGTCCTGGTCTGGTTAAAGCTGGTGTGAATGCGCCCTGTTTTATGGTTGAGCAGGCTGGGCAGGGCATCAATATAGGTTGACTTGAGCTTGGCAAGCTGGCGGTACTCCAGAACAAGCTCAATTACGGGATGAACGGTGCGCAGCCTCTCCAGGACCGATGCCTCGGTGGAGTATTTGCTCCTGCCTTTAGTGGCGGGCAGTTGCAGCTCCTGGAACAGCACGTTGCTCAATTGCTGGGGCGAGTTGATATTGAACTGATGTCCCACCCAGTTATATATTTCTGCCTCCAGCTTCAGTAACTGCTCGCCAAGGCGGTGGGACATCTGCCGCAGGAGCTCGGTGTCCAGGGCTATCCCACTGCGCTCCATGTGGAGCAGCACCGGCACCAGGGGCATTTCCACCTCGGCAAATAACGACCACAGCCCCTGCCGGTTAAGCTCGGTCTTGAGTAGCTCGGCGAGTCTTAGCGTCATATCGGCGTCGGCGCAGGCGTAGTCAGCCGCCCGCTTTATCTCTATCTGGGACATCGTGAGCTGCTTGCTTCCGGAGCCGATTAAATCAGTAATGGGGGTCATTTCAATGCCCAGCTTGCCGAAGGCGAGCGCCTTTAGATTAAGCGGTTTCTCCCCCAGCAGATAGGCCGCCACCATGGTGTCAAAGTTGAGGTTTTTAACGTTTATTCCGTATTCGGCGAGCACGGTCATATCAAACTTGCCGTTTTGGGCGAGCTTGTTAAGACTAATATCTTCCAGAAGTGGCTTGAGCCGCTTGATGACCTGTTCCAGGGGCAACTGCTCCACCTCCCCCCAGCCGACATGCCCCACCGGAATATAGTAGGCCTCGCCCGGAGCGGGTGACAGCGATATGCCCACCAGCTGAGTGGTCATGGCATTTAAGCCGGTTGTCTCCAGATCAAAGGCGAATGTCCTGGCTTCGGAGAGGCGGCTCAGCAGTGCCTCCAAAGCCGGGCTTTGGCTGACCACATGGTAGTCCCCTTCCGGTGGCCTGGTTTTTACGGTTACCTCGGGGATTATCGCTTCCATTTCGGGCAGTCTCGGCAGCAGGCTGGAGAACTCCAGCTCGCGGAAGAGCTCGGTTATTTTATTCCGGTCGTAGTGGCTTAACCGGCACTCGTCAAGGTCAAGGCTAATTGGTGCCTGGGTAACAATGATGGCTAGCTCCTTGCTCTGGCGGGCCCGGGCTTCGTTTTCCCGCATTAGCGCCTGGAGCTTGGGCGGGGTTACCTCATCAATATGGGCATAGATCTGCTCGATAGAACCGAACTGCTGGATGAGCTTGACCGCCGTCTTTTCGCCCACGCCGGGAACACCGGGGATGTTATCCGAGGGGTCACCGACCAGCGCCTTGAAGTCGGTGATATTTTCTGGCTTGACCCCGTACTTCTCAGCCACCGCCGCCTCGTCATAGAGCATGGTATCGCTGAAGCTTCCTTTCGGTTTGGGGTAGAGCACCCTTACCCGGGGCGAGACCAGCTGCATGATATCGGCATCACCGGTGACGATAACCGTTTCAACGTCCTGCTCGCTGGCCTGGCGGCTGAGGGTGCCCAGCACGTCGTCGGCTTCATAGCCATCAAGCTCAAAGATGGGGATATTGAAGGCTTTTACCAGCTCTCGCACCCGGCCCAGCTGGCCGAGCAGTTCGGTGGGGGTGGGTGGTCGGTGTGCCTTATATGCGCCGAAGAGCTTGTGCCGGAAGGTGGGAGCGGCGGTATCAAAGGCAATGGCATAGTGGGTCGGTTTCAGTTCGCTGATTGCCTTGAGCAGCATGTTGGCGAAGCCATAAACGGCGCTGACCGTCTCGCCGGTCTTGCTTACCGTCAGCGGTTTGGTCCGCTCAAAGGCATGGAAAGCACGGTGGATAATGGCATTGCCGTCAAACAGCACCAGCCGGGGCTTCTTCATGAGTTTATTATAGCAGAGGTGGTTGCTGGCTAGAAATCGCTGAGCCCGGTCATTTCTCTATCTTCTCAACCTCAATGGTGCACTCGGTTATCAGGGCGGCAAAGGCGCCCAGGGCAGCCAGGACTGGCGCCGCCAGAATTCCGGCCGCCGCCGCCGGAGCGCCTATAGATAGCGGAAGCTCAAAGACGGTCCGCCCGTTGTGGATTAAACGCACCTTTCTGATGTTGCCTTCGTGGATGAGCTGTTTTATTTTGTCTACCAGCTGGCTTCCCGATACGGTAAACTTTTCGCCGGTCATTTTCCCCTCCCTGATTTAAACTATTAAAGCAACTCTCCGGCGCAATGTAAAGCTTTGCTTGGTCAATATTTCGTGATATACTTTAGGGCATAATTGGGAGGTTGCTTTGGCGGGCAAAGACCTACTTTCAGTAGCTGACCTCAGCGGGGATGATATCCGCTTACTGATATCAAATACGGTGGAAATGAAAGCCGAACGCCGGCTTTCTATGCTTGACGGCAAGATATTAGCCCTCCTCTTTGAGAAGCCCTCACTAAGGACCAGGGTCAGCTTTGAGGTAGCCATACAGCAGCTGGGCGGGCACGCCGTTTATCTCTCTCCGGCTGAGGTTGGGCTGGGCCAGCGCGAGTCGGTTGCTGATGTTGCTCAGGTGCTCAGCCGCTATGTGGACGCTATTGCCGCCCGCACCTTTGCCCAGCAAACCCTGGAAGTCCTGGCCAGCTATTCAAATGTGCCGGTGATAAATGCCCTCTCTGATCTGGAGCACCCCTGTCAGGCACTGGCTGATTTTTTTACCATTTTTGAGAAGAAGGGGGAACTGGAGGGGGTAACCCTGGCCTTTGTCGGGGACGGCAACAATGTGGCGCACAGCCTGCTCCTGGCGGCGTCCCTTACCGGAATGAATTTCCGCATTGCCTCGCCGCCTGGCTACGGGGTCCAGGAGAGCATAATGCGTCTGGCTCAGGGTTTTGCCCTGGAGAGCGGCGCCGAGCTCCTCTTTACCGAAGAGCCGCAATCAGCCGTCACTCAGGCCGATGTGGTCTATACCGATGTGTGGGCAAGCATGGGGCAGGAGGCGGAGGTGGAGAGGCGGCGCCAGATGTTCGCCCGATATCAGGTGAACGAGGAGCTGATGTCCCTGGCCAAGGCGGATGTTATCTTTATGCACCCCTTGCCCGCCCATCACGGTCAGGAGGTGGCGGAGGGCATTCTGGAGAGCCTGCCCTCGGTGGTATTCGACCAGGCGGAGAACAGGCTGCACCTGCAGAAGGCGCTACTGGCGCAGATGCTGGGCGGTCTGGAAATACCACTGACCGGCTATCATTAGGGGGTAATATGTTAAGGACAGTATTAAATTGGGCTTGGGCACCGGCTTTAATTACGCTGGTGGCGGTGCTTGGTCTTGTCTTCCAGTGGCCAATTCAGGTGGTCGCCCCGGTTCTGGGGGCCATTTTGGTCATTGGTCTGGTGGTGGTGGCGGTGGCGGCCCGGGGGCGGGAGCTGGAGACTTCAGCCCAGCGGCTGAGGCAGATGGCCGGCTATTTCACCCGTCGCTTTACCGGTAATTCCTCGCTATCTATTTTCGCCATTATCAATGACCTGTTCAAGGTTGATAATCCCCAGTTGTGGGACTGGGCACGGGCGTGTGATATGGCACAGCGGGTTTTCAATACCTGGTGCGATAGCTTTATCTCCAGGGTGGAGAGCGATATCAGAAACAGGACCTTCGGCGCTTTTATACGCCTCTATTTGAACGAACTCTGGCAGCTGAACACCCATTACTACGAGTTTGTGGTGCAGTTTTATGAGATAGCGGAGAGGATTGAGATTCCGCCGGAAACGTTGGAGCAGTACAACCGGTTTGTGACGGAGTACAATGCCTTTGTCCAGGATTTTCAGGGGACGATTGCGGAGCTGAAGAGGGTCCCCCGGACTCAGATTGAGCCCCCCAGTGTCAAGCTTGCCCGAGAGTTACCGGTGGTGAAGGGATAAGTGGCGAGCAAGCCGATTGTGGCCATTATTGGCCGACAGAATGTCGGTAAGTCTACCCTGCTTAATCGATTAGCTGGCAAGCGGGTAGCTATTGTTGAGGACCAGCCGGGGACAACCCGTGACCGGATATTTGCCAGCGTTTCCTGGCAGGGAGTTGAGTTTATCCTGGTTGATACCGGTGGTCTTGAGCTGGGTGCGGAGAGCACCCTCGCTCAGGGGGTCAGGCAGCAGGCGGAGGCAGCGGTCAGTGAGGCAGACGCCCTTATTTTTCTGGTTGATGTTATTGCTGGGGTGGTGCCGGCTGACCAGGAAATTGCCGACCAGCTTCGTCAGGTGAGCAAGCCAGTGGTCTTGGTGGCCAATAAAGCCGACAACAGCCGCCTTGAGGCTGAGGCAGTTGAGTTTTATCAGCTGGGGCTGGGGGAACCGCTGCCCATTTCAGCCTATCATGGCCGGGGTACTTCCGCTTTACTGGACCGGGTTTTCGCCCTGTTGCCTTCTCTGCCGCCGGCCGAGGCTGAGCCGGAGATAATGAAGATGGCTATCGTGGGCCGGCCCAATGTGGGCAAGTCCACGCTGCTCAATACCTTGCTCGGCGGGCCGAGGGTTCTTGTTGATGAGGCCCCGGGCACCACCCGAGATGCCATAGATACCTTACTTGACTTTGAAGGCCAAAGTATGTTACTTATTGATACCGCTGGTATCCGGCGGCGGGGAAGACGGGGGGTGGGGGTGGAACGGCATAGTGCCATCCGAGCCCTGCGGGCGATTGACCGGGCGGATATAGCCTTACTCATTCTTGATGCCACCGAACTGGTTACAGCTCAGGATACACACATCGCGGGCTATATTCAGCAGGCAGCCAAGGGAATCGTCCTGGTAGTCAACAAGTGGGACCTGGCCGTGAATAAAAAGCCTGTTGAATTTACGAGATATATTAAAAGTCAGCTTAAATTTGTCGCCTATGCCCCGGTTGTCTATGTTTCGGCTAAACTGGGACAGGGGGTGAAGAAAGTTATACCTGAGGTACTTCAGGTATATCAGGAGCGGTTCAAGCGGCTGGCTACCGCTGAGGTAAACGAGGTAATTCAGCGGGCGGCTAAAGCCCATATCCTGCCCCGGGTCGGTGCTAAGCAACTGAAGATTCGCTACGCGACGCAGGCCGAAGTAAATCCACCGACCTTCGTCTTTTTTGTCAATGATACCAAGCTGGTTCACTTCTCCTACCAGCGTTACCTTGAGAATAAGCTGCGCCGCTCTTTCGGCTTTGCCGGCACACCGCTGCGGTTGGTCTTCAAAACGGGGGATAAGTCGTGTTAATCGCCAAGCTTATTACCGTGGTCATCATCGGCTATCTTTTGGGTTCTATTCCCTTTGGCGTGCTGGTCGCCCGGCGCATGGCTAAGGTGGAAGTCACCGACTACGGCAGCGGCAAGATAGGCACCACCAATGTCTTCCGGACCGTAGGCGTCAAAGCGGCCGTTATGGTGGCTTGCCTCGACTTACTGAAGGGGGGGCTGGCGGTATTAATTGCCGGCGCCATAGTCGGCGAAAGCTTTGTGGTCGTCGGCGGTTATTCGGTGGGGATACTGGCGGCTCAGGTTTTAGCCGCTCTGGCGGCGATAGCCGGGCACATCTGGTCGGTATTTCTTAAGTTCAAGGGGGGCAGGGGGGTGGCTCCCTTCCTGGGCGCCCTGTTTGTCCTCTGCCCGGTGGCGGGGCTCTTTGGTGGTGAGTTGTTAGTTGCTGGGGCGCTGCTGACCCGGTATGCCTCGCTGGGTTCAATCAGTGCTACGGTCGGTAGCTGTGCCATTTTGCTTCCCCTCACCATCATGAGTGGTTTTCCCATCGAGTATTTAATTTATGCTTTAATTGGCACGGTAGTAATTATATTTATGCACCGTGATAATATCGCCCGGTTGATAGCGGGTACGGAACGCAGGCTGGGTGAGAAGGCTGAGAAAGGAGTTTCGCCTCCGGCTAGCTAGTCATAATCCTGGTGTAACCAGGCGGAGAGCGTGGCATAAAATATGCCCAGGGTTGCCATTATTGGCACTACCATCTGGGGATTAACTCTAGGGGTGGTGCTGGGTCGCAAGGGACTGCAAGTCAGGTTATGGGCACGAACCGAGCGGGAAGCCAAGCAGCTCACCAAATCCAGAACCAGTCCAACCTTGAGAGTAACCTTCCCGGAACAGCTATCTATTACCAGCTCATTGGCTGAAGCCTTAAATGATGTCAAAGCGGTAGTCCTGGCCGTGCCCTCGCAGACCATGCGGCAGAACATAAAATTGGTCGCCGGTCACCTTGATGGCAAAATGCTGGTGGTGAGTGCGGCTAAGGGGCTGGAGATTGGCTCAAACAAGCGCATGTCGGAGGTAATCACCGAGGAGATAGCCCCCCGTTTCCAGTCCAATATCTGTGTGCTCTCCGGGCCTAACCTCGCCCGCGAGGTCCTCGCCGGCTTACCGGCGGCGGCGGTGGTGGCGGCGGAGAAGGAGTCGTTAGCCCGGGTGGGGCAGCGGCTATTGTCCACCCCCAACCTCTGTATCTACACCAATACCGATGTCGTTGGTGTGGAGCTGGGGGGGGCCTTGAAGAATATTATTGCCCTCGGGGCGGGTATGGCGGATGGGCTGGGCTATGGCGATAATGCCAAGGCGGCCTTTATTACCCGGGGTCTGACCGAGATAACCGCCCTCGGTGTTGCCCTGGGGGCAAACCCGCTTACCTTCTCCGGCTTGGCCGGCCTGGGTGACCTGGTCGCTACCTGTGCCAGCCCGCTGAGTCGTAATCACTACGTTGGTGTGGAGTTGACCAAGGGGTGTCCCCTGACCGAGATAGTCGATTCCATGGAGGGTATAGCCGAGGGGGTGAGCACCACTATTGCAGTAAGAACTATAGCCCAGCAAATGGGACTGGAGATGCCGATTACGGAAAAGATTTATCAGGTGCTGTATGAAGGTCTTGACCCTCGTCGGGCTGGCGAGGAACTGATAAGCGCTTCGGTAGCCCAGCATGAGCTGGCCGGGCGAAGGTGGAAGCTGTTCTCCCTGTTTAGACGCCGTAAACGTTCTTGAGTTTCTCCAGCAGCCCCTTTCGTTTTTGCGGGGGCATATTGGTTGAACCCAGACTCTGAGCCAACTCCTCAAGGAGTTGGCGTTGTTTTTGGCTCAGTTTTTCCGGGGTGACTACGGAAAGAAAAACCACCTGGTCGCCGCGCCGGCTTCCTTGAAGGTGGGGAATACCCTGGTCTTTCAGCCGGAAGGCATCGCCGGTCTGACTGCCGGCGGGAATCTTGAGCTTGGTCTTACCATCCAGGGTGGGTATCTCTACCTCAGCGCCCAGCGCTGCCTGGGCAAAGTTAACCGGTAGTTCGTAGAGAATATTATTATTCTCCCGGATGAAGAATTCATGCGGTTCTACGGAAAGGATAATATAAAGATTGCCTGATGAACCGCCCCGGCTGCCGACTTCACCCTCACCACTCAGCCGTATCTGGAAGTTGTCATCAATACCCGCCGGGATGGTGACCGTGATCTTGCGCTGCTGTTTCTCCTTGCCGCTGCCGTGACACTGGGGGCAGGGGTCGGTAATAATCCTGCCCTCACCATGGCACTGGGGGCAGATGGCAATGTTGGTGAAGCGGCCGAAGATGCTCTGGTGCACCCGCTTTACCTGGCCGCTGCCGTTGCAGTTGGGGCACCGGCTCGGCTGGCTACCGGGCTTGGTGCCGACACCGTGGCACTGGGCGCAATTTTCGGTGCGAGATATGGCTACCTCTTTTTCACAGCCAAAGACCGCTTCTTCAAAGCTGATGGTCATTTGATGATATAAATCGGCACCGCGCCGGGGTGCCTGGCGGGGGGTGGTGGTTGCCCCGCCGAAGAAGGCATCAAAGATGTCACCCAGGCCACCGAAGTCAAACCCCTCAAAGCCCCGTCCGAATAGTCCCTCGGCACCACCATAGCCAAAGCGGTCATAGGCGGCTCGCTTATCCGGGTCGGATAGCACCTGGTAGGCTTCGTTTACCTCTTTGAACCTGCCCTCAGCCCCGTCCTGGTGGTTGTGGTCGGGGTGGTATTTAAAGGCAAGCTTGCGAAAAGTCTTTCTTATTTCCTCATCGGTGGCATCTCTGCCCACACCGAGGACTTCATAATAATCTCGCTGTGCTGGCATGTTTTTAGAACCCTATCCCCTTTATCCCCTTCCCCTTATCAAGGGGAAGGGGAAGTGGTTTTATAAGAGGGGCTTCGCCCCTCTTTAACTCCCATGGGAGTTTACACCTCGCGGAACTCGCCTTCTACGGTGCCTTCGTCTTCACCTTTATCCGGCGGGGGCTCACCCTCCGGTGGTGCCTCGCCCTCTGGTGGGGCTTCGCCGCCGGGTGGAGGCTGCTGACCGTAAACGGCGCTGCCCAGTTTCTGCATCGCCTCGGATAGCTCCTGGCTGGCTTTGCGGACCGCCTCAGTATCGGTTCCCGGCAGTGCCTGGCGCACCGCCTGAATCTTGCCTTCCACCTCCTGGTTCAGCTCGGCCGGTATCTTGTCTTTTTGCTCTCTCAGTGTCTTTTCGGCGGTGTAAGCTAGGGTATCGGCGGTGTTACGTATTTCGACCTCTTCTTTACGCTTGGCGTCCTCCGCAGCGTGTGTTTCCGCCTCCCGCTGCATCTTCTCTATATCTTGCTTGGACAGCCCGCTGGAGGAGGTGATGGTAATTTTCTGTTCCTTGCCGGTGCCCTTGTCCTGAGCCCGGACACTGAGAATGCCGTTGACATCAATATCAAAGGTTACTTCAATCTGGGGCATCCCTCTTGGTGCCGGCAGGATGCCGTCGAGCATAAACCGTCCCAGGGTGCGGTTATCGGGAGCCATCGGTCTCTCTCCCTGCAGGACATGAATCTCCACACCGGGCTGGTTATCGGCGGCGGTGCTGAAAATCTGGCTCTTGGATGTGGGGATGGTGGTATTACGTGGAATCAGGGGGGTAGCCACCCTGCCCAGTGTCTCAATACCGAGGGTAAGCGGGGTAACATCAAGCAGGAGCACCTCTTTGACCTCACCCTTGAGCACACCGGCCTGAATGGCGGCACCGACGGCAACCACCTCATCCGGGTTAACCCCTTTAAGCGGTTCCTTACCGAAGATTCCCTTTACCTTCTGCTGAACCAGTGGCATTCTGGTCTGTCCACCGACCAGAATCACGTTGTCAATCTGGGCGGCTGTCTTCCCGGCATCAGTCAGCGCCTCCTGGCAGGGCCCCAGCGTTTTCTCCACCAAATCTATCACCAGCTGTTCCAGCTTGGCCCGGGTCAGGGTAATACTCAGGTGCTTGGGCCCGCTGGCATCAGCGGTGATAAAGGGGAGGTTTATCTCTGTCTGCTGAACCGTGGACAGCTCACTCTTAGCCTTTTCCGCCGCCTCTTTCAGGCGCTGCATTGCCATCTTATCCTGCCGCAGGTCTATCCCCTGGTCTCGCTTGAACTCAGCGCAGAGCCATTCTATAATCCTCTGGTCAAAGTCATCGCCACCGAGGTGGGTGTCACCGTTGGTGGACTTGACCTGAAAGGTGCCTTCCCCGATTTCAAGAATGGATATATCAAAAGTACCACCACCGAGATCATAGACGGCGATGGTCTCTTCCCCCTTCTTTTCCAGTCCATAGGCCAGCGAGGCTGCCGTTGGCTCGTTAATTATACGGAGTACTTTGAGGCCGGCGATGGCACCGGCGTCTTTGGTTGCCTGCCGCTGGGCATCGTTAAAGTAGGCCGGGACGGTGATTACGGCATCGGTAACCTTCTCACCGAGGTAAGCCTCGGCATCTGTCTTTAGTTTCTGCAGAATCATCGCCGAGATTTCCGGCGGGCTGTACTCTTTGCCCCCCATCACCACCCGCACATCATTGTTGGCTGCCTTGGTCACCTTGTAGGTCTTGCGTTTGGCGTCCTCCTCCACCGGTAGCTCTCTCCCCAGTGGCTCTCCCCACTTGCGCCCCATAAAGCGCTTAATGCTGTAGATGGTGTTGTCCGGGTTAACAATAGCCTGGCGCCGGGCGAGCTGCCCGACCAGGCGTTCCCCATTTTTACTCACCGCGACTACCGAGGGGACCATGTTACCGCCCTCCGCGGCCGGAATAACTACCGGCTCCCCCGCCTGCATCACGGCGACTTCACTGAAAGTGGTACCTAAATCGATACCGACTGCTTTTCCCATCGTCTTTGCCTCCTGTTGGGATTAAAATAAAAATATTAAAATTCGTCTTCAGCGGGCTCAGTCCCTTCCCCGTTGCCCACCACCACTTTGCTGGGTCGGATAACCCGCTCACGGAACTGGTAGCCCTTTTGCACTTCCTCAATAACGATTCCCTCTTTCCCTTCCGCCTGTCGTACTGCTTCATGCTGATATGGGTCAAAGGGCTCGCCCAGTGCCTTAATCGGGGACAGCCCCTGTGCCTCCAGGGTCGCCCTCAGCTTGCGCTCGATTAGCCTGATACCGTCGGCCCAGCTCCGTCTTGCCGGGCGCCCGGGCATGGCAGCAAAAGCCCGTTCCAGGTCATCTAAAATGGGCAAGAGGCTGAGCATAAGCTGGCTGTTGGCGTATTTAATTGCCTCTTCTTTTTCCTGCTCGGTGCGCCGCTTGTAGTTGATGAAATCGGCCTGGGCTCTCTGCCAGCCAGCCAGATTGGTTTCTGCCTTTTCTTTCTCCTCGGCCAGAGCTTGCTTTAGTGCCTGGCTATCTTCTATCTCAGCTTCGCTTCGGTCTGGTGGTGCCATTTATTTCACCCCTTATCAGTTGCTCTCCGGGTGGGTCAGGCTGTCCCGGCCGTATAGTTCGGCGATCAGTTCACTCAGTACCAGGGCGAGGTAATTAATCGTGGAGATAGCCCGGCCGTAGTGCATTCGGGTCGGTCCCACGATGCCAATAGTGCCTACGGCTTCCATGGGCAGGCCATATTGATGAATGACGACACTCAGGTCATGGACTGCCTCTGCCTTATTCTCCTTGCCGATAATTATCTGTACCCCCTGGCCGGCTAGCCTTGCCGGCAAAATAGTTTTGAGCAGGTTTCGCTGTTCAATTAGCTCCATCAGGCTCAGCAGCCGCTGGCTGTTGGCAAATTCGGGCTGGTTAATGATAAAGTGTAAGCCATCCAGATATGGCTCCTCATACTCCTGCTCGTCCACGGCCTGCATCATCTTGGCCAGGCAATCGGTTACCGCCTGTTCGAGGGTGGAAAGCGGGGTGGTGCGGGCCAGAATCTGCGGTCTGGGCAAATCGGCGAAGTCCGCATTCAGCTTGTTGGTAACCGCGCTCAGCTCCGGCTGAGTGGTAACCTGGTCAAAGGCGATTAGCTGTTGCTTTAGCTTGGCGCCGCGCAGAACGAGTACCACCAGGGCTAGTGATTCCTGTAATAGAATCACTTCCAGGTGCTGGAAGCGGCAGTTTACCGGTTTGGGCAGGGTAACCAGGGCCACATTCTGGGCCAGCCGGGCGGTAACCGTGGCCGCCAGGCGCAGCCACTCCTCCATGTCCCTCTCTACCTGGTGGAAGAGGTGGCTGATTAAACGTCGTTCCGCCAGGGGAAGCTCGATTTCAGTCAGTGTTTCCACATAGTAGCGGTATCCCCGGTCAGAGGGTATGCTGCCGGCGGAGGGGTAGGGCCGTAGGATATACCCCTCTTGCTCCAGGCGTGCCATCTCGTTGCGCACCGTGGCCGGGCTGACCCCCAGCGCATAGTCAGTGGTCAGGCACTGCGATGATACCGGAGCCCCCCTGACAATATATTCTTCCACTATAGACTTGAGTATTGTTCCCGTTCGAGGCAATATCATGTTAGCCTCCCTCAATTAGCAGTCTCAACCTTAGACTGCTAACCAACATTTAACTTACCATCTTTGGCCGTTATTTGTCAAGATAAAATTTGCTTATTGACCACCAAGCTTACCTCTGCTATATTGGGGGGCATATGGAGATTAGTTGGTTGGGGCATTCCTGCTTCCGGATTAAGGGTAGCCAAGCTACGATTATTACCGACCCCTATTCTCCTGAATTGGGCTACTCACTGGGCAAGCCGACGGCTCAGATTGTCACCGTGAGTCATGAGCACGCCGGTCACGGCTATGTTCAGGGTATTGGCGGTGAACCGAGGCCGGTAACCAGGCCCGGCGAGTATGAAATCAGCGGTGTTTTGATTATCGGCATTGCCACCTATCACGATGCTGAAGAGGGGCGAAGCCGGGGCAAAAATACCGTCTATCTTATCCAGGTGGATGAGGTACTGGTCTGCCACCTCGGTGACCTGGGGCATGTGCTTACTGCCGAGCAGGTGGAGGGGATGGGTGATGTGGATGTGCTGCTGCTCCCGGTGGGCGGGGTGTCCACGATTAACGCCCCCCTGGCGGCTGAGGTGGTACGGCAGCTTGAGCCCACGGTAGTAATTCCGATGCACTACCAGACGCCGGCACTGAAGCGGAAGCTGGAGCCGGTGGACCGGTTTCTCAAAGAGATAGGGGTAAAAGAAATTAAATCCCAGCCCAAGCTCTCCCTCACCAAGGCGAGCCTGCCCGACAGCACGCGGGTCTTTCTGCTTGATTATTAGGCTCTTCTGACCGTGGTTACCAGCACCAGCAGGATAATTAAGAGCAGTATTATGCTCAGCAGCAGGCCACCAACCAGATATACCACCCAGTGGGGCACGGTTAGCTCGGGTGTTGCCGGTGAGGCGGGTATTGATGACTCAGGTATTGTTTGCGGGGAGGCTGGTGGCGGGAGTGGCGGGGAAGGGGGAGGTGGCGACTGGGTGGTGAAGACGGCCACCGCACTCCAGTCACTGCTGGTGTCAGCGCCGACGGCTCTCACCTTCCAGTAATAGGTGGCGTCGTAGTTCAGGCTCACATTGCTCTGCCAGGCGGTGCCGGGCAGGGCGTAATCACCAATTTTGAGAATGGTGGGGTTACCCAGAGCCGGGTCGGTGGATACCATCAGCTCATAATCCTCGGCATAGGCGATGGCGCTCCATTGGAATAATGGCTTTATCCCCAGCCCGGTGGCGCCGGCCTCAGGGCTCTCCAGCTGGGGGGCACTATATTCGTAACCCAGGGTGGTGGTGAACGACCACTTCTCTGACCAGCGGCTTAACACCGGCTCGGTAACCCTCACCCGCCAGTAATAGGTGGTCGCCGTTTCCAGTTCCGGTAAACGGGCGAAGCTGGCTTCGGTGCTGGCCTCAAAGTCAGCGGGCACAGTGGACAGGTCAGTGTCATAATCAAGCTGCCACTGATAGGTGATGGCACCGTCGAGTGTCTCCCAATCGAGTTTGACATCACCGATACCGATGCCGGAGGCCTTTTCCAGTGGTGAGGTCAGGGTAACTGGCTGGGTCAGGGTATCGGTGTAGGTCATCAATCTGATGTTAGCGCTGTCAATTGACCACAGGGTATTATCGCTTAACCACAGCCCGGTCAGTGTTGCCCCGTCGTCAAGCCCTCTGGTCACCGTCTCAAAGGTCGCCCCCAGCGAATAGGTCGGGTTGAGGCAGCGCTCCAGTCCGCCGTCAGTTTTGCGGTTGGCGGCGTATAACGTGTCGTCGGCCGATACCACCAGTTGACTGAGCTTACCATCGCTGGGCAGGTTACCGTCTATGCTTTCCCATTTGTCATCTCTCTCAACTTTAAATCGGTAGATACCCTCATCAGCGTTGTCACTGGCCGCATAGACAATGTTATTGCTGCTGAATTCGGGGTCGAAGGCAACGCTTATCGCGCCGGCAGAGGGTGCTGAGGTGGCGTCGACCGGTAGCGACTCGAAGGTGACGCCATTATCATCAGACCAGTAGACCCAGCCATCGGTGTTGCCGACCAGAACCGTCTCGTCCGGCTCGTAGTCGGGGGACAGGACTATTGATGACAGCGAGTGGCTGCCGGCTATGGCTCCGTCGGAATAGCTCCAACCGCTGTCGCTGGTGGCGTAGACCAGCCCATTGCTGCCGTCAAAACTACCCATAAACAGGGTATCGTCATCAACCACTGCCCAGGCGTCAATCGGGAAATTGTCGCCGCTGTCGGGGTCGTGGGTGGTGCGGTAGATGAAGCCCTGCCCGTTGTCCTTTGACTTCCATATTGCCG
>DATKYY010000084.1:0-3676 GCA_035528295.1 Dehalococcoidales bacterium | reverse complement strand
AAGATACGTGCTCTTGAACAGCTTCTTGACGCACCGCTGGAGCGTATGACTCTTAAAGGCTTTGATTACACCAAGCCTGCGCCGGACAGAGGACCACGCCTTTCGCAACAACCACGATGGCGTGTCGTACGAAGACAAGAGATTGGTAAACAAACAGCTATGAAGTAGAATATATCTCTGCTTGCCAGCTGTAATATCATTCGAATGTGACAAATGAAGCCTCCCGGATAGAGGGGGGCTTTTCTTTTTTCAATGGGCTCGCTGAATATTCCTGGAGATGAATGCCTGGGCTTGAAACGATATTAGAAGATACTTTTAAGCTATAAGCTCAAAGCGTGCCTGGAAGAAGCGCAGGTATTTGGGCTCATACACCATCTTCAAGCCCTTTGTCTTCTCGCGGTTATCATACACCGCCTTGACTGACTCAGCGACGACATCCATATGGGCCTGGGTGTATACCCGGCGGGGGATGGCCAGACGGGTCAGCTCCAGCGCCGGATAGCGGTGGTCGCCAGTTTCGGGGTCTCGCCCGGCGCTAACGATGCCCCGCTCCATACTCCGAATGCCCGAATCTAAATAGAGCTCGGCAGCCAGAGTTTGCGCCGGGAACCTGTCCTGGGACAGGTGGGAGTAGATGCTCTTGGCATCCAAGAAGACGGCGTGACCGCCCACCGGCTGCACTATGGGGATATTCCAGTTGATGAGCAGGCTGCCCAGATACCTGACCTGCTCTACGCGGGAGCGCACATGGTCATCAGCCACCGCCTCGGTGATACCGATGGCCAGGGCTTCCATGTCGCGCCCGGCCATGCCGCCGTAAGTGTGCAACCCTTCATAGATGACCACCATATTGCGCAGGATATCAAAAAGCTCGCTGTCGTTAACGGCCAGCCAGCCGCCGATGTTGACCAGGTGGTCCTTCTTGGCACTCATCCAGGCACCATCGGTATAACCGCAGAACTCCTTGAGAATGGCGGCGATGGATTTCCGGGCATACCCTTTCTCCCGCTCCTGGATAAAGAAGGCATTCTCCACCATACGGGTCGCATCTAAATAGATGGGGATGTCATAACGATTACACAGCTCGCGCAGTGCCCGCAGGTTTGCCATGCTTACCGGCTGACCACCCGCCATGTTTACCGTTCCGGCTAGACTGACATAGGGGATATTAGCCGCGCCGACCCGCTTAATCAGCGACTCCAGCTTGTCCAGGTCAACATTACCCTTGAAGGGATGGAGATTGGCCGGGTCGTGTGCCTCATCAATGATAACATCGACAAATGTGCCGCCCGCCAGCTCCTGGTGCAGGCGGGTGGTAGTGAAATACATATTGCCCGGTATATAATGCCCGGGCTTGATTACTGCCCGGCTGAGCAGGTGCTCGGCACCACGCCCCTGATGTGTGGGCACCATATAGCGGTAGCCGTAGTACTTCCGCACCGCCTCTTCCAGATGGTAGAAGTTACGGCTGCCGGCATAAGCCTCATCACCCAGCATCATACCGGCCCACTGCCGGTCACTCATGGCACTGGTGCCGCTATCGGTAAGCAAATCGATATAAACGTCCTCGGAGCGGAGCAGAAAGGTGTTATAGCCGGCGGCCACTACTGCCTTTTGCCGTTTCGGCAGGGTGGTCATCTTGATTGGCTCCACCATCTTGATTTTCCAGGGCTCTGCCCAAGAACGGCGGCCAAACTGTTGCCCCATCGTCCTGAATTCAGAATTACTCATCTTTCTCCCCCCAAGTTATTAACCTGCCCCTCGCCCAAGCCGCGCTAGCCTAGCTTAATCTCCCGGCTTGACTGCCACAGCCCGTGAATATTGCACTGGGCAGCCGCATAGAGCGTGCCCGGCTTAGTAATCTTGAGCGACGCTGTTACTTCATGATTGGTGTAGACCGGTCCCTGGTTCGGCCCGGCGGCTGATTCCCCGTGGGCGGAGAACTCAAAGTGCCCTACTTGATAGGGAAACTTCTCCCCCTCGGCGTGAAAATAGACCGAAATCCAGCGGATATGGTGCTCGGTAGTGTTGGGGTGGGTAATTTCCTTGCCCACGCTGACCTTCACCGAAAATGGCTCGCCCGCTTTCACCTTGTCCGGGCACTCTATTACCGGGACATGCTTTTCCGCCTTCCAGTCAGCGGCCTGAAAGAGCTCACCAAATGTCTTCATTTCACACCCCCCATCATTATGGCTAATTGCCCTGTTTTTATTATACTACCTTTATATATACCTCTCTCTTTGGGCAACTTAAAATCACCGAGCTAGCCAAAGAAGGCGGTCAGCAACACCGATACAATCCCGACCAGGAAGATGCCGTCAAAGACACCGGCCCCGCCGATAGAGACCATCCCCACCCCCAGCTTCCTCGCCTTCCCCAGGTTCAGGAGGTCGCCGCCAATCAGCGTGCCCAGAACGCCCGAGATATAGGCACAGGGAGCGGCAAACTCCCGCGCCAGCAAAATAGCCAGCAGCGCCGCCAGTATCGGTGGTATGAACATGGGAATCGTCAGCCCCCGCCCCGGCACCGCCCTGGTCATGAACTTGCAGATAACAATCATCACTACGGTGGCGGCCGCCACCGGCCATAGTGGCACCCGCAGGAGCAGATAGATGGATAGGATAAGCGGAATAATGGCGCCACCCAGATTTATGGCCAGCCCCGACTCATAGCGCACCGGCACCTCAAACCAGCCGAAAAGGCGCCGCCGGGAATAGTAGGCCGTCTTTTTGGTTAAGGGGATATTGATTATCGAGCCAATCAGGATAAAGAGCAGAATCAGTAACGCTGTCTCGGGAGAGACGCCCAGTCTTCCCAGGCTAAAGGTGGTGACATTGAAGAAGATTAACAGAAACAGGACGGGCAGGAATAATATGAAGAAGACCAGGAGCAGACAGCCTATGGGAAAGAAAAACACGCCAGCTATACCTCACCCCTATAATAAAACAACACCTTGTCTGGTGCAAAAACTGCTATTATAATATTAGCGAATTCGGGGGAGTTCTGATGGTAGAGATACTGCGTAATAAAAACCTGGCTACCAAATTTCAGATACTGGTCGAGATTGCCAACCGCGGTCCCAGTATCCAGCAGCGGGACATCGCCCAGAAGCTGGCGGTTACCCCCCAGGCCATATCAGACTACACCCGCCAGCTGATTAAAGAGGGCTTGCTGCGGGCCGAGGGGCGCTCCCGATACCGGGTAACCACCGAAGGCGTCAACTGGATAATCAAAATACTGCGCGAGCTGAGAGGCTATCACACCTCTATTGAGCAGGCGGTGACCAATATCTCGGTCTGTGCCGCCGTCGCCGATGCCGACTTGACTCAGGGGCAGACCGTCGGGCTGGAAATGAAAGACGGGCTGCTCTTCGCCACCAGAAAGGCGGCTGGCAGCGCCCGGGGCATAGCTTCTAATAATGCCAAAGCCGGTGAAGATGTCGGTGTGGCCAACATTGAGGGCATCGTCAGCCTGACCAGAGGTAAAGTTACCATCCTGAAGGTGCCCGGCATCCAGCGCGGCGGCTCCGGTATGATTGACCGCGACCGCCTGCAGCAAGAGCTGGCCGGCAGAAAACTGACCGGCGCCATCGGCATTGAAGCCATTGTCGCCCTGAAAAAACTCAACACCAAGTTTGCCTACCGCTACGGTGTGACTGAAGCCGCCATTGAGGCGG
>DATKYY010000083.1:0-4815 GCA_035528295.1 Dehalococcoidales bacterium | reverse complement strand
TGAGGTCAATGCCGGCCAGGTGGGGGAAAATAGCCCCCAGCTTCTGCCCGACTGCGCTCCGCCCGGTAACCGAAGTCAGCTCCACTCCGGGGTGCTGGCAGAGTATTCGGGCCAGTTCCACACCGGCATAGCCGGTGACATTGATAATACCTACCTTGGGTTTGGTCATCTCGGGCTCTCTCTGATTTTGGTCTAAGTATAGCATAAGTTCAGTGCCAATTTACACGGTAGCTAAAACGGCGTTTGCCAGAGGCTGAAGATGTATGTTACTATTTATGTTAACAGAGGGATACTTATCTGACTTTACGGAGAAGTTTGATGCCTAAGATCTATTTCATTGATGTCACCAATCGGGACGGAGTTCAGACGGCCAAGCTTGGCTTGTCCAAGCTGGAGAAGACGCTGATTAATATGTATCTCAATGAGATGGGCGTCTTCCAGTCCGAGTTTGGCTTTCCCACCACCCGGCACGAGACCTACTACCTGCAGGCTAATCTGGAACTGGCCGAGATGGGTGTGATTAAACCGATTCGCCTCGGCGGCTGGATAAGAGCCATCGTGGATGATGTCGAGACGGCTTTTAAGCTGGTGCCCAAACTGCGTCATCTCAATCTCTCTATATCCACCTCAGACCAGATGATTCAGGGTAAGTTCCAGGGGAAAAAGACCAGGAAGGACATCATCAACGGCATGGTGGCTGCAGTTGACGCCGCACGAGCTCATGGTGCCGAGAGCATCGGGGTTAATGCCGAAGATGCCTCCCGGACAGACCTTGATTTTCTGATTGAATTTGGGCTGGCGGCGAAAGAACACGGCGCCGACCGGCTCAGATACTGTGATACCCTCGGCTATGATAACCCCTTCACCATTTATGAGTCCATCAGGGCGCTGGTGGAAAAGGTAGGCCTTCCCGTTGAGCTTCATTGTCATGGTGACCTGGGTATGGCGGAGGCCAATTCCATGGCCGGGGCTAAAGGCGCCATTGATGGCGGACAGGATGCTTATATCAACACCACCGTTAATGGCATCGGGGAGAGGGCGGGCAATGCCGACCTGGTGGCGACGGTTCTGGCGGTCACCAAATCAAAGAATTTCGCCCGAAAATATCAGCTGGGCAATCCGATTGATTTGGCCAAGGCCTGGAAGACAGCCAGATTTGCCAGCTATGCCTTTGGTGTGCCCATCCCGATAAACCAGCCCGGAGTCGGTGCCAATGCTTTTGCCCACTCCTCCGGTATCCATGCTGACGGCGTCTTAAAGGACCCGGAAAACTACGAGCTGTTCAGTTTTGAAGAGCTGGGCCGGGGGGAGCCAGATTTTGTCGAAACCGGCCGGGAGATTATCGCCGGGCAGTACAGCGGCATATCCGGTTTCAGCCATGTGATGGGGAAGATGGAGGTATCATTTGGCAGCAAGGACGAGGCGAGGGAGATTCTGGAGCTGGCCCGATATGCCAATGTGGAAGCGCAAAAGCCTCTGGTCCAGGATGAGCTAATCTTCATCGCCAAATACCCCCAGATTGCCAAGAGGCTGCTGACTCTGAAGCCGCTGGAATAAGTCACCGTGGCTAACCAAAAAGTAAGCCAGACGCTGCAAGATATCTACCATCAGCTTATGGCGCACTACGGTCCCCAGCACTGGTGGCCGGCAGATAATCCCCTGGAAGTCATCATTGGCGCTATCCTGACCCAGTCTGCCGCCTGGGGTAATGTGGAGAAGGCAGTCGCCAACCTGAAAGCGGCCAGAGCACTGTCGCTGGAAGCACTGCGCCAGTTCAGCCTATCTCAACTTGCCGGGATTATCCGTCCCTGTGGCTACTACAATGCCAAGGCGTTGAAGCTAAAATCTTTCGCTGGCTGGCTCGGGGAATACTATCACGACAACCTTGATAAGCTATTCGCCCGTGATGTTGACTCTCTCCGGCAGCAGCTATTATCAATCTACGGCATTGGCGAGGAGACGGCTGATTCCATAATCCTGTATGCCGCCAGCAAGCCGGTATTTGTGATTGATGCTTACACCCGCCGCATCATCAGCCGCATCGGTCTGGCGCCGGACAGCAACCGCTACTCTGCCTACCAGTCTTTCTTTATGGACAATCTGCCGGCTGATGTCAGGCTGTTCAATGAGTACCACGCCCTGCTGGTGCAGCTGGCGAAAGATGTCTGCCGTCGGCGCCCCGTTTGCCCGCGGTGCTGCTTGAATAGCCTCTGCCGTTTCTATCCTGATACGAGTAATAGTCAAGGGAGATAAGAGTTGGCCGAGCGTTTGGATATTCTAGCCGGGCGGGTGGCTGAGCTTATTATCGGCGCCGGGAAGGTGGTTGTCTTCACCGGTGCCGGCATTAGCACCGAGTCCGGGATTCCTGACTTCCGCAGTCCGGGTGGTATCTGGGACCGATTTGACCCCGATGATTTCACCTATCAGAAGTTCATTAGAAGCCCGGAAACGAGGCGGAAGCAGTGGCTGATGCTGCGGGACAGCGGGCTGGTTACCGAGGCTATGCCCAACCCGGCCCACTGCGCCATTGCCGAGCTATATAAAATGGGCAGACTGGACTGTGTCATTACCCAGAATATAGACAATCTCCACCAGAAGGCGGGCGTGCCGGCGGAGAAAGTACTGGAGCTCCACGGCACCATGCAGCGGGCGGTGTGTCTTGACTGCGGCCAGCATTATCCCTTTGCCCGGATTAAATCCCGGCTAGACCGGGGGGAGGAGCTCCTGGATTGCGAGGAATGCCACGGTATCCTCAAACCGGATGCGGTCTTGTTCGGCGAGTCGCTACCGGAGGCGGTGCTGAGGGAAGCCAGCTTACGCTCCACTAACTGCGACCTGTTCATTGTGGTCGGTTCCAGCCTGGTTGTTTACCCGGCGGCCTATATGCCGCAATACGCCGTTAAGTCAGGCGCCAAACTGGTTATTATCAATTTAAGCTCAACTCCTCTGGATAAAAAGGCGGTTGTCTTAATCAGGGCGAAAGCCGGGGAGGCCATGTCGCAGGTAATCGCCGAGCTGAATCAAAGGCTTAATCACTAGCTTCGGGGTAGGGGCGGTATAGCGCCGCTTCCGCAACTAGCTCGGCAATATCTTTAACTTTGAGGGACTCGGTCATCTCTTTGGTTCTGATGGCGTCATCAAGCATCTGCAGGCAGTAGGGACAGGCAGTGGCGATGACACTGGCTTTGGTCGCCATCGCCTGCTCCAGGCGCAACTCGCTAACCCGCTGGCCGGTCGGTTCCTCCAGCCACATCCGCCCCCCGCCGCCACCACAGCAGAAGCTCTTTGTCTTATTTGGCTTCATTTCAACCGCTGTCAGGTCGGGCATATGGCTCAGGATTTGCCGTGGCGGCTGGTAAATATCGTTATACCTGCCCAGGTAGCAGGGGTCGTGGTAGGTGACTATCCCGCCCAGGCCTTTAATCGCTCTTATCTTACCGGTTTGGAAGAGACCGGCGATAAACTCGGTGTGGTGGCTGACCTCAAACTCTCCACCAAACTGAGGGTACTCGTTCTTGAGGGTGTTGTAGCAATGGGGGCAGGCGGTCACTATCCTCTTTACGCGGTAACCCTTCAGTATTTCAATGTTCTTGGCTACCTGAGTCTGGAACAGGTATTCGTTACCCAGGCGGCGGGCCGGTTCCCCGCAGCAGCTCTCCTCAGCCCCCAGAATGGCAAAGTTAACCCCGGCCAGCTTCAGTAGCCTGGCTACTGACCGGGCTACCTTCATACTCCTCTCTTCCAGCGCCTCGGTGCAACCCACCCAGTACAGAATATCTATATGGCTATCTTCGGCCAGGGTCTTGATATTCAGCCCCTCCGCCCAGTCGGTTCGGGTGGCGGTTGTCCCCCGCCACGGGTGGCCTCTGTCCTCAATACTGCGCAGGGCTACCTCGGCGGTCTCGGGCATAGCGGCTTGCTCCATCACCAGGTTTCGCCTCAGGTCAATCAGCTTGGTCATCGGCTCAATGCTGACCGGGCAGACCTCCTGGCAGGCGCGGCAGGTGGTACAGGCCCAGATTTCGTCTTCGGTAACCACCTCGCCGGTTATAGACGGCGGGGAAGAAGCCCCGGCTTTACCGCTGGTTTTGAGTAGCTCGGGGCCAGCCGTCAGCAGGTGCTTCTTCATGTTCTGGATTACCTGCTTGGGGTTAAGCGGTTTGCCGCTGCTGGTTGCCGGGCAGTTGTCCTGACACCGCCCGCAGCGGGTGCAGGTGTATAAATCAAGCAGGTCCTTCCAGGTGAAGTCCTGGATTCCGGTTACGCCCAGAGTCTCCGCCTTTTCCAGGTCAATGGGCTTGAGGGCGCCCTTGGGCTCCAGATTCCGGAAGGCTATGTTGGGGAAAGAGGTGAGCAGGTGGAGGTGCTTCGAGTAGGGGATAAAGACCAGAAAACCGAGAATGGTGAGGTAGTGAAGCCACCACACCCCCTGGTATGAGGCCACCAGTGCGCCCTGCGATATACCGCTTCCAGCCAGCAATTTAGCCAGGGCAGCGCCCAGAGGGGGTAGGTAGCCGGAGATACCGGTTGCGGCGTAGCTGAAGCCCTCGGTAAAAACATGGAGCACCATCAGAGAGAAGACCAGGAGCAGGATAATGCCGGCTTCGGCGGTGGTCTCCTCTTTCAGTCGGGCCGGTTTGAGCATATACCGCCGGATGGCTGCCCAGATTACGGCGGTTATGACCAGTAGGGCCGCCAGGTCCAGCATTGATGAATAGGCCAGCTCAAAGGTGGTGCCGGCGATTATCGGGGCTAAGCCGAACCCGCCGCCCAGACCGATAAAGATAATATAGCCGATAAGGAACAGGCTAAAAC
>DATKYY010000082.1:0-11653 GCA_035528295.1 Dehalococcoidales bacterium | reverse complement strand
GGGAGGTTAGAAACAGTGGCAAACTGCGCTTATCACCCTGAACGTGATTCTGTTGGGGCTTGTGTAAATTGTGGGCAACTTATTTGTGCCGAGTGTAAGGTTGTTCTTACTGGGAAAATCTATTGTAATCCCTGTGCAGACAAACTTTTTACAGTTACTCCAACCCCATCTCAAAAAGTTAAGAAAAAGGCCACCTATAGCATGGCACTACGATGGGTCAGTGGCATCTTTGGTTTTTTATTGATTATGTCAGCAATAAATGGCCTCTCATATTTTGCTGAGTCTGGACTGGTTAGCGAACTTATTGTGGATATAGTAACCATTACCATAGCAATAGCTTATTTTATGATAGCTTTTGTTCCTCATTGGGTTAGCGCCAAGTTTAAAATCAATTTACAAAAAAATTCAGCTTTTCTCGCTCTGTTCCTCATTTTGGTTGCCGTATATTTTATCGTTGGTGCATTCGGTCCGGAGCCTCCGGGAGGCTGGTGGAATTATGAAGCACCTTGGTAAGAAGGGTTAAGAGATTAAGATAGCATAAAAAGTTCGAAAGGAGGTAAAAAGAAATAGCGATGAAATGTGGTTATCACCCAGAGCGTGATGCTGTCGGGGCTTGCGTCAATTGTGGAAAACTAATTTGCGACGAATGCAAGACGATGCTCGGAGGGAAAATCTACTGTAATCCGTGCGCTGATGAATTATTTTCAAGTAGGTTCCCAAAAGGGGTACCCAAAGACCAAACTAGCACTCTCGCAACTGAGAACACATCTGGACAGGGTGGTGTAGCCGTGATTCCGGAAGAGATTCGTGGGTGGAATTGGGGGGCGTTCCTCCTAACATGGATATGGGGGCTTGGTAATAGCGTTTTTATATCACTGCTGGCTCTTATTCCCTATGTCAGTATCGTTGTGGCTATTGTACTTGGTGTTAAGGGCAATGAATGGGCTTGGCGGAATAGGAAATGGGACAGCATCGAGCATTTTAAGAGAACCCAGAGCACTTGGGCTAAGTGGGGCGTGGGTTTAATTCTATTCGGATTGTTATTTGGTATTATCATTGCACTTGCCGCCGAATGTTAATGAAAGATGGAGTTGGATACTAGAAACCGCTAACTAAATGACAGTAGCTGGTGCCCTTTTTAGCTTAACCCCCCACCCCCTCCACCCCAATACAGCCTCCCCCCAATAGCTTGGAGCTTGTTTCAGCGTGTAGTATAATTAATTAGCCTGGTCTTTTGGGGAAAAGAAATGTCGATTTTACTTTCACATATATCTGAGAGAAGGTTGAAGGAATTTATAGAAAGCACCTACTGGTACCACACGATCGAGTTTCCGAATGGGTGGACTACAGAAGGAACCTATGATCTCAGACCCTATTTGAGCCAATATGGGTTCCCGGAATCTTTGCACGGTAAACAGGTATTGGATGTTGGAGCGGCTGATGGTTTCTTTTCTTTCGAGCTTGAGAGGAGAGGGGCTAAGAAAGTGCTTGCAATAGATACGAATATGTATGACGGCTCGTTACCAGTAGATACGTCCCCCATAGCTAGAAATAGCTACATCGAAAAATATTCCACACAAGCCACTGAGAATGAAGAATATTCTGATATTCTGGAAATCTTACATCTGTCAGGTGTAAACAAACTCTTGATATTGAAAGATATTTTCAACTCTTCCATAGAATTTAAGAATTACTCTATTTATGATTTAGCTTCACTAGGCGAAAAATATGACTTAGTTTTTTGTGGAGCCTTAATCGAGCATTTGAAAAATCCACTCATTGCTTTAGAGAATTTGAGAGCCGTAACTAGAGAATTGTGTATCATTTCATTGTCTAGTGCTTTGCCAAGTGCAAGGTTGGGTAAGTTAGCAAAGAAAGCAATCAGAACAATTACTAGAATTTTGAAATTTGAGGGAGACTTCCTTGAAGCTTCAGGAGCTTTAAGATATAAAGGACTCGAAGGCGGTGGTTCGTTTTTTCATTTTACTCCCTCAACCTTTAGAGACGCATTACTAGCCTCTGGCTTCAAAAGTATAAAGATTCATTCAGAATTTGACCTTCCAAATTTAAGGCGTAACACTCTTAATCATCATGTCATCTTCCACTGCAAAGTTTGATTTCTGGCTAGGTATGTAGTTGCCCCGCAGCAACAGTATCAATATTGTTTGGCATATGCCTCCGCCTACACTTCAAGTAAAAGCCTTTTTAATATAGCTTGGAGCTTGTTTCAGCGTGTAGTATAATTAGTTAGCTGGCCTTTGGGGGAAAGCCAAGATGGATGATGATATCAAGAGCGCCCATGAGATAGCCATGGAAAAGGTGGCGAGGCTGGGGGAGGTGACCGACCAGGAGCGCCTGAGCTGGAAATACGTCCCGGAAGGGGAGAAGCTGGCGGCACGCTACCTCAAGCAGGGGCTTAATCTGGTGGCTGAGATGAGCCAGTATGAGGAAAAGGTGAAAGAATACATCATCAAGGGTGCCGAAGGGATACTAGCCCGAAACATTAATCTGCCCAAAGACGACACCATCAAGAAAACCAACCGCCGGGCAATGGAGGGCTTGAAAACCCTGAAGCGCGACAAGGTCGGCGTGGAGAATGTCTTCAGCCAGATGAGACGCCTCTTTGACCACTATCTGGAAACGGGGGAGCAACAGCGAAGGCAGGCTTACGAGAGCCTGAAGACCGAATTTAACGCCAAAGTCCAGCAGGCAGTCCAGCAACAGATGGGTCTGCCGATGGGGATAAAGATAGATGTTGAAAGAGAGCCCCAGTTCCAAGAGGAGTGGCGCCGAATGCAGGCCCAGCTGGAGACGCCCTATCTGGGGTATTTAGACCAGTACAAGCAGGCGCTAGCAAGTATTGCCTGACGGGGATGGCTGATGGATACTGAAGACGAGAGAATTAAATACGTCGTTGAGCACACCGAGGTCATCAGACCGCCGAAGCAGAGTCTGGCCACCTTCGGCACCACCAATATCGGCTATTACCTGCTCACCGTGCCGGCTTATGCCGAGCTGATCAAAGATGTCGCCGAGACGGCGGTCAGGGAGGGGCGGATAATTGTGGGCCGACCGAGGATTGTCACCCCCTATTACCTCTCCCGCCTGGAAGGGTTCAGCCCGGAAGCCAAAAGATACTTTGAGCTGCTCATCAAGACCCAGGGGCGTGATGCCCCCGGCCTGTTCTACAGCTTCCGCAACGAGCCGAAAGAGCTCAGCATCGTATCGGATAATCTGCCGGCGGTAATCGACAAGCTTAACGCCAAGCTGGACAAGGGTGGTGACCCCCTGACCTCAATCATCAAGGGGCAGGATGAGCTCTGGGATGTATCGCTGCTGAAGTTTATCTATGAAATCACCCGGAGCTCACTAAAGGATAACCTGATGCAGATGGAAACCCGGGGGCTGCTGGACGTAGATACCAGGGGCATCCCGGCTGATGCCAAGGCCAGGATTGAGGAGCTTTTCGGCCGGGTTTCCCGGGGCGAGCTTGAACCCCGTGAATTAAAAGATGAGCTTGACCGCTGGGGAGTCTTTGATGAGTACCAGGACCGATTCTTTAATATCTTCCGCCAGAGAAGTTAGGAAATTGATACGGTGAAGATTTCGCTGATTGACGCCAGAGACCTGTCCGAAGCCTGGTTTCTCTGCCTGCGCCAGACGCTGAGCGAAGGCACTAAATATAAAATCGAGCGGGGCAGCTACGCCGGTCAGCAGCGCCGGGAGCTTGAACTGGTGGTGGTCCAAATCAGGCACCCGGCAACCAGGCCCCTGATTCCCAGCGTCCCCGCCGGAGTGCCCCCGCCCACCTCCATGGATTACGTGGAAAACTACCTCCCCTACCTGATGACCGCCCATAAGGGCGAGGGAGAACAATATACCTACGGCCAGTATCTGGAAAAACAGATTGCCGAAGTAATCAAGATGTATAAGGAGGACGGCTTTAACACCAATCAGGCTTTTATGGCGGTAGGCAATGAGCAGTCCATCTATCTTGCCGACCCTCCCTGCCTCCGAGCCATCGATACCCGAATCCGCGATAACCAGCTCCACTTTATCGTCTATTTCCGCTCCTGGGACCTGTGGGCTGGCTTTCCCTCTAACCTGGCCGCTATCCAGCTGCTCAAAGAGTATATGGCGTCCGAGATAGGGGTTGATGATGGCGAGCTCATCGCCATGAGCAAGGGCCTGCACCTCTATGAGTATGCCTGGGAATTAGCCCAGCTTACCGCCGCCATGGCATAACTCAGGCCTGCGCCAGAACCCCGCTCAGACTTACTGAAATCGCCGTAGAGCTTGACATTGGGCTAATTAATAGCTAAATTAATAACCTTCTCTCTACTCTATCGTTTTACAGTATAGTGGCTAATTTAATAAGGAGGCTCTGTCATGAAAAAGATAGCTATGGCTTTAATGCTGGTGATACTCATCCTGATACCAGCTGCCTGCGCCGGGGCACCACAGGAAGCAGGAGCGCCGTCAATGATCGCCCCCACCGCACCCGCGCCGGCACCGGCCGCACCAGCGGAAGGGATACTGCCGGGGAAAGACTATACCTCTGAAGGTATGCCCGGCACCACCCAAGAGCGGATGATAATCCGCACCGGCGATATGTCACTGGTGGTTGCCGATGTCATGCAGGCGCGTGATGGGGTTGCCCAGCTGGCGGTAAGCCTTAACGGCTATGTCGTCTCGTCCCGAATCTGGGGGGAGGAACAGGAGATGAGGGGGCAGATATCGATTCGGGTGCCGGATGAACAGTTTGAGCCAGCCCTGACCAAGCTGAGAGAACTGGCCATAAGGGTGAATTCGGAGAGCACCGACAGCCAGGATGTAACCGAGGAGTATATTGACCTGGAAGCCAGGCTGAAGAATGCCGAAGCCACCGAGAGCCAGTACCTCACCCTGCTGGATAGAGCCACCAAAGTGGAAGACATCCTCAACATCTATGATAGCCTGTCCCGGGTGCGCACTGAGATTGAGCAAATCAAGGGGCGGATGCAGTACCTGGAGCGGACCACATCGATGTCCTACATCTCGGTAAGACTGGAGCCGGAAGCTACCGCCAGGCCGCTGGCCCGTGCCGGCTGGAGTATGCTGGAGGAGTTCAAATCGGCCATCCGCGGTATCGCTGTCTTCGGGCAGTGGCTGGGCACCGTAGCAATATGGCTGGTAATCTTCGTCCCGTTGTGGGGAGCTATCATCGGGGTTATCTACTACTTACGCCGGCGCCGGAAGAAGGCTTAGCACCCTACTTTGACTGAAGCCGCTCTATCACTTCTGGCTGAGTTAAGCCAGCCACGGCGATAACTTTGTTGCGGCTGGTATGACCGGATATTATAGTTATCGCCCTTTTATCCAGCGCTAATAGCCGGCTTAAAAGGGCGATCAGTTCCCGATTTGCTTTGCCTTTGACCGGCGGGGCGGCTACTCTTACCCGCCATACACCACTGCTAAAGTCAACCACCTCGCTCCGGGCAGCACCCGGATAGACCCTCAGTGAGATTCTGGCTTCACTTTCGGTCATAGCTTATGGAGGCTATTCATAACCCCCGGCACGCCCAACAGCGAAAGCGATGGTGGCCAGGAGTAAAACCGCCGACAGTGCCAGCCAGAACATGGTGGTAAAATCAGCACCGAGTGGTGGCATAAACCCAAAGGCATTGACGATTCCAGCCACCACACTTAGCCCGC
Organism: Dehalococcoidales bacterium; assembly: GCA_035528295.1. Taxonomy (GTDB): domain Bacteria; phylum Chloroflexota; class Dehalococcoidia; order Dehalococcoidales; family JAUYDJ01. The sequence continues at coordinate 5,959 of DATKYY010000082.1, read as the reverse complement.
CCAGAGCACCGAAAATCCAGGCTAAAATTCCCATGATAGAACCTCCCCAGGTTAAGTAGTGCCAAACCTGCTTTGGCTTTATTCTAGCCCATAGTTACGCTATAATCAATAGGCAATAAGGTAGGGGTTATAAAGTAAGGGGAGCATGGCCAGCTTAGCGCAAGAGATAGGCAATCTGCTGCGGCAAAAGGGGCTGAGCCTGGGGGTGGTTGAATCAGCCAGCGGTGGTCTAATCTCACACCTGATAACCAATGTCCCCGGCAGCTCCGACTACTATAAAGGGTCAATTACCGCCTACCGCGATGAGACCAAGACCGGGGTGGTTGGCGTAAAGACGGCTACGGTCAATAAATACGGTGCGGTAAGCCCCCAGGTGGCTGAGGAAATGGCCGCCGGGGGAAGAAAAATACTGGCCAGCGATATATGCTTGGCCGATACCGGTATCGCCGGACCGACCGGAGGCAGCGCCGAGAAACCGGTCGGGCTATTCTATATTGGCTTATCTCATCAAGGGGGGACCTCAAGCCAGAAACACATCTTCCCGGGAAGCCGGGAGGAGAAGAAACAGGCCGCCGCCCGGGCAGCACTGGGCTGGTTGAAAGAATATCTAACAAGTCTAAAATAGAAAGGTGTAAGTTGCGGAAAAAGATGGTCAAAATAGTCAGCGCTATCCTGATAACCTTGCTTGCCCTGATATCGGTATCTTCCTGTGCCCCGATACCCGAGCCCGAATATGCCAGCACCATTACCGAGGAAATGCTGCAGGCACTGAGCCAGGATGACTACATCAAGTTCACCGAACGCTTTGATAAAAATATTGGAAAAATCATGCCTGAGGATAAATTCCACGAACTTACCGCCGAGGTTGAGACCAGAGCCGGTAGCTATCAATCCAAGGAATTCGTAAAGGCGGAAAACAGCGGCTTTTCCATCATTGTTTACTACAACGCCCGCTTTACCGAGGAACCGGAAGACGTTCTCATTGAGATTCGTTTCAAAGAGCTCGACGAGGAGATACGTGTATCCGCCTTCACTATTGATTCCCCCAAGCTACGCGGCAACAACTAGTTCTTACGATAATTAGTAACCTTACGTTTCCCTAATATAGGGCAAGGCTAAGCGTCCTCAATTGAATAGAAGCGATATGCCCGCTGAAATCAGAGCTGAAATTCTGAGAGATACAAGATTGCCACCACTGTCTGCCAGTGCTATACTTGGGCAAACTTAGAACCTAGAAAGTGATTTTGGTATGAAAAGAGTAGATAAACGTGCCTGGGATGAACTGCGACCGGTAACGATAACCACCGGCTACCAGAGCTACGCTGAAGGCTGCGCCCTGATTGAAATGGGCAAGACCCGAGTGCTGTGCTCGGTCAGTGTTGAGGAAAGGATACCTAACTTCCTCAAGGGGGAGGGGAGCGGCTGGATTACCGCCGAATACGCCATGCTCCCCCGCTCCACGGTTACCCGCACCCCACGCGATGCCTTTCTGGGCAGGATAGGCGGTAGAAACCAGGAGATACAGCGCCTCATCGGGCGCTCGCTAAGGGCGGTAACCGACCTCACCGCGCTGGGTGAGCGAACCCTGATTGTGGACTGTGATGTGCTTCAGGCCGACGGCGGCACCCGGACCGCCGCCATTACCGGCGCCTATGTCGCCCTCTATCAAGCCCTGCAGACCCTGGGTAATATGGGTATAATCTCCGCCATGCCCCTAGACAGCGCCGTCGCCGCCAGCAGCGTCGGCATCGTGCGCAGTAATATGCTGCTCGACCTCTGCTATGATGAGGACTTCAATGCCGAGGTTGATTTTAACGTGGTGATGACCAGCCAGGGCAAGTTTGTTGAACTTCAGGGCACTGCCGAAAACAAGCCCTTCAGCAAGGAGAATGTTGATTCCCTGCTTGAGCTGGCGCAAAAGGGCATTCAAGAGCTATTCCAGGTCCAGCAGTCGGCTATTAATACCCTGAAGAAGGTTGCTTAGGGGCGCACCTGCCCGCTACCCTGGATAATCCACTTATAGCTGGTCAGTTCTTTTAACGCCATTGGGCCGCGGGCATGCATCTTCTGGGTGCTGATGCCAACCTCAGCCCCCAGGCCAAACTGAGCACCATCGGTAAAGCGGGTGCTGGCATTGACATAGACACAGGCGGCATCAACTTCATCCAGAAAGCGCGCTGCCGCTGCTTTATCCCCGGCGACAATCGCCTCGGAATGCCCGGAGCCGTAGCGCTCAATGTGCTGAAGCGCCTCATCCAGAGACTTAACCACCCTCACCGCTGCCTTCAGGGAGAGATATTCTTTTCCCCAGTCTTCATCGGTAGCCGCCACCAGCTTCAGTCCTGAAACTGATTTAAGAATTGCCCGGGAAGCCTCGTCGCAGTGCATCTCCACCCCGGCTTTAGCCCACTCTTTAGCGATTAAGGGCAGATATTGCTTGGCAATATCGGTATGGACCAGCAGGGTATCCAGGGCATTGCACACCGTGGGGCGCTGCACCTTGGCGTTAAAGGCGATGGCTACCGCCATATCAACATCGGCGCTCTTATCCACATAGGTGTGGCAGACACCAATGCCACCGGTCACCACCGGCATGCTGGCGTTTTCCTTGACCAGCCGGATTAACCCCGCCCCACCACGGGGGATGAGCAGGTCAATCACATCCCTCATTTTGAGCATATGCTGCACCAGAGTCCGGTCAATGCTGTCAATAGACTGCACCGCCCCCTGGGGCACACCGGCCGCCTCAGCCGCCTCCCGGACTATCCTGGCTAAGACCGTATTGGAGTTAACCGCTTCTTCACCACCCCTGAGGATAACGGCGTTACCCGATTTCAGGCAGAGCGCCGAGATATCAACGGTAACATTGGGCCGGCTCTCGTAGATGGCGCCGATTACCCCCAGCGGCACCCGCTTCTTGCCTATCTGCAGGCCGTTGGGCAGGGTGCGCATTTCAAATATTTCGCCCACCGGGTCGGCGAGTGCCGCCACGGTGAGCACATCCTGAGCGATTGACTCAATTCGGTCCGAGTTGAGCATCAGGCGGTCGAGCATAGCCTGGCTCATCCCCGCCGCCTCACCCGCTTTATAGTCAATCTCATTGGCTTTCAATATCTCGCCCTTTTTAGCCAGCAGCTCTTTGGAGATATTACGCAAAGCCTTATTCTTGACCTCGGTAGCCAGGTAAGCCAGCCGGCGCGAAGCCGCCTTAGCCGCCCTGCCCTTCTTTTCCAGTTCTTCAATTCCCGATTTCATCTTTTGGCTCCCTTTTATATGATAAAAAATAACCTGCCGCCTACAGCACCACCAGGTTGTTGCGGTGGACTACTTCTGAGCCGTAGTCGTAGCCGAGGCGGCTGACAATATCCTTGGAGTGCGCCCCTTTAATCGTCTCAATATCGCCGGCGCTATAATTGCTGATGCCGCAGCCGAGGCGGACTCCCTGAGGGTCATAGATATTGACAATATCGCCCCGCTGGAACTTGCCCTTAATTTCCCTGATACCGGCGGGGAGCAGGCTGCGGCTCTGCTTCTTCAAGGCCAAAGCGGCCCCCTCATCCACCACCAGCCCGCCCCGGGTGGTCAGACCGCTGAGCATCCAGCGCTGGCGGCTCTCCAGCTTGGAGGTCGCCGGCACAAAGCGGGTGCCCACCGCCTCGCCTTTAGCCAGCCGCAAAATAGCCTCCGGCTCACGGCCGTCAGCGATAACCACGCTTACCCCGGAGGCAGTCGCCAGCTTGGCCGCCTCTATTTTGGTCACCATGCCACCGGTGCCCAGATATCCGGGGCTAGCCGCCGCCAGCTTCTCAATGCGGGCATCTATCTTTTCCACCTGCGAGATAAGCTGGGCATCGGGGTCGGCGCGCGGGTCAGCAGTATACAGCCCGGCGGTATCGGTCAGGAGCAGCAAAAGGTCGGCATCAACCAGATTGGCCACCATGGCGGAGAGATTATCATTATCGCCGAACTTGGCTTCCTGAATCTCGTCTACGGCGACCACATCATTCTCATTGACAATGCAGACCACCCCCAGCTCAAGCAGTGCCAGCAGGGTGCTGCGGGCGTTGAGATAGCCCGACCGGTCGGCAAGGTCAGCCTTGCTGAGCAGTGCCTGCGCCACGGTAATATCGTGCTGCCCGAAAAGCTGCTCCCAGACATACATCAGGCGGCCCTGCCCCACCGAGAAGAAAACCTGCTTTAAGGGGATACCCTTGACCCTGGTGGTCAGCCCCAGCTTGTGCCGGCCGGAGGCAATTGCCCCCGATGATACCACAATAAGCTCCCGCCCCTGCCGGTGAAGCTCAGCCACCTGCTCCACCAGAGCCGACATTATTTCCCGGTTCAGGCTGTCGCTGCCGCCGGTAAGCAGGCTGGTGCCGAACTTGGCCACAATACGGTGATAGGGCAATAATTTTTTACTCTCACTATCCTTTTTCATTGACATAAACCTTGATGAATTTCCCCCATTATAGCAAGCTGGGCTAATTTGGACAATGAGAGCCAGGTTGGTTAGGCCGGCGGGGCTGTGCTAGAATCTATTTTTGGAGGGCTAGGCCGGTTCGGCTAGCCCTAGGGGCGTTTGGGGACCAAAATGAACTTAGACTTAACTCAGCTGCTGCAACTGATTAAAGAGGTGCCCACCTACCGCCAGCTTCTGGCTGAGCTGGAGGAGCATAAGGGCGACACCAGTGCCGCGGTGCTTGATGCCGCCAAGCCCTACTTTCTGGCGGCGCTATATTATCACCTACGGCTACCGGTGCTGGTGGTTACCGCCGCGCCGGAAAACAGCCAGAAGCTCCAGGAACAGCTCTCAATCTGGCTGGCGCCGGGGGAGATAAAGCGCTTCCCCGAACCCGACAGCCTGCCCTATCAGCGTGTCGCCGCCGACACCTCCACCGAACTGGCCCGAATCCAGGCGCTCTCGGCGCTGCTGAATAAAGACGCTCCGGTTATGGTCACTTCGGCGGCCGCATTGATGCAGAAGGTAGCCCCGCATAGTGAATTCTCTTCTGCCTTTCACACCATAAAGCAGGGCATGGAGATTGAGCCCCTTAAATTATTGAGCCAGTGGGAGGCAATCGGCTACCAGAGAGAGAGCCTGGTGGAGGTGCCGGGAACAATGAGCCAGCGGGGGGGCATCATTGACATCTATCCCCCAACCTCAGAGCTGCCCGCCCGGCTTGAGTTCTTCGGCAATACTATCGATAGCCTCCGCCGCTTCGACCCGGCCAGCCAGCGCTCCCGGGAGGCAGTCTCGGAGATAGCCATCGGCCCCGCCACCGAGCTCTTAAGCCACTCATTAAAAGAGCCAGCATTAGACCTTGATTTGAGCGGCTGCCGTGACGAGGTGCGGGAGCAGTTCCAGGAAGAAATTGCCAGATTGCGCCACAAGCAGCGGCCGGAAAACATCGGCTTCTACGCCCCGCTGTTTAACCGGGACAGCCTGCTTGACTATCTGCCCGATAATGCCCGGCTCATAATTGACGAGCCGGAAAATATCCGGCCGGCCATTGAAGAACTGGACAGCGAAGCCGAAGAGCTTCGCCTGGAGAAAATCAAAGATGGCGAGCTACCGCGCCACTTCCCCCGCCCCTACTTCAACTGGGCAGAACTTGAGGCAAAACTAACCGGCCGGCGCTGTCTTACCCTCAGCGCCTGGGGGCTTGGCGAGGAAAAAATTTATCAACTGGGCTTTACCCCCGCCCCCGGCTATGCCGGGCAGCTAGGCGTCTTCCTCCAGAAGGCAAAAGAGATGCTTGCCCAAAAAGAGAGGCTCATTCTCTCCAGCCACCAGGCAAGCCGGCTGTCCGAGCTGCTTTATGAAGAGGACATTATCGCCCCCGCCCTGACCGAAATCAAAGAGCTACCCCCGCCCGGCTCGCTGACGCTGCTTCAGGGCTCGCTGGCCGAGGGGTGGGTGATGGACAATACTTATCTCTTGACCGATGCCGAGCTCTTC
>DATKYY010000081.1:0-4885 GCA_035528295.1 Dehalococcoidales bacterium | reverse complement strand
ACAAAAAGGCACAGACCCTGAACCTGGGTGATGCCGAGGCGGTTAAAAATATCAAGACTGCTTTAGCGCAGTCTGAGGAGTAGGACTGGTGGACCTTTCGGGTAGAGTAGCTATTGTAACCGGGAGCGGGCGGGGTATCGGCCGGGCAATTGCCCTGAAGTTGGCTGAGGACGGGGCGACGGTGGTGGTCAATGATATCGGCTCACCGGAGCCAATAGAAGGCGTCGCCGCGGAAATCAGGGCGATGAAACGGCAGAGCCTGGCGGTTCTGGCTGACGTGAGTTCGGCACCGGAGGTAAGCAAGCTGGTGGAGACCACCATATCAAAATACGGGCAGGTTGATATTCTGGTGAATAATGCCGGCATTGTCCGCGACCAGCTCCTGGTGCGCATGACTGAAGAAGATTGGGACCGGGTGATTGAGGTTGACCTGAAAAGCGTCTTTCTCTGTACCGCCGCGGTGCTGAGGCATATGATTAAACAGCGCTGGGGCAGAATCATCAGTATTACCAGCGTGGTCGGTATCGCCGGTAATCCGGGACAGGCTAACTATGCTTCGGCTAAAGCCGGCATCATCGGCTTTACCCGCAGCGTGGCCAAAGAAGTAGCTTCGCGGGGTGTTACCGTTAACGCCGTTGCCCCCGGATTTATTGATACCGAGATGACACAGCGGCTGGACGAGAAACGCCGGCAGGAAATTGTCGGGCGCATTCCGGCTGGCTGTCTGGGCACCCCCCGTGATGTCGCCGAGACGGTTGCCTTCTTGACTTCGGATGAAGCCAGGTATATTACCGGGCAGGTGCTCAGTGTGGATGGGGGTTTGCTGGGAGCCGGGTGGTGAGCAGGGTAGTAAGCTAATGGGCGGAGAAAGGCGAAAAGCACGGCGGCTGGCACTTCAGGCGCTGTATGAAATTGACTCGGCGGGGCACGGGGTGGAGGAAGTAGTAACCCGCCTCCTGGTTGAAGCCGGGTTATCCGAGGCAAGCAACGCCTTCGTTCGCGAGCTGGTTGACGGTGTTATCCAGAATAAAGACAGGCTTGACCAGAGTATTCAAAAATTTGCCCCCGCCTGGCCGGTAGCACAGATACCGGTGGTGGATAGAAATATTCTAAGGCTTGCAATATTTGAGGTTTTACTTGATAATAGAGTGCCAGTGAAGGTAGCCATAAATGAAGCTGTTGAGTTAGCCAAGACCTTTGGCAGCGATAACTCCGCCCGGTTTGTTAACGGCGTTTTAGGCTCGGTTAGCACTCAAGTCACTAGATAGAAAGAAAAGGGAGGAAAAAGTGGCCACCATTTTCGAACGCGTCAAAAAGATAATTATGGAGCAGCTTGGGGTGGAGGAGGCGGAAGTGGTGCCCACGGCGAACTTTATTGATGACCTGGGCGCTGATTCTCTGGACCTGGTTGAACTGATAATGTCTTTGGAAGAAGAGTTTAGCGATTCATCTCGCAAGGTTGAGATACCCGACGAGGATGCGGAGAAGATAGTAACCGTTAAGGATGCGGTTGATTATATCAGAGACCAAGGTATTAAGGATGGTTAAGGCCGTATTCTTTGACTGGTTTAACACTTTAGCCCGCCTTGACCCGCCCCGCGAGGAATTATATCACCAGGCCTTCCTCAAATTTGGCATTGAGCCACCCTTTAAAGATATTGTGCGTGGTGTTATGGCCGCTGACCGCTATTATTTTGAGGAAAATGCCCGGTCCCCGCTGGCGAAGCGAAGCCAGGAAGAGCAAATGAAGGTCTACCTGCACTATCCCATGGCGATACTGGATGAAGCCGGACTTGAAGCCCCCCAGGACGTACTAATGAAAGTTTTAGGGATAGTGGTGGAAAAGTTTGGCCGGGGCAACTTTGTCCTCTTTGATGATGTGCTCTCAACTCTGGAGAGCCTGAAGCAGCGAAAACTAGTTCTGGGCTTACTCACCAATGCTAGACGCGACACCATTTCGTCGCTCCATCAGCGACTTGGCCTGGAATCTCGTCTTGATTTTGTGGTTACTTCCGAGGAAGTGGGGGCGGATAAGCCCAAGCCCGAAATATTTCTGGCGGCGCTGGATAAGGCGGGGGTGAAGGCTGCCGAGGCGGTTCATATTGGCGACCAGTATGAGCTGGATGTGGCTGGCGCCCGAGGCGTCGGTATTACCCCGATACTTATTGACCGCTATGAAATCTACCCTGAGGTGAGCGACTGCCCCCGTATCCGAAGCCTGAGAGAACTGGCTGAATACCTCTGATTTAGCCTCTGGATTTCTGAGATGCCCGCCGTTCCAGTGTTTCCCCAATTGGCTGGTTGATATATTTCTCAACCATCTTGCGGAAATGGAAGCCGTAGACACTTAGAGTGATTGATAACGGGAAAAGCCGCGGTCGTTTTAGCAGTGTGAAGGCAAAAAGCTTCCAGTAATACCTTCGGCCTCTTTCTTTAATCCCCAAATACCACATCGATTTAAAGAATGCCTCAAGCTGGTAGGACTGGAGCTGGAGCTTCTGCTTTCTTTTTACCGGTCTATAGTCTCGCAGAAAGGTTCTAATCCGCTCGTAATACTGCTTGGGGGAGTAGATGGTGTTCAGGATATGCTTGTAGCCCTCGATAAGCGTGCTGTAGTCCATTTTAGGGATGAAGTTGAGGGAGCAGTCAGTATTATCCCCGGAGCTATTGCTGAGGAGGCGGTTCTCTCGCTTCAGGCGCTGGTAGAGCCTGGTGCCGCGGGGGGCATTCAGTAAGCCGACCATGGCAGTGACAATACCGCTGTTCTGGATAAAGTTAATCTGGTTTTTGAAGATTGAGAGCGGGTCGCTGTCAAAACCAACAATGAACCCGCCCTGAACCTCCAGACCGTGTCTCTGCATCTCCTTGACGTAAGCGACCAGGTCACACCCTCTATTGCATTGCTTGTTGCACTCAACCAGGCTTTCTTCATTGGGGGTCTCAATGCCGATAAAGACGGTGTTAAACCCGGCCCTGACCATCAGTTTCATTAACTCCGAGTCAGCGGCTAAATTTACCGTAGACTCGGCGGAAAGGGCAAAGGGGTGTTTTCGCTTCTGCTGCCATTCAATCAGGGCGGGCAGGATTTCCGTCTTCAGCTTTCGCTTGTTGCCGATGAAGTTATCGTCAACGATGAACACCCCGCTGCGCCAGCCCAGATTGTATAGGCCGTCCAGTTCGGCGAGCATCTGCTGTTTATCTTTGGTTCGTGGCTTGTGCCCGTTGAGGATGATGATATCGCAGAATTCACAGTTATAGGGGCAGCCCCGGGAGTACTGGACGTTCATTGAGGAATACTTTTTCATATCCAGAAGCGACCAGAGCGGGGTTGGCGTTTGGCTTATGTCGGGCCACTCATTGGCGTGGTAGATATGCTGGACACACCCCTGCTCTATATCCTTGAGAAAGGCAGGGAAGGTAACCTCAGCCTCACCAAGCACCAGGTGGTCGATATGGTCAAATTCGTCGTACCCGGTGGTAAAGAGGGGGCCACCAGCCACCGTCTTGACCCCCATCTTCTGGCAGCGGGCAACAACTTCATTTACCGATTTTCGCTGTACGTCCATCGCGCTGATAAAGACATAATCGGCCCACTTGAGGTCTCTATCGGTCAGTGTGGTGATATTCATGTCCACCAGCTTCTTCTCCCAGGAGTCGGGGAACATTGCCGCCACCGTGACCAGCCCCAGGGGCGGGAAGGGCGCCTTTTTGGAAATCAGTTTTAAGGCGTACCGGAAGCTCCAGAAGGTATCGGGGTATTCCGGATAGACCAGCAGGATTTTCAAATTAACCTCTCTTGTAGTTTTATTCTTATTAGCTGCCATTATACGACAGGCCGGGGTAATAATCCAGCCCGCTCTATGATTTCGGGCACCTTTTTCTCCCAGCCGACCGCCATAATATGGATGCCGTGCACACCGGGGATTTCCTTTACTTTGGCGATAAGCTCCAGGGCTATTTTAACCCCTTCTGCCTCGGCATCCTCCGCTTTTTCCATGCGGGCAACTATTTCCTCAGAGACGATGACCCCGGAAACATTGTCTCTCATATAGCGCGCCATGCCGGCTGACTTGATGGGGATTATGCCGGCCAGAATGTAGGTTTCTTTATCCAGGCCGCGCTCGGTAACTATTTTCATCCAGTCAGCAAACCGGTTGATATCAAATACCGCCTGGGTCTGGATAAAGTCAGCCCCGGCCTTAATCTTTTTGGCTAATCTGGGCACTCTTAGTTCAAAGGGGTCGGCAAAGGGATTGGCCGCCGCCCCGATAAACAGGGGCACCTCTCCCGATATCTCGTCACCGTTAATAAATTTATGCTCATCGCGCATCTTCTTCAGTGTCTGAATCAGCTGCACCGAGTCAATATCAAAGACTGCCTTGGACTGGGGGTGGTTGCCCAGCTTGGGGTGGTCACCGGAGAGGCAGAGAATATTGCCGATGCCCCAGGCTACCGCACCGAGCACATCGCTCTGCAGGGCGATTCTATTTCTATCCCGGGTGACCATCTGCATTACCGGCTCAATCCCCATTTGCTTCAAGAGCAAGCAGCTGGCCAGGCTGGACATGCGTACGATGGCGGTCTGATTATCGGTGACGTTGACCGCATCGCAGTACTGGCGGAGCAGGTCTCCCTTCTTCTGAATCACCTCGGGATTGGTCCCCTTGGGGGGACCGGCTTCCACGGTAACGGCGAACTTACCGCTGGCTAATATTTTTTCTAAATTAGTTCCTGCTTTCATCTTTCTCTGCCGACTAATCCTGAGATTCTGTCTTCTCCTCAGTATCTTCTATGGTTATCTGGCGCGGCCCGCCGCTGAGGCTGGTGCTCCAGTCTTTGGCCGGCTCAATCTCCTCCAGTTCATCCAGCCGCCCCATAGCCGCCA
>DATKYY010000080.1:0-15950 GCA_035528295.1 Dehalococcoidales bacterium | reverse complement strand
TCTACCCTGACTTTCCAGTTCCTTGATGATGGGTGCCATCTTGACTATTTCGGGGCGAGTGCCAACGATGATGATAATCTTCAATGGCTGGCTTCTCCTTCAGCTTCTCAGCCGGGATGGCGTTATTTCTTTTCTTTGGGTATCAGCGCAAAATCCGGCCCATCGGGGAAGTCCTTGACATCCAGAATTTTCCCCTCAAGGCGTTTGGCTACTTCCGGTGCCAATCGTAAAACTGCCGAACCCTTATAGTCGATTACCTGGTCCTCGGAAAATTCAATGTCGATGCAAAAACGAAGCTCACCTGAGGGTTCAATGACAATCCTCATAGCGGCTTGTGGGTCTTTCACATTTTGCTCGACTAGTATATTTTTCAACCATTCCTTGGCTGGTTCGGTTACTTCCAGCATCTCTACCTCCTTTCGGGTTCACACATGGCGTAAAATTATAATTTCCAGGTTAGAGCTTAATTAATCCCTAATATTGTAAACCATTTACGAGCAACTGTATAGGTTGCCCTTTCCATTTTGGAGAGATGTATTCTATAATTACTTAATAGCCATCTAAACAGGGGCGGGGAAACAGCCAGTCCGGAAGGAGAAGGTACTATCGTAACCGAGCCGGATAAGACGCTGAAGGCGCTTCAATTTGTCATCCAGATGGAAATCGATGGCAAAGACTACTATCTCAGGGCCAGTCAGGAAAGCGGCAATGAACTGGGCCGGAAGCTGATGCAGTCGTTAGCCGCTGAAGAAGACATCCACCGGCGGAGGTTTACCGAGATATACCGGACTATTCAGAGCAAGCGAGCCTGGCCGGTAACCGATTTTCAGCCGGATAAGGGCCAAAGGCTGAGGACTCTATTCGCTGAGGCGTCAGCCCGGGTGGGCGCCAGTGTCGCCCCACTGGATACCGAGTTAGATGCGGTTAAAGTCGCCATGGCAATGGAAAACCGGAGCTATGATTTTTACCAGAACCAGAGTCAGAAAGCTACCTACCAGACCGAGAGCGATTTTTATAAGATGATAGCCGGCGAGGAGAAGAAACACCATCTCATTCTGCTCGATTACTATCAGTATCTGAAAGACCCGGCGGCATGGTTCGTCAGCAAAGAGCACCCGTCGCTGGATGGCGGCTAAATAGCCAGGGAGGTGGGCAATATGCTGGAGATTAAGCAACTGAGTGTTGCCGTGGAGGGTAAAGAAATTCTGCACGACATAAACCTGCACATCGGCACCGGGGAGACACACATTCTCTTCGGGCCTAACGGTAGCGGCAAGACCACCTTATTGATGACGATAATGGGTTTTCCCAAATACAAGGTGACCAAAGGTAAAATCTTCTTTAATGAGCGTGATATAACCAAGCTGCCCCCTGACGAGCGGGCCCGTCTCGGCTTTGGTATATCCTTCCAGCGTCCCCCGGTGGTGCGTGGTGTCAAGACGCGGGATATGCTCGCCGCCTGTCTCAGAAAGAAGGCCAGTGAGGAGGAGATAGACCGACTGTCGGTAAAGGCAGACCTGGCTGATTTTCTGGATAGAGAGATAAATTACGGGTTCTCGGGAGGGGAAATAAAGCGCTCTGAGTTAATGCAGTTGATGGCACAGAGACCGCAGCTGGTCCTGCTGGATGAGCCGGAGTCCGGTGTTGACCTGGTAAATATTGTCCTTATCGGTGACATGATAAATGGGCTTCTGGAAAAAAGCTGCCCCATTCATGACCGTAAGTGCATGGGGCTTCTCATTACCCACACCGGGCATATTCTGGACTACGTTAACGCCCGCACCGGCTATGTTATGTATGATGGCCAGCTCGCCTGTGAGGGTGACCCCCATGAGATTCTGGCCACGGTTAGAGAGGTGGGTTACGAGCACTGTGTCAAATGCCAGAAAGGGAGAATACCGGATGACTGGGACAAAATCAAGTAAAACGCTCAAAGATAAAGCCAGGGCATCAGCCAATAAACCGGCTGCCCTGGGCGAGGACATAGATTTAAATAGCTATGTTAGCTCGGCAGAAGAGCAGCCATATCAGGCTGACCCGGCTGGGCTTCCGGCTGAAACCAAGGCACAGATGCTGGGCGCTGGCGTCATGCTGGATGACATAAGCCAGAGGTCAGGCACTTTTATCCAGGTGGACAACGCCCTGGTCCACAGCTCAATCCGGCAGGAGGGGATAGAGGTGATGGCGGTCAGCCAGGCCTTGGAAAAGTATGACTGGATGGCTGACTACTGGTGGCAGGCAGTAGCGGTGGACACGGATAAATATACGGCTAGTGTTGAGCTAAACCAGCACGACGGTTATTTTATTCGGGCTCTGCCCGGCTGTAAAACGCTTTTCCCGGTGCAGGCCTGCCTCTATCTGGCTAAAGCCAGGCTGGCGCAAAATGTCCACAATATCATCATTGCCGAGGAAGGCTCGGAGCTGCATATCATTACCGGTTGCACCACGGCCTCTAAAAGAGATCCCGGCCTGCACCTGGGTGTCTCCGAGTTTTACATAAAAAGAGGCGCCAAGGTTACTTTTACCATGATACATAGCTGGAATCCGGAGGTGGCCGTCCGCCCCCGCACCGCCGCCGTGGTCGAAGAAGATGGGCTGTTTCTAAGCAACTATCTATTAATGAAGCCGGTGCGCTCTCTACAGATGTATCCGGCGGCTAATTGTGTCGGGGAGAATGCGATAGTGAGGTACAACAGTATTCTGGTGGCGGCTGCCGGGTCGTCACTGGACGTCGGCTCTCGAGTCATACTCAATGCCAGGGGAGCCCGGACTGAAATCGTATCCCGGGCGATAACCACCGGCGGAGATATCACTGCCCGCGGTTACATTGAGGGTAATGCTCCTGAGGTAAAGGGACACCTTGAATGTCGGGGGCTGATTTTAGAAGATGGTGGCAAAATTCATGCCATTCCTGAGCTTAAGGGCAATCTGGCTGGAATTGACCTCTCCCATGAAGCCGCCGTCGGTAAGATTGCTGAGGAGGAAGTGGAGTATTTAATGGCGCGGGGGCTGAGCCGGGAGGAAGCTACCGCGACTATCGTCAGGGGCTTTCTCCGCGTTGATATTGAGGGACTACCGTCGCTGCTCAGCACCGAACTGAGGCGAGCAGTGGAAGCCAGCGAGAAGGAAGTCATGTAACCATGAATACCAGGGCTCTGCACAAGCTAAGCTATGGTCTCTATATCATCGGCTCCAGAAAGGGAAAGCGGCTTAACGGGCAAATTGCCAATACCGTATTTCAGGTAACCGCCGAGCCGCCAACGGTGGCGGTAAGTATCAACCAGAATAACTTAACCCATCAGTTTATCAAGCAGAGCAGAGTCTTTTCGGCCGCTGCCCTCTGTGAGGCTACCCCTCTCTCTTTTATCGGTCACTTCGGCTTCAAGTCGGGCCGGGACATAGATAAACTCAAAGATGTTAACTACAAGATAGGCAAGACAAAAGCTCCGGTGGTGATAGACAATGCCGTCGCTTATCTTGAGGCTAAAGTGATTCAGGAAGTAGACGTGGGCACCCATACCATTTTCATCGGTGAGGTAATAGATGCCGATATTTTAACCGAAGACAGGTGTATGACCTACGAGTATTATCATCAAATTAAACGGGGGACAGCTCCCAAATCAGCTCCTACCTATATTAAGGAGGAATGAGATGGCGAAATACAAATGTACTCTTTGCGGCTACATCTATGACCCGGCGGTAGGTGACCCCGAGAGTGGCATTGGGCCAGGGACACCGTTTGAGAAGCTGCCCGAAGACTGGCTCTGTCCCGTCTGCGGGGCAGACAAGAGCGATTTCGAGAAAATCGAATAGGGTAGCCGGCTATTCCTGGTGGCCGAAGGACCACATTGCCATAAGAATCACCACTGTCCCGACCACGGCCACCACGGCGATATTTTCCCATAGCGTCATAGTGTGCCCCAGCACACTGAGCTCAGATGGCACTCCCAGTACCACCTGGCGAATGGGGGCAATGCCGTAGGTAGCTGGATTCAGCTTAACCAGGACATCCATCCAGGGCGGCAGACCCTCCAGCGGGAAGAAGACGCCGGACAGAAACACCATGGGAAACATCAGCATCTGCATCACTGCCTGAAAAGCCTCTACCGACCTGATGTAGGTAGCCAGCAGCACCCCCAGAGAACCCATGGAGATGGCGAGCAGGAACATCAGTGGCAGCAGTGCCAGCATGGTCCACACGGAAAGAGAAATGCCAATCAGGGGGGCAAACAGCATAATTATCATCCCCTGTAAAAGCGCCACCGTGGCGGCTCCCAGCGCCTTGCCTATGGCTACCGATACCCGGCTGATGGGAGCCACCAGCACCTCCCTGAGAAAACCGTACTCTCTATCCCAGACCACCGACACTCCGGCCATAAACGAACTCATCAGCACCGTCATGCCGATAATACCGGGGAAGATAAATTTGGCGAAATCAATGCCGGGGCCAAGCAGTCCCATTCTGGTGCTGAGCCCGGGACCGAACACGAAGAGAAAGAGCAGGGGCAGGGTTATCGCCCCGACCAGTCGCATCCGGTCGCGCCAGAAGCGAATTATGTCCCGGTACCAAATCGTATATATTCCCCGCAGGTTATTCATTGCTTCCTCCTAGCGGCGCTGGCGGCGTCCATACTGGCGAACCATCGCCTTAAACGCGCTTCTAACTTCTTCCTGTCTTATCTCCCGCCCGGTTAGCTTGAGGAAGACGTCGTCCAGGCTGGGGCGGCGCAGGCTGATGCTCTGTATCTTGATGTCAAATTCCTTGATGAACTTGGGCAGAAACTCCTCTCCATTGGTTACCGAGAAGATGAGTTCATCGCCATCACGTCTGGTTTCGGTCTGATAGCGCCGCTTTATCTCATCAGCTGCCCTATTATTGTCCGCGGTTTTCACTGAGATGATATCTTTTCCCACCATCTTTTTCAGTTTATCCGGGGTGTCTATGGCAATGAGCCGGCCATAGTCAATAACCGCCAGCCGGTCTGCCTTTTGTGCCTCGTCCATATAGTGGGTGGTCAGGAAAATGGTAACCCCCTCGCGCTGACGCAGGTCAAGTATGTATTCCCATATGCGGTTGCGGGTCTGCGGGTCCAGCCCGAGAGTGGGCTCGTCAAGAAACAATACCTTGGGGCGGTGGAGCAGGCCCCGGCCCAGTTCCAGGCGGCGCTTCATGCCCCCGGAATAGGTACGTACCTCGTTATGGCGTTTGTCCCAGAGCTGCATCATGTTGAGCATCTCTTCAATACGCTGCTCCCGAACTGAGGAGGGCACATTATAGACCATGGCGTGGAAGCGCAGGTTCTGTAACCCGCTCAGTCGCTCATCCAGGCTGGGGTCCTGAAAGACAAGTCCGATTGATTGACGCACCTGGCTCTGCTGACGCACCACATCAAAACCGTTGATGGTGGCTCGCCCCGAGGTTGGTCTCATCAGGGTGCACAGGATGTTAATCGTGGTCGTCTTGCCGGCACTGTTTGGACCCAGAAAGCCGAAGATTTCACCGGGGGCAACCTTGAAGCTGATATCATTTACCGCTACCAGGTCACCGAATTTCTTAACCAGGTTTTCAACTTCAATTATGTAATCAGCCATATTTCTCCCCTAGACGATATTGGTGGGGAAAGCATAGGGATTACCCGAATTAGTATAACGCCAAGATGATGAGCTTGGCAAACCGAGCCCTGGCAGATTGCACTTCTCACCCGTGCCTGATATAATAGACCTTGCCGGTAATGGCTGATTACGCTTTATTCTATGATATTGTAGCGGTAACGGAGGTAGCCGAGGCCTCTCGTCCTGAGCAGGGTGGGAGGTTTTATTTAGTGGGTTAAGGCATATTGGTGATGGCAACAGGTAAAGAACAACCCTCTGCTGAAGAGAAGCTAGAAATGATGCGGCACTCCACGTCCCATGTTATGGCTGGCGCCGTCCAGTCAATCTTCCCCGGGGCAAAGTTCGGCATCGGACCGGCCATTAAGGACGGCTTTTATTATGACTTTGACCTCCCCCGCCCCCTTATCCCGGATGATTTGCCCGTTATTGAAGCTAAAATGAAAGAGATAGTTGCCGCCAATCTGCCCTTCAGCAGAGAGGAAGTGGCCAAAGAAGAGGCTAAAAAGCTATTTGCCGCCCAGCCCTACAAGCTGGAGCTGATTGATGAGATTGGGGATGAGCGGGTTAGCCTGTACCGCCAGGGAGATTTTGTTGACCTGTGCCGCGGGCCGCATCTGGAGGCTACCGGTGAAATTAAAGCCTTTAAGCTGGCCAGCATTGCCGGGGCTTACTGGCGAGGTGATGAGACCCGCCCCATGCTGCAGCGAATATACGGTGTTGCCTTTGATACCGAGCAAGACCTAGCCGAGCACCTGAGAAGGCTGGATGAAGCCGCCAAGCGCGACCACCGCAAGCTGGGTCGGGAGCTTGACCTGTTCAGTATTCACGAAGAAGCCGGCCCCGGGCTGGTTCACTGGCACCCCAAGGGTGCCGTGGTTCGCCGCCTCATTGAGGACTTCTGGAAGGACGAACATATTAAGCGGGGCTATGACATTGTCTACACCCCCCATATTGCCAAGCTGGATTTGTGGAAGACCAGCGGACACTGGGAATTCTATCGGGAGAATATGTATAGCCCGATGGATGTGGAGGGGCAGGAGTATGTAATTAAACCGATGAATTGCCTCGGCCATATCCTGATATATAAGACCAGGCTCCGTAGCTACCGTGAACTGCCCATGCGCTATGCCGAACTGGGCACGGTCTATCGCTATGAGCGTTCCGGGGTGATGCACGGGCTTTCCCGGGTTAGAGGCTTTACTCAGGACGATGCCCACATTTTCTGCGGTTTTGACCAGCTGGAAGATGAAGTGGTCGGGGTTCTGGACCTGGCTCGCTTCATGATAAACACTTTTGGCTTTGATAATTACCAGGTATTGCTTTCCACCCGACCCGAAAAGTATGCCGGTGCTGCCCAGATGTGGGAGCAGGCTACTGATACCCTGAAGCAAGCCCTGAAACGCTTGAATATCGATTACGCTATTGACCCCGGGCAGGGTGTATTCTATGGGCCCAAGATAGATATTAAACTGGAGGATGCCCAGGGCAGGGCATGGCAGGGGCCGACCATTCAGGTCGATTTCAACCTCCCGCAGCGCTTTAATGTGACCTATGTTGGCGAGGATGGGCAGGAGCACCTGGTAGCCATGGTGCACCGCACCGTTTTGGGCAGTATGGAACGCTTTATGGCTTCCCTCATTGAGCACTACGGTGGTGCCTTCCCGGTATGGCTGGCTCCGGTTCAGGTAGCCGTGATTCCGGTGGCGGACCGGCACCTTGATTATGCCCACCGGCTTGAGACGGAGCTCAAACAGGCCGGGATACGGGCCGAGGTTGATACCCGCTCGGAAAGGGTAAACCTCAAAGTCCGGCAGGCGGAGATGTCCAAGATACCCTATATGCTGGTGGTCGGGGACAAAGAGGTGGATGCGGCTACGGTTTCGGTTCGCCAGCGTGGTAGCGAGCAGCTGACCAGCCAAACCCTTGACCAGTTCAAAGAAATCATTGGGGCGGCTATCCGAGACAGAACCAGAGAGTAAGGGTAAAATTTGATTAGTCTCATTAGATATGATATAGTTTTTGACCACGAAGCAGTCGCACTTAAAGGGGGTAAATAGCACATAATTAAAAAACTGCGCGTTAACGAGAGGATTAGAGCCAGAGAGATTCGCCTTATCGGGGATAAGGGTGAGCAGCTCGGTATTATGACTCTTGAGCAAGCTCGAGAAGTAGCCCGAAGGCAGAATCTTGACCTGGTGGAGGTAGCCCCGACCGCAGTCCCCCCGGTGTGCCGCCTTCTTGACTACGGAAAATATAAATACGAGCAGGACAAGAAGGAGCGCCAGCTGCGCCGGACACAGCGGATTGCCCTGTTAAGGGAAGTGCGGATGCGACCGGCGATTAATAACCACGATTTTGAGGCTAAGACCAGGTTAGCCATCAAATTACTGGGTGAGGGTAACCGAGTTAAGGTCACCGTAATGTTCCGGGGACGGGAAATCACCCACCCTGAGATTGGCTGGAGACTGCTACAGAGAGCGGCTGAATCAATCAAAGAGATAGCTTCCGTGGATAGGCAACCGATGTTAGAGGGCAAGAGGATGTCGGTAATTTTCTCCCCGATGTCCACTCAGAAGGTTAAGGAAAAAGAAGAGGAAGAGGTGAAACAGGTCTAAATGCCCAAGATTAAGACTCATAAAGGAGCACAGAGCCGCTTCCATATTACGGGCAGCGGTAAACTTATGCGAATGAAGGGCGGCAAAAGTCACCTGCGCCGCCGGAAGGCAAAGCGCACCAAGCGCCTTTTTTACGAAACCGTACCGGTGAGCTCCAGTGACAGGATTCGTATCAAAAGGCTAATACCCTATGGAGTGAAGTAGGAGGATACATTGCCACGAGTAAAACGGGGTGTAACCACCCATAAAAGACACAAGAAAGTGCTGGCGCTGACCAAGGGGCACCGCCTGACCAAGCATTCCCTTTTTCGCCGCGCCCATGAGTCTATGCTCAAGTCGCTAAGCTATGCCTATGTCCACCGCCGGGATCGTAAGGGTGATATGAGACGGCTCTGGATTTCACGGGTCAATGCGGCCGCCAAAGCCCAGGGAATAACCTATAGCCAGTTTATAGACGGCTTGAACAAGTCCGGGGTTGAAATCAACCGCAAGATGCTCGCCGATATGGCCGTCAGAGAGCCGGAAGCCTTTGCCAGTCTGGTGACCATGGTTAAAGATAAAACTCAAGCTTGAAATCAGTTCAGTCCAGTTTCCTTAATCCGCCCCTCCGTAACAAAATAAGAAAATGCTGCCAGACATTGAAAAGCTAAAGCTAAACGCACTGAAAGAACTTGAGTTAATTACCAGCATTGATGAACTGGAGTCCTGGCGCGTTCGCTATCTGGGCCGAAAGGGCGAGCTGACCAAGCTGCTGCGTGGTCTGGCGGAACTGCCTCCGGAGCAGAGGAGAGAAATCGGGGCTCCGGTTAATGCAGCCAAGGCCGAGTTCGAGGCGAGGTTCAAGGAGATAGAACAGCACCTCCGCGAGACGCACCTGACCACCCTGGCGGAAAAAGAAGCGGTTGACATTACCCTTCCCGGACGTCCCTTACCCACCGGCCGCCTGCACCCCATCACCCAGACACTTAAGGAAATATGTGACATTTTTGTCTCTATGGGCTTCATGGTAGTCGAGGGCCCGGATGTGGAGTGGGACTGTTATAATTTTGAGGCACTCAATATTCCCCAGGAACACCCGGCGCGTGATACCATGTCCACCTCCTGGGTTGACTCCAAGACTGACAAAGGGGAGCGGTCGATGCTGCTGCGCACCCATACTACCTCGGTAAGTGCCCGCGTTATTGAGACCATGTCACCCCCGATAAGGGTAATCGAGCCGGGCCGGGTCTACCGCTATGAAGCCAGTGATGCCACCCATATCCCTATGTTCTATCAGTTTGACGGGCTGGCGGTGGATAAAGGTATTACCATGGCCGACCTCAAGGGGACACTTTACGAGTTTGCCCGCCGTTTCTTCGGTGAGGACAGAAAAGTACGCTTCCGCTGTGACTATTTCCCCTTTGTTGAGCCCGGCGTTGAGATGGCTATTGAATGTGTGGTCTGCCGGGGCAAGGGGTGCCGCTTATGCGGCGATACCGGCTGGATTGAAATACTAGGGGCAGGCATGACCCACCCCCGGGTACTTGAGCGGGGCGGCATTGACCCCAAGGTTTATACCAGTTTCGCCTTTGGCATGGGGGTTGAACGCCTGCCCATGCTCCGCTACGGGATTAGCGATATCAGGCTATTCTACGGCAGCGACCTCAGGTTCTTGAGGCAGTTCTAAGATGAAGATTCCGATTAGATGGCTTCAGGAGTATGTTAATATCGGCCTGCCTTTGGACGAAATTGCCTATCGGCTGACCATGGCGGGCAGTGAGGTCAAGGGCAGGCAGGTAATCGGCGCCGGCTGGGAGAATGTTTGGGTCGGCCAGTTAATTGAGATTAAAGCCCACCCCAATGCTGACCGCCTCAGTCTGGTCACGGTAGACCTCGGCACCAGTAAAGAGATGGTGGTCACCGGCGCTCCCAATCTGCGGGTAGGTGATAAAGTTGCCTTCGCCCAGGTGGGGGCACAGCTAATCGACGGGCACACCGGTCAACCATCTCATCTTAAACCAGCCAAGATTCGGGGCATCGTCTCCAGTGGCATGGTCTGCTCCGAAAAGGAGCTCGGCATCTCGGATAACCATACCGAGATTCTGGTTCTGCCTCCCGAAGCGCCGCTTGGCTCCCCGCTGGCTGACTATCTGGGCGAGGTTGTCTTTGACCTGGAGGTAACCCCCAATCGCCCCGATTGCCTCTCGGTAGTGGGCATCGCCCGGGAGGTTGCCGCCCTGACCGGGCAGAGCCTGCATCTTCCCGAAGCTGATTATAAAGAGAAGACTACCCCGATAGAAGGGCAGATATCGGTTGAGATTAAAGCTCCCGATTTATGTCCTCGCTACTGTGCCAGCCTGATTACCGGAGTAAAACTGGGCGAGTCGCCCCAGTGGCTGCAGCAGCGTCTGCTGGCCGGTGGCATGCGCCCGATAAATAATATTGTGGATGCCACCAACTACGTTATGCTGGAGTATGGGCAGCCCCTGCATGCCTTTGACTATGACCAGGTCAGGGGCAAGAAGATTATCGTTCGCCGGGCTGATAGCGGCGAGAATATAGTTACCCTGGATGGAGTGAAACGGACTCTCAATAAGGAAATACTGGTCATTGCTGACCCTGAAGGGGCGGTGGCGGTGGCCGGAGTTATGGGCGGCGCCGACAGTGAGGTCACCGAGCAGACGACCAGTATATTACTGGAAGCGGCCAATTTTAACCCGACCAATATCCACTATACCGGCCGGACACTGTCTTTGCCCAGTGAAGCCTGCATGCGCTTTGAGCGGGGCATCCGCCCTGAGCTGGCGCCGGTGGGGCTTAAGCGGGCTACCGGGTTAATTATCAAGCTGGCCGGTGGCGAAGCCGCCAAGGGTATAGTTGATGCCTATCCCGGTCAGCAAGAAAGCAAGCCCATTTTGCTCTCTATGGAGAGGATGAAGCAGCTTCTGGGTGTTGAATTCAGTCTTAAGCAAGCAACAGAGGCACTGGCTTCACTGGGCTTTGATTGTAAAGCGGAAGGTTCCAAAATACAGGCTACCCCGCCTTACTGGCGCAGTGATATCAGTCTGGAGGTTGACCTCATTGAAGAAGTCGCCCGTGCTATCGGCTATGATAAAATTCCGATGACCATGCTCAGCCAGCCCATACCCCGGCAGAACCCGGCGCCAATTCTCACCCTTAAAGAGAGGCTAAGGCAGAGCCTGGTCGGCTACGGCTTTCAGGAGATAATCAGCTATTCCCTGACCGCTTTAGACTCGCTGAACCGGCTAAGGCCGCAATCTCAGTCCCCTGAATTTACGCCACTGCGCATGGCTAATCCCATGACCGCTGACCAGGAATATCTCCGCCCCAACCTGAGGGTTAATCTGCTGGCTGCCCTGACCACCAATCTTCGTCACGAAGAGGGCGGCATCCGCTTCTTTGAGCTGGGCAAGATATATCTGCCCCAGCCCAATGACCTGCCCCGGGAA
This sequence comes from Dehalococcoidales bacterium, assembly GCA_035528295.1. Taxonomy (GTDB): domain Bacteria; phylum Chloroflexota; class Dehalococcoidia; order Dehalococcoidales; family JAUYDJ01. The sequence goes on along the minus strand of DATKYY010000080.1, from coordinate 4,273 downwards.
CCGGAGACATTGTGCGCGGTATTAAGCGGCTCCAGAACCGGAAAATCGTGGCAGGGTGAGAGTGCGTCAATGGGCTTCTTTGATGCCAAGGGGATAGTCGAGGGCTTGCTCGGACAGCTGGGCTTGGAAACCAGCTTTGCCCGGGGCAGCGATGAAGGCTTACACTCTGGTAAACAGGCCGCCATTATGGTTGGTGACAAGAGGCTGGGGGTGGTCGGCGAGCTACACCCCAAGGTTTTAGCCGCCTATGAAGTCCCGCAGACCGCCTCGCTATTTGAAGTTGATTTAAATGTACTTCTACCCCTGGCTACCGCTCATAAAATGTTCCAGCCCGTACCCAGATTCCCGGCGATAGTCCGGGATATTGCCCTGGTAGTTGACGAGGGTGTCACTCACCGGCAGGTCCAGGACATCGTGAGCAGCTTTTCCCTGGTAAAGCAGGTCAGCGTGTTTGATGTCTATTCCGGCGAGCCGGTGCCCGCCGGCCAGAAGTCCCTCGCCTACCGGATTACCTATCAGTCCCCGGGGCATACCCTGACCGATGAAGAGGTCAACCGGGTTCAGCAGCAGCTCCTGAAGAGGCTATCTAAGGAGCTTGGGGCTACCCTGCGCGGCTAGTTGTGGAGGCAAGATGAAGGAAGACAAGATAAAGAAAGCGGTTAGAGAGGGCTATGCCAAGATTGCGAAACAGGGTAGTTCCTGTTGCCCGCCCGCGGCTTCATGCTGCGGAGGCACCGATTTAGCCCAGGATATCAGCCAGAATATCGGCTATACCGAAGAAGAGCTGAAGGCAGTCCCCCAGGGAGCCAATCTGGGTCTCGGCTGCGGGAACCCGCTGGCGCTCGCCTCAGTGAAGGCCGGGGAGACAGTCCTTGACCTCGGCTCAGGGGCGGGCTTTGACTGTTTTCTGGCGGCTAATCGCGTCGGTGAAAAGGGCCGGGTTATCGGCATAGATATGACACTGGAGATGATTGAAAGGGCAAGAGAGAATGCCAGGCAGGGTAACTACCCCAATATAGAGTTCAGACTCGGCGAGATTGAAAATCTACCCGTAGCCGATAGTTCGGTTGATGTAATCATCTCAAACTGCGTCATTAACCTCGCCCCTGACAAGAGAAAGGTCTTCTCAGAGGCATTCCGGGTGCTGAAACCGGGTGGCCGGCTGATGATTTCGGATATAGTCCTGCTGAAAGAGCTGCCCGATTTCATCAAGAGCTCTATTGAAGCGTATATTGGCTGTCTCTCCGGGGCGATAATGCGGGACGAATACCTGGCCGCCATAAAAGCGGCCGGCTTTCAAGAGGTCGCCATAATTGAAGAGAGCTCTTTCCCCATAGAGTGTATGGCTAATGACCCCACCGCCAGGGCAATCATCGAGAGTTTAGAAATACCACTGGCAGCAGTAAAAGAAGTCGCCGGTTCGGTGGTAAGTATAAAAGTCTACGGCATCAAACCGAATTAGATAACCGGGCTGGGCGGGGGCAATATGAAGGTTAAAACCGTAGCCATTATTGAGATAGTGCTGGGAGCACTGATTATCGCTTCTTTTGTCTGCACCTCACCCCTGTCTGAGATTGTTCTGGGGGCGCTGGTGCTGGCCTTCGCTATCGTGCTACTGGTGAAGCCAAAGTGACTCAGCGCTTACTTTAAAGCAGCTCCTTGAGCTTTGCCTTTATTTCGGCTAAGGGCACCAGATGGGCTTCTTTCTCGGCGCGCCGCTTAATCTCGACGCTGTTTTTCTCCAGAGTGCGCGGGCTAATGGTAACCCGAAGCGGTATTCCCAAGAGGTCGGCGTCATTGAACTTTACCCCCGGGGACTCTTCGCGGTCATCAAAGAGCACCTCAAATTCCTCTGCCTCAAGCTCGGCATATACTTTCTCGGCAACCTCGGCAACCTCGGCAACTTTAGAATCCTCCCGGTACAGGGGGCAGAGATAGACCTGATAGGGGGCAATGGGTACTGGCCAGATAATGCCCTTATCATCATGGTTCTGCTCAATGGCCGCCGCCAGCAGCCTGCCCAGCCCGATACCGTAGCACCCCATAATGATAGGCTTGGCTTCGCCCTTGGCGTCAATATAAGGGGCGTTTAATTTCTCACTGAGGAAGGTGCCCAGTTTAAAAATATGCCCGACCTCAATGCCCTGGGTAGACGATAGCTTGCCCCTGCAATTGGGGCAGCTGTCCCCGGCATGAGCCCTGGCGATATCAGCCAGAATATCGGCTTTGAAGTCCCTGGGATAGTTGACATTTCTAAGATGGGTGTCCGGCTTATTGGCACCGGCGACGAAGTTTGTCCCGGTGGTTATAGAATCATCGGCAATAATTTTAATGCCCTTGATGCCTATCGGTGAGGCTGAGCCAGCCACGATACCAGCCTTTATCACCTCAGGTTCCGTAGCCAGGCGGAGCTCAACACACTTAAGCAGATTCTTCAGTTTTACCTCGTTTACCTCAATATCCCCCCGGATGGACACGAAAATTAACTCGCCGTCAGCCGTATAGAATACCGCCTTCAGGGTCTGGGACGCGGGCACTTTCAGAAAGCCGGCTACCTCTTCAATAGTGCCCAGCCCCGGGGTGGCTACCTCTTCCACAGGTAGTGGCTGCTCACTTTTCACCTTAGTTTTGGTGCTCTGCGCCTTTTCCACATTGGCGGCGTAGTGGCATTTATCGCAGCCGATAATCTCGTCCTCACCACTCTCGGCGATGACCATAAACTCGTGGGAGTCCTTGCCGCCGATGGCACCGCTATCCGCCTCAACCAGTAGGGCAGGGAGCTCACAGCGGGCATAGATGTTCTGATATGCCTCAATCATCAGCTGGTAGCTCCGGTCCAGTCCGGCTTCGTCAGCGTCAAAGCTGTACAGGTCTTTCATGGTGAATTCACGAACCCTAATCAGGCCCGCCCGGGGGCGGGGCTCATCGCGGAACTTGGTCTGAATCTGATAGAGCAGCAGGGGCAGGTCGCGATAGCTCTGCACATTATGTCCTACCAGCTGGGTGATAATCTCCTCGTGGGTTGGGCCGAGGGCTAACTTGCGGTTTCTGCGGTCGGTGAGGATAAAAAGCCCCTTGCCGAAAGCCTGGTCTCGCCCGGTTGCCTGCCAGAGCTCCAGCGGCTGCAGGACCGGCATGCTCAGTTCCTGCCCGCCGGCTTTGTTCATCTCATCCCGGATGATATTCTCAATCTTGCGGAGCACCCGCCAGGCCAGCGGCAGGTAAGAATAGACCCCGGCTGCTTCCTGGTGTATCATCCCGGCCCTGACCAGAAGCTGGTGACTGACCGTGTCCGCCTCTGCCGGCACCTCCCGCTGCGTCTTCCCGAATAGCTTTGACATGCGCATTTTTAACTTACCGGCTCCTTTGCCACTAGCTTACCAGATTTTCTACCTCGCGCCATAGGGCACTCAGAAAATCTTTCTCCGCCACCACCCCGATTTCCTTGCCCTTCTTAAACAGAACGGCTTTGCCTTTGCCGCAGGCAATGCCGACATCGGCGTCTCTGGCTTCACCGGGGCCGTTGACCACACAGCCCATCACGGCTACTTTTATCGGCTTGCCTATCTTAATTAGCTTTTCTTCCACTGCCCCGGCTAATTTTATAATATCAACCTCAGCCCGACCACAGGATGGGCAGCTGACCAGGACCGGGCCATGCTGACGCAGATTTAAACTCTTTAGAATCTCATAGGCGGCGATAACTTCTTCTTTGGGGTGTGCCGTCAGCGAAACCCGGATGGTATCGCCGATGCCCAGATAGAGCAGGGTGCCGATGCCCACCGCACTGCGGATAACACCCTTTCGGGGTAAACCGGTCTCGGTAATACCGATGTGGAGCGGGTAGGGTATCTTCCGGGCAATATCCCGGTAGGCTTCAATAGTGGTCGGCACGTCAAAAGCCTTGAGCGATATTTTAATCAGCCCAAAGTCAAGGCTTTCCAGCAGCTTTACCTGCTCCAGTGCGGCTTCGGTCATTCGCCGGGCAATGCTGAGCCCGGGCTTAGTGGTCTCGGGCAGGCTTCCCGCATTTACCCCGATGCGGATGGGAATATGTCTTTCTTTGGCAGCCTTTACCACGGCCTTAACTTTATCCGGTTCACCGATATTGCCCGGGTTCAGGCGCAGCCCGTCAGCGCCAGCCTCCAGTGCCGCTAAAGCGAGGCGGTAGTCAAAGTGGATATCGGCAATCAAGGGCAGGGAAACGCCTTTCTTTATCGCTGAGATAGCCTCGGCGGCTTCGGCATCGGGCACCGCCACCCGGACCAGCTCA
>DATKYY010000079.1:0-5491 GCA_035528295.1 Dehalococcoidales bacterium | reverse complement strand
GGTATGTTTCTGTGGCACTTTCCGTAGGGTCACCCCTCCTGGGCGTTACCCAGCATCCTGCCCGGTGGAGCTCGGACTTTCCTCCCTGACCTGAGTCAGAGCGGTCACCCGGTTTACTTGACCACCTATAGTCTAGTATTGAAAAACTGGTTAGTCAACTGCTGGGCCTAGCGCCTTATTAGCCAGACGGTCCGCTTTGGTGTTCTGCCGGCGGGAGATGTGGGTTATGGTGAGCCTTTCCACAAAGCCCTGCAGCTTTTTCACCTGCTGGTACAGGGGTTTAAGGGCCGGTGCCTTTACCCGATAGCTGCCGTTGATTTGCCTCACCACCAGCTCCGAGTCTGACTTCAGCTCAACCTCCCTGGCGCCCAGGCTGACCGCTTTTTGTAAACCGGCGATGATAGCCCGGTATTCGGCTTCATTATTGGTGGTGGTGCCGATACGCTGGGAAAGGCTGGCGATGGGCTTACCCGCTTCATCTTGGATAACGGCGCCTATCGCCGCCGGTCCCGGGTTGCCCCGTGAGGCGCCGTCAGTAAATATTATCACTTTCTCGGTATGCATTCTCTCATTCTCAGGCTAGAAAGAGGATGCGCCCGCAGCTGCTGCACTGCACCAGCTGGCCGCTTCGGGCCTGCTGCAATTCGGCGGTGGGCAGCGAGATTCGGCAGCCGCGGCATATCCCCTGCTCGACTTTAGCCACCGCTTTACCCTTATTTTGCTTGAGGTGGTAATAAAAATCGGCTAATTGGGGTTCAATGCCCGCCAGCAGCTGCTGCTGCTTTTGCTTTAGTCCGGCTATTTTGGTTTCCAGCTGCCCCTTATCACCGGCTAGCTTTTTTTGCTGGCTCTGCCAATCGGCTTCGGTTGATTCAAGCTCGCCCTCCAGTGCCTTTACATCGGCTTCGGCAAGCTCAACCTTATCTATTATCTCCAGTGCGCTATCCTCCAGATGGTCACGCTTGGCTTTGAGCAACTCAGCCTCCTGCTGGAGACTGGCTAATTCTTTAGGGTTTCCGATGCGACCGCCGTAGAGCTGCTCTTCAGTGGCTTTGAGCTTGGTGGTGATATCGTCAATCTCCCATTCGGCGGAGTTCTGCTGCCGCTTCAGCTCTTCCAGACGGCTTTGCTCCTCTGCCAGCTTGCTTTGAGCCCTGACCACTGCCTGGTTCTGACCAAGCTGGCTGACTATCTGCTGGAGCGAGTGCTCATCGGACTCAATCTCCATCTCAATCTCCTGCAGCTGATAAAGCAGTTTGATGGTTGCCATCTTAATTTAGCTCGTTTAGCTCAAACTTCATGCCGTCGCGGGCCGCCAGCACCCTGATTCCGGTCTCCTGCGACAGCTGCTGGGCTATCTGCCACGGTTTGGCCCGCCACATGCTGGCGCCGAAGTGGGTCAGTATGGCTACTTTGGGCTTTAACTCAGTGATGATTTGCTTCGCCTCGGGCACGGACAGGTGGTCAAAGGGGCGTCCCGCTTCCAGAAAGACGACATTGATGATAATCAGCTCACCGCCATAGCTCTGGCACAGGCCGTCAAAATAACGGCTATCGGCAATATAAGATAAAGTATGCTCGGCGGTTTTAAACAGCATGCCGTAGGTTTCCACGGGGTGGATGTGCCGGATGGGGGTGCTGAAAGAAACGTTGTCGATAGAGTAGCTCTTGCCTTCCTGTAAGACCTCAATGCCTTCCAGGTAGCTCTTGAGATAGGAGAAGATAACCGGCTCGTTCCCCAGGGCATCAGATGGGGCGAATAGCCAGCCATGCTGCCGGAAACCGCTTTGGGCCATCGCCTCAATCATAATGTTGACATCGGCGGAGTGGTCCAGGTGGCGGTGGGATAGGATGATGGCGCTCAGCTTTTCCGCCCTTAGTTTTCTTTTGGTCGATTGGACAATGCACCCCGGGCCGGGGTCGACCAGTATCTGGCTGCCGGCTAGATTCAGCCACAGGCCACCTGAGGCTAGAATCTGGTTGGCTACCACCACCCTGGCTCCCCCTGTGCCGAGAAAGGTTATACTATCAACCGATGGTTCTTTCTCTTTGACCACTGATGTAACTATAAAGCAAAGCCCTATTTTTTACAATCAGCCCTTTGACGTCGGCGCCGTAGCCGACTAAAATAACACTGGATGCCGGCTAAGGAGAATAAAGTGAAGCAAATTTGGGCGCCGTGGCGACTTGAGTATATCCAGATGGAAAAAGAAGAGGGGTGCATCCTCTGTGAAAAACCGAAACAGGATAGCGATGCCCAGAATTACATTCTGTATCGGGGGGATAAAAACTTTGTTATCATGAACAAGTACCCCTACAATCCGGGGCATCTGATGGTAGCCACATATCGCCATATCGCTACTCTGGAAGACCTGACCACTGAAGAGCTTCACGAGCACTTTGAGATAGTAAGCCGCGGTGTCCGCTTACTGAGAGAAGTTTTTAAACCTCAGGGTTTTAATATCGGCATAAATACGGGGGCGGTGGCTGGTGCCGGCATTGCTGACCACTTTCACACCCACATTGTGCCCCGCTGGACCGGTGATACCAACTTTATGGCGGTTGTTGCCGAGACCAGGGTGGTCAGTGCCGCGCTGGAGGAAACCTACCGCAAGCTAGAGGGCAGGCTGAAATAGCTGGTGCCCCCAAGCGAATTCGAATCGCTGTCTGCAGCTTGAAAGGCTGCCGTCCTAGGCCTCTAGACGATGGGGGCACAGTATTAAAGTATAGCAGAGACAGACTTAGCCGACAAGACGATGGCAGCAACTACTGAAGACAAGATGAGCAGAGTAAATAGTACTGGCAGCCCCGGTGAGACCGGGATAAAAGCCTCGGCAGGGAAAAGGATTATCCCTCTTTTGACCCTGCTCCTGGTCATTGTCATTAGCGTTACCCTCTACTACTGCGGGCGGAACCCGGAGATAGTTGCCGAGCTGAAGGGCTACGGCTATCTGGGGGCTTTTTTAATCAGCCTCATCGGCAATGCCTCTGTCCTCCTGCCCGGTATAGTGCTGCCCATACTCTCCGGGCTGGGTGTTTTCTTATATCACTCCACGGCCAGCCTGGCTGCTCCGGTCATCGTCGGCCTATTGGGTGGCGCCGGGGCGGCTATCGGGGAGATAGTCGGTTACATGGCCGGCTACAGCGGGCGGGCGATTGTGCAGAGCCAGAAAAGATACAGCCAGCTGGAGAGATGGGTGGGGAAGTGGGGGGTTGTCGCCATTTTTATCTTCACCCTGGTGCCTCTCTTCTTTGACCTGGTCGGCCTGGCGGCGGGCGCGCTCCGTTTCCCCCTGTGGAAGTTCGTCCTTATCTGCTGGCTGGGCCGGACCATGTTATACGTGACTCTGGTGGTGCTGGCCGCTCTGGGGTGGCAGGCGATATCGCCTTACTTCGGCTGACGCTCCCTAACCTTCAGCAGCAGTGCCGAGCCGGTAACAAAATAGACAAAGCAAGCCAGCAGCATAACCTGATAGCCCAGTGTGGGGTCGAAACCCCGACTCAAGCCATAGCCGTTGAAGAAATCAATCACCGGTCCGATGAGGCGGGCCAGGGCGGCACCGCCGGCGGTAGCCAGATTGGTCAGACCGAGGTAGCGTGCCTCCTCACCCTTACCCACCAAATCAGTAGCCAGTGCCCAGTTACTGCTCATAAAGGCGCCAAAAGAGGCTCCTACCAGACCGCCGCTGAAGATAATAACCAGGTGGTTTTGCTGAAACAGGAAAATCAGGCTAATCCCCAAGGCACCAACCAGGGGGGAGACGGCGGCAATCGGTCGCCGGCCCACTCTATCGGACAGACGCCCCGCTGGGTAGACCACGGCCAGCATGCCGAGCACGGCTACTATGGAAAACTGGGCAGTTGCCGTCGCCGGGTTGGCCACCCCAACCACGTCTTTGAGGAAATAGAGGGCGAAGGTCTGCAGGGTGGTGAATGCCATCAGGATAAGCAGGCGGGATATCAGAAACCAGACAAAATCACGGTTGGCTTTAATATCTATCTTAAAGCTCTTATACAGAGTGGGCAGTAATGGCAGTTGGGCGCCGGTGCCGGCCCTTTCTTTAACGCCGAGCATGGTGGCTACGGTGACCCCGAACAGGACAGCCGCCAGCGCCCCCAGCGCCAGCCATAACCAGGAGGCTTCCTGACCGGGGTGGTAGCGGTCCATCAAGAAGGCGATGGGATAGAGCAGGGCAACCCCGCCGGCTATCTCCAGCAGGGTCTTCACTCCGGAGGCCATGCCTCGCTTTCGCTCCGGGACAAGGTCGGGAATAAATGCCTGATAGGAGCTCTGGGCGGCATTGCCGCTGACCTGGAGCAGGCAGTAGATAAGGAAAAGGGCCAGATAGCTGCCGGCCAGTCCCAGACCGGGCAGGAATAATATAACCGCCAGTGTGCCCATAAGGATATAGGGGCGCCGCCGCCCCCAGCCCAGACCGGAGCGGTCGCTGATGGCGCCGGCGATGGGCTGGATTATTATCGCCAGCATCAAGCCGGTGAAAGTGAGCAGGCCGAGATAGGTATTCTTCTCGGGCTCGGTGACAAAGTCAAGCAGCCGGATGGGCAAAATAATGCTGTGCAGGCTGGCCCAGAGGGCAGCCAGGCCGAAGCCAAAGATAGTTATCTTGATGTAGTCAATAGGGCGGGATATCCTGAAACCGGTGTGGCTGGCTGCTTCGTTCATTTTAACCAAGCATAGCAGAGGTAGCGCCAGCCGACAACTCCGAACTGGTTTGATTTCGCCTCCCTCAATCGGGTATACTGCCTAAGCAAGCCGAGCCGAAAACCGAGGAAATTTTCCATGAGCCAGGAGCAATCCCCTTATTTTATTGATTGGGCGATAACCGCCAGGTGCAATCTGAGCTGCCGCCACTGCCGGGGCATGGCGGAGGAGGGGCTTTCCCTGCCGAGAGCCGAAAGGCTGGTTAGTGAGATAGCCGGGCTGAAGCCGGAGTGGGTCATCATTGAGGGCGGCGAGCCGCTGCTCCGGAAAGACCTTTTTTCGCTGTTAGCCTTGATGCAGCAAAAGCAGCTGGAGACCCATCTGATTACCAACGGCATGCTGCTCACCCCGGAGATAATCAATAAGCTCAAAAGGCTGGGCGTAAGGGTAATGATAAGCATTGACGGCGCCACCCCGGCCACCTACGAGTCAATCAGGCAGGGGGCTAACTTTGATAAGGTGGTTGAGTCGGCCCGCCAGTGCGCTAAAGAGGGGCTGCTGGAGGCAATCAACTTCACCATCCTGAAGCAGAACTATACCGAGATACCGGCCATTATGGCGCTGGCGCGCTCTATCGGCGTGCCCAGGGTAACATTTATCGGCCTTAAGCCCTGCCAGTACTATCCTGAAGAATTACTCACCCCTGAGCAGTATGGCGAAGCCATAAGGCTGGCCTGTCAGGCGGCCGAGGAGACCGGGGTTGAGTTCTATTTTGATGAGCCGTTCTTCTGGGCGGCGGTGAGGGAGTGGGGGCTTTCGGCCAGGATG
>DATKYY010000078.1:0-7427 GCA_035528295.1 Dehalococcoidales bacterium | reverse complement strand
GCTTGGCCGCATGAAGCAGGTGGCTGAATCTGGGAAAAGTATTGATGAGATTAAAAAGGCGCTTACCGCGGAAGCCATCAGGATACACAATGAAGAGGCGGAGGCGACCCGAAAGTTAAGCGAGTCCGGTGCCGGGCTGATTAAAGATGGCTTTACTATCCTGACCCACTGCAATACCGGACCGCTGGCCACCACCGGCTACGGCACCGCGCTGGGGGTGATTATCCGCGCCTTTGAGCAGGGCAAAAAAATCAGGGTCTTGGCCACCGAGACCCGCCCGCTATTACAGGGGGCGCGCCTCACCACCTGGGAATTAAAGAAAGCGGGCATTCCCTTTAATCTCATCACCGATTCTATGGCGGGCTATTTTATGCAGCGGGGCGACATTAACTGCGTCATTGTCGGCGCTGACCGCATCGCCGGCAACGGCGACACCGCCAACAAAATCGGCACCTACACCCTGGCGGTGCTGGCTAAAGAGCACCGGATTCCCTTCTATGTTGCCGCCCCCACCACCACCATTGACCCTGAGCTTAAAACGGGGGAGGAAATCCCCATTGAGCAGAGGAGCCAGGATGAGGTAACCCATATTCAGGGGGTGGCTATCGCCCCCGCCGGCATCAAAGCGCAGAACCCCGCCTTTGATGTCACCCCGAATAAGTACATAACTGCCATCATAACCGAGAGTGGTATAATTAAACCGCCATACGGGGAGGGGATTAATAAGGTCTGTAAGTGAAGGAGGTTCTTGATGCCTGAGGCTAAGATTGGGGTGATTGGGGGGACGGGACTTTATGATATTGAGGGGATGGCCGATATTGAGGAAGTTGAGATAAATACTCCCTTCGGCAAGCCGAGCAATAAGTTAATTGTGGGCCGGCTGGAGGGGGTGGGGATTGCCTTTCTGCCCCGCCACGGCTGGGGGCACCGCATCATGCCCACCGAGCTGCCGGTGAGAGCCAATATCTACGCCCTGAAGTCGCTGGGGGTGGAGCATATCATCGCCGTCTGCTCGGCGGGGAGCTTTAAGAAAGATATAAAGCCGGGAGAGCTACTTATCCCGGACCAGATAATTGACCGCACCCGCCTCAGGGTAAATTCATTCTTTGGCGAGGGCATCGTCGCCCACATACCCTTTGCCGACCCGTTTTGCCCCAATTTAAGCCAGATTATCTATCAGGCGGCGCAGGAGGTGGGGACTAAGGTTCATCTTGGTGGCACCTATGTCTGTATGGAGGGGCCGGCTTTCTCCACCCGGGCCGAGTCAAGGCTCTACCGCTCATGGGGGGCGGATATTATCGGTATGACGGCGCTACCTGAAGCCAAGCTGGCGCGGGAAGCCGAAATCTGCTATGCCGTTATCGGCTGTGTCACTGACTACGATAGCTGGCTGGAGAGAAGCGAGCCGGTGACCATCGAGCTCATTTTAAACACCATGAGTAAGAATATGGATAATACCAAGCGGATTATCAAGCTGGCGGTGAGCCGGATACCCAAGAAGCGCGACTGTGAGTGCGCCCACGCCCTGGCGACGGCAATTGTCACCGTACCGGAGGCAATACCGCCCGAAGTGAAGAAAAAGCTAGCCCTGATAATCGGCAAGTATGTGAAAAGTAAGGAGAGTTAACCGGCTTATGCCTGCTATTGAATTTGGCTGCCGAGCCACCATTATCGGCAGTATGCCCCATACCGACCCAAAGGCGGCATGCTCATTGATTACCCGTTACCTCAGGGACTTCCCCTCCTGGCCCCAGCTACCCCAGCGCTCGCCGCTGGAGAATATGTATGTCCAGTTCAGCGAGGGCTTTCCCGGGGTGGTGCCGGCAAAAGAGGGCGGCGTCTATATTGACCATAATCAGGACTGGGCGAAGCCCCTTGCCGAGCTTCTCACTGCCTATGGTGAAGAGAAGGATGTGGCTAAATACGCCATCAGCCCTGACTATGCCGCCGGGCTTCATGCCTTTCTCGGATTGAAGAATCTATCGCCGCTGGCGGTTAAGGGGCAGGTCACCGGACCAATTACCTGGGGGCTGACCGTTCCCGATGAGACGGGGCGGGCGATAATCTACGACGACAACTTTCAGGATGCGGTCGCCATGTTTCTGGGGCTGAAGGCGGGCTGGCAGGAGAAGCAGCTGAGCCGGCTCTGCAGAAATACCATTATCTTGGTTGACGAGCCCTATATGGCTGCCTTCGGCTCGGCGGCGGTGCCCTTTGCCAAAGAGCGGGTCGTCGCCTTGCTGGACAGGGTCTTCGCCGGTATCAAGGGGCTTAAGGGAGTCCACTGCTGCGGCAATACCGACTGGTCGGTGCTGCTGGAAACCAGGACTGATATTATCAGCTTTGATGCCTATCACTATGCCCGGTCGCTCAGCCTTTATCCGGCGGAAGTCAAAAAATTTCTGGACCGGGGTGGGGCGGTTGCCTGGGGGATAGTGCCCAACGATGAAGAATCTCTGGCTAAAGAATCGGCGGCCAGCCTCCATGACCGCCTGGAGGAGGCGATAGCGCCATTTACTCGACATAACATTGAGTTCAGACAGCTGATTAAGCAGGGGCTGCTTACTCCCAGCTGCGGGCTGGGTTTGATAAGTAGTGAAGATGCTGCCGAGCAAGCCCTGAAGCTGCTGACCGAGCTATCGGCGAGGATAAGAAAGCGCTATGGCTAGAAGGGGAGCAAGGTATGGAATGCCAGATTGAAGCCAATAAAGCCAGGTGCAACTGCACCTATGAGCCCTGTTCCCGGAAGGGCAAGTGCTGTGAGTGCATATCCTATCACCTGAATTTTAGCGAGCTTCCCGCCTGTGTCTTTCCCAATGAAGTGGAGCGGACCTTTGACCGCTCCTTTGCCCGCTTTGTGACGGTATATGGTGGCGGGAAAGGCTAGTCTGGATTTATATTATTAGCCATGAACAAGAAGAGAATGGTAGCCATCTTCAAGCATCGGCGCCAGCGAAAGAAGCTGGAGATAAAGAGAAAGCAAGCCCCCCGGTCTGAAGGGGAGAAATGAAGTTGGTTTATCTCCTCACCGGGAGACCGGGGACGGGGAAGACGAGCCTTATCAAGCAGGCTCTGGCCGGGATGAAGGGTAGAGCCGGCGGGTTTTATACCGAGGAAATACGAACCCGGGGGGTGAGGGAGGGCTTCCGGCTGGTTACCCTGGACGGCCAAACAACTATACTGGCTCACATTAATATTCGCAGCCCGTACCGGGTGAGCAAGTACGGGGTTGATATAGATAGTTTAGACCAGACAGGTGTTTCGGCGCTCCGTCAGGCCGCCGAGCAGTGTGCCCTGGTGGTTATTGATGAAATCGGCAAGATGGAGCTGTTCTCGGCAAACTTCCGGGAAGCCATCGGGCAGATAATTGGCAGTGGCAAGAGGGTCCTGGGCACGATTATGCTCAATCCTAATCCCTTTGCGGATGCCATCAAGCGCCAGCCCCGGGTGAAGCTGCTCACTGTAACCAGGGATAACCATGAGCCGGTGCTGGCCGAGCTAAAAGAGTGGTTGGGGGAGTGAGATAGACACTATGTCGCCGTTACCGGAGCTGGTTCAAGCCTTACTGAACTCGAAAGCCTACCCGGAAAATCCACCAAAAATAGAGCTGGTGCAGACCCAGATGTCCTTCGTCTTCCTGACCGATAACTTGGTCTATAAGGTAAAGAAGCCGGTTAATCTGGGCTATCTCGACTATACCACCCTGGAGAAGCGTAAATTCTACTGCCAGCGGGAGGTTGAACTCAACCGGCGCCTCTGCCCCGATGCCTATCTCGGTGTCGTCTCAATCACTCAGGACAAAAGTGATATCGTTATTGGCGGTCAGGGCGAGGTTATTGAGTATGCCGTCAGGATGCGCCGCCTGCCCCAGGAAAAGATTATGGCGGCGCTTCTGGACCGGAATCAGGTGTCAACGGAGATGATAGCCGGGGTGGCGGAGAGGCTGGCTGAGTTTCACCGGCGGGCCGAGACCAATGATACTATCAGTCAGTTTGGCGGTCTGGATACGATTACTCAGAATACCGGGGAGAACTTCACCCAGACCGAAAAGTATATTAGCAAGGCCATTTCGGAAAAGAAATATGGGCAGATTAAGGACTATACCGATGGCTTTATTGCCCAGAACGCCTCGCTGTTCCAGAAACGGGTTAAAGAGGGCAGGATAAGGGACTGCCATGGCGACCTGCACGCCGCCCACATCTGCTTCTCAGATGGCATCTGTATCTACGATTGCATTGAGTTCAATGACCGCTTCCGCTACTCTGATGTCGCCTCGGAGGTCGCCTTCCTGGCGATGGACCTGGACCACTACGGGCGGGCTGACCTTTCCCGTAGCTTTGTTAAGGCCTATGTCGCCCGGAGCCGGGATAGCGAGCTGCTCCGGCTGCTTGATTTCTACAAGTGCTACCGGGCCTATGTGCGGGGCAAGGTAGCCTGCTTCCAGCTTGATGACCCCTATATTAAGGAGAAAGAGCCGGTTCGGGAGACCGCCCGGAGCTATTTTGATTTAGCCCACGCCTACTTAAGGCCAAAGCCAGCCCTGTTTATCACCGTCGGTCTGGTGGGCGCCGGCAAGACGGTCCTGGCTCAGGCCCTGGCCAGACAGTTGGGGCTGGTGGCTATCCACTCCGATATTACCCGCAAGCGGCTGGGGGCTATCCCGCTGACCGAGCACCGCTTTGAGGAGTTTGACCACGGCATTTACTCGGCCGATTTTTCCCGCCTGACCTATGACACCATGCTCGATGAAGCCAAAACTATCCTGGCTGAGGGTGGCTCGGTCATTATTGATGCCTCTTTTATCAGGGCTGAGCATAGACTAAAGGCGAAGCGGCTGGCTGAAGAGACGAAGGCGGACTTCTTTGTCATAGAGTGCGCTCTGGCGGAAGAAATTGTCCCGGAGCGTCTGACGGAAAGACTGAAGCAGGGGACAGTATCCGACGGGCGCTGGGAAATTTTTGAAGAGCAGAAGCGCCAATTTGAAGCGGTGACTGAGGTTTTAGAGGCAAATTATGTTATAATTGATACTTCACGGCCGGTGAGTGAGACCGTCCGACAGGTTATGGCTAAATTCAGCGTGGATTGAGATAAAAAGGGGGGAATATGGGCAAGCCGCGAGGTGAGGTTAAAGACCCGGCGTTAGCCGGTGAGGGCAGGGAGCGAATCGAGTGGGCCTACCGGCAGATGCCGGTACTGAGGCTGATTAAAGAAAGGTTTGCCCGCGAGAAGCCGTTCCAGGGGGTCAGGATTTCGGCCTGCCTCCATGTAACCACCGAGACGGCCAACCTGATGCTCGCCCTCAAGGATGGCGGGGCGGAGGGGGTGCTCTGTGCCTCCAACCCGCTGAGCACTCAGGACGATGTCGCCGCCGCCCTGGTGGAATACGGTATTCCCACCAATGCCATCAAGGGGGAAGACGAGGTAACCTACTACCGGCACCTTAATCTGACCCTGGACCACAATCCCCAGCTTACCGTTGATGATGGTGCTGACCTGGTGACCACCCTGCACACCAAGCGGACCGAGCTAATTAAGAATGTCATCGGCGGCACCGAGGAGACGACTACCGGTGTCACCCGGCTGCGCAGCCTGGCGAAGGCCGGCAGGCTGAAATACCCCCTGATTGCGGTCAATGATGCCCAGACCAAGTATCTCTTTGATAATCGCTACGGCACCGGCCAGAGCACGATTGACGGTATTACCCGTGCCACCAATATTCTGTGGGCGGGGAAAAAGGTGGTGGTCTGTGGCTACGGCTGGTGCGGGCATGGTACCGCTTTGAGAGCCCAGGGGATGGGGGCTCAGGTGATTGTCGCCGAGGTGGAGCCGGTGCGGGCTCTGGAGGCGGTTATGGACGGCTACCAGGTGATGTCACTGACAGAAGCGGCCCGGGTGGGTGAAGTCTTCATTACCATCACCGGGGGCAAGAACGTAATTGACAAGAAGCACCTTGAGGTGATGAAGGACGGCGCCATCCTGGCTAACAGCGGGCATTTCAATGTTGAGATTAATATCCCGGCTCTGGAGAGTCTGGCCAAAAGCAAGCGGCGGATAAGGTCGTTTGTGGATGACTACACCCTGAAGGACGGGCGGCACATCTATCTACTGGGGGAGGGGCGGTTGATTAATCTGGCCGCCGCCGAGGGACATCCGGCCAGTGTGATGGATATGAGCTTTGCCAATCAGGCGCTGTCTCTGGAGTATCTGCTCAAGAATAAGGGAAAGCTGGAGAGAGAGGTTTACGCGGTGCCCCGGGAAATTGATAAAGATATAGCCCGGCTGAAGCTGAAGTCGATGGGCATCGGTGTTGATAGTCTGACCACTGAACAGGAGAAATACCTGACCAGCTGGGAAGAAGGGACATAGAAAGGAGAAACTTGACCAACAGTTTTGCTAGCTCGCCCAAATACCTGCTTACCTCGGAGTCGGTGACGGAGGGGCATCCGGATAAGCTCTGTGACCAGGTATCGGATGCGGTACTGGATGCCATACTGGCCAAAGACCCCTACGGCAGGGTAGCCTGCGAGACCGGGGTTACCAATGGCCTGGTGGTGGTGATGGGTGAGATTACGACCAAGTGCTATGTGGAAGTTGCCCAGGTGGTGCGGCAGGTAGTCCGTGATATCGGCTATGTTCGCCCCGAATATGGCTTCGACTATCAGTCCTGTGGCGTAATAGTTTCCATCAAGGAGCAAGCCAGTGACATTGCCCTGGGCGTGGATAAATCACAGGAGGCGAAGGCACATTCGGATGATGAGATGGATAAAATCGGCGCCGGTGACCAGGGGATGATGGTCGGCTTTGCCTGCAACGAGACTCCCGAGCTTATGCCCCTGCCCATTTCCCTGGCGCACAAATTGTGTCAGCGCCTGGCTCAGGCGCGAAAAGAGAGCATCCTGCCTTACCTTCGCCCCGATGGCAAATCACAGGTAACCGTAGAGTATCAAAATGGCGTACCCAAGCGAATTAACAACGTGGTCATTGGTGCCCAGCATGACCCTGATGTCAGCCAGGATAAGATTAAGCAGGACATCACCGAGCAGGTCATCCGAACGGTGATACCCGCCTCAATGCTGGATAACGACACCAAGTTTTACGTAAATGCTACCGGGCGCTTTGTCATCGGCGGTCCGGTATCTGATACCGGTTTTACCGGGCGCAAGATTCTGGTTGATACCTATGGCGGAATTGCCCGCCATGGCGGCGGTTGTTTCTCGGGTAAGGACCCGACCAAGGTTGACCGCTCGGCCGCCTATGCCGCCCGCTATATTGCCAAGAATATCGTCGCTGCCGGACTGGCCGAGCGGCTGGAGCTCCAGGTTTCCTATGCTATTGGTGTTGCCCACCCCCTTTCGGTTTCGTTTGAGACCTTTGGCACCGCCAAGGTTGATGAGAAAATCATCGTCGGGTTGATTGATAAGCACTTT
>DATKYY010000077.1:0-22948 GCA_035528295.1 Dehalococcoidales bacterium | reverse complement strand
GGGGCCTCAATTCATCACGGGCATGCCCAGGTGATGCTGACCACTAACCGGCATTATGCCCGCATTGAAGGGCTGCGCCAGGCCGCCCTGAACTACCAGCAGAATTACGGCTCAAACTACTTTGCCGACCTGTTTCAGATTCACCGGCTTATAGATTGTGCTCTGGAGAAGAAAGGGGTTAAAATACTTACTCACCTGACCCCTTTCAAAAATAATGAGATTATTTTAATGTCAGCAGAGCTAAATCTTTCTCTCAAGGAAAGAATCTATGAGGTATTGACCTTTTTCCGGGACCGGCTGGGGGTGACGTCTTTCAATCTCAGCCTGATAACCCCACCCCTCGCTCAAACCGAAGAGAGCTGGGCGGGCTTCCCGGTATTGGTCCGGCTTCTTGACCGGGGCGACCTCAGCAGCCGGGCTTCGGATGTGGGCGGTATGGAGATTTATGCGCAGAGTATCATCTCCAGCGACCCGCTTGATTTAGCCGCCAAACTGAGGCAGTATTTAGCCAGGGAGGTGGGTGATGGCTAATGCCGTTCTGGTGATAGACATGCTGAGGGGCTTCCTTGAGGAGGGCTATCCCCTGTATATCGGCGCCAAAGCCCGCCGCATCATCCCCAGTATTCAACGCCTTCTGGAAGAGGGGCTCGCCCGGAACTCAAAGGTCTTCTTCATCTGCGACCGGCATGACCCCGATGACGCTGAATTCAAGATGTTCCCCCCGCACTGCATTGCCGGCACTGCGGAGACCGAAGTTATTCCGGAACTAGCCAAATATGCCGGGGAGATACTAACCAAAAGGCGTTATAGCGGTTTCTTTGATACCGCCCTGGAGACAAAGCTAGGCGAGCTCAAGCCGGAGAAGTTAATTATCTGCGGCGTGCTGACCAATATCTGCGTGCTCCATACCGTCGCCGATGCCCGTAACCGTGACTACGAAGTGGAGGTACCCCTCGACTGCGTTGCCTCACCGGATGAGGCGATGCACGAATTTGCCCTGGAGCATATGGAGAAGGTGCTCGGCGCCAAACTGACCAGATAGGGGGTGTGCCCAGTGAAGTTACCCAAATTTGAACCCGATGAAGATATTATTTCCGGGGAGACAGCCGATGTTTACTTTGCCCGCACCGTGGAAATACTGCGTAAGGAAGGGATTAACCCGGTAGCCACCATGCAGGTATTCCCCCAGCAGGCGGGGATACTGTGCGGTATGGAGGAGGTCAAGGCGCTGCTGGAGCGGGTCCTACCGAAAGATAACCGAGAGCTATGGGCGCTGGCTGAGGGCGACAGCATATCGGCGAAAGAAGTGGTGCTGCGCATCACCGCTCCCTATCAGAGCTACGGGATGTACGAGACCGCCATTGACGGCATTCTTGCCCACTGCAGCGGCTGGGCGACCGCCGCCCGGGAATGCGCCGATGCTGCCAGGGGAATACCGATTATCAGCTTCGGAGCCAGGGGAGTCCACCCCTCGGTCGCCGGTAGAATGGACTACGCCGCCATCGTTGGTGGTTGCACCGGTTGCTCCAGCATCGCCGGGGCTAAACTGGCCGGCATTGAGCCGTCAGGGACAATTCCCCACGCCATGATTATTGCCTTCGGTGATACTGTGAAAGCCACCGTCGCCTTTGATAAATATATGCCCCCCGAAGTGCCCCGCATCTCCCTGGTTGATACCTTCAAGGACGAGGCTGAGGAGAGCCTGCGGGTGGCTGAGGCAATGGGGAAGAAGCTGAGCGGCATAAGACTGGATACCCCTGCCGAACGGGGGCGGGTTACCGCTGATCTGGTCAAGGAAGTCAGGGCCAGACTGGACCAGGCTGGCTTCAAGCATATCAAGATTTTGGTCAGCGGCGGGCTTGACCCGGAGCGTATTACCTACTTTCTGGAGAACGGGGCGCCGGTTGATGGCTTCGGCGCCGGCCGCTATATCAGCGGCGCCAGGCCGATTGACTTTACCGCCGACCTGCACGAAATAGACGGTAAGCCAATGGCCAAACGGGGCCGCATCCCGGGCATTACCCCCAACCCCCGCCTGAAGCGCATCCTGTAAAATCTAAAGCCGGATAACAATTACCCGGGCTGCTTTTCCAGCTCCAGACACAGAACCCGCCTGGTGCTATCAGTAACCTTCACCCTTTCGTCGATGCGGTAGCCGACCACCCACAATATCTGGCCCGGTGAGCAGACAAGGGGGACATGCCCCCGCCAGGCCTGGGGGATTTTAGCATCAATCATAAACTCGCCCAGCTTCTTGGGCTGGCCCATCCCCAGCGGCTGAAAGCGGTCGCCGCGCCGGCGGGTACGCACCGTTAACTTATCACCCATTTTCTCAAAGTCAAAGCAGGCGGTAAAATCGCTATCAGTTAAATCTATCTCCGCGGCTGCCAACTGCTCTCGATTTAAGATAGTTGCCGTTACCTGCCAGCCCGGCAGTCGGGTTGCGCCGGGTATCTTTAAATTGAACTCACCTTCCAGCCTGGGGAGGGGGGACAAACCTGCCTCGCCGGAACTCAACAAATAGCGGTCATATTCCACAGCAAAGATTAAGCCACCGGGCAGGCATTTTCTCTTGCCGGCCGGCTTATTTAAAATAGCCATGATTTCTTCAATGTGATGCGCCTCAATGTCTTTGATGTTACCAACTAGCCTTTCGATGGCGGCTCGGAGCAGGTGGCGCTTGAGGGCGGGGGCCAGCTCAAGCAAGCCCTTTTTGTCTAAAATAATTGCCTTCTTCTGCCTCTGGACGATTTTATCCCATACTTCAGCCACCGCCCCATCCAGAAAGGCGAGGTCATCGCCGGCGATGCCGGCAGTGCGGAGCAGGGCTTCCGCGATGCGCGGGTTATAGCCCTCAAGCAGAGGGAGAAGCTGGTGCCGGATTCTGTTTCTCAATGGTGATAGCAATAGATTAGAGCTATCAATACGGGGACTGAGCTGATGAAGGCGGCAATAGCCCTCGGTCTCCTCCCGGCTCACTGACAGAAGAGGCCTGACTATGGTCAGGCTGGCACCCGAAATCTGCCAGCTAATCTTAGGCTGAAGCCCGCGCAGCCCCCGGCTGCCCGTGCCCCGAATCAGGTGCATTAATATCGTCTCAATGTGGTCGTCAAGAGTGTGCCCCACCGCCACCCGGTCAGCGCCGATAGCCACGGCTACCTCAGCCAGAAAGGCATACCTCACCTCTCTGGCCGCCTCTTCCAGGGAGAGACGGTGCTCGGCTTGATAAGCCTTGACATCGCGCTGCTCGATGGTAGCCGGAATAGCCAGGCGCCGGGCCAGCCCGGCAACATACCGCGCATCCGCCGCTGCTTCTGCTCCGCGCAGCTGGTGGTTGAGGTGCGCCACATGAAGATTCACCCCCAGCTCTTTTTGAAGGCCGAACAGAATATGAAAGAGACAGACCGAATCGGGACCACCGGATACAGCCACCACCAGCGGCTTTCCAGCCGATATCAGCTGATGCTCCCGGATAAAACCCGATACTTTCATCTCCAGTGATTGCTGATTTTCTTCCCGAATGGCCATCTAACCTAACTCGTTTCCAGTATAAGCTTGGTGCGTTGTATTGACGTGGGATACTGGCTAAAACCGAGGGCGGCCGTAACCTGCTCCGGTCTTCCCGAGCCACTACTATCACAGCGCAGCCTCATCCCTATCGTGCCGCCGGAAGGCTGAGAGCTAATCAGCCACAGGTCATCAACTAGCGCCCTCAGGTCGTAGCTTTTGGGGCCGGTATCCCGCTGGTGTTGCCACGGCAGTTGCTTTAATGAGAGCAGAGAGGCAAGCTTGGCCTCAATGTTTTTTTCTTCCGTCTCCACCTCAACCCGATATTCGGCAAAGCGGACCTGTGATTGCAGCGAGGGCAGGGTCAGTGACATCGGGTACACCTGCCGGATTTCAATGCCCGGCGGTAACTGCTCGCTGAGAGCGCTGGTAAAGAAATGGGGAGATACCCATTTGTGAACCAGGACATCCATTAGCTCGGCTTCGCTGGTTACCCCGATGGGCAGGGGTGCCGCCAGTGATATGCGGGGGTGGGGGTTAAATCCCTCGGAATAGGCCAGCGGCATGCCGGCACGGCGTAGTGCCCTTTGCCACAGCCGCATTAAATCCAGGTGAGAGATGAACTTTACTTCTTCGCCTCGAGCAAACCTAACGCGCAGACGCTGCATCTTTTCCTTCGGGCTCTTCCTCCGGTCCTTCCTTGGTTTCCTGGCCCGGTTCTGCCGGGGTTACTTTGCCTGGCCCTGCCTTGGCTTCCCGGGGTGGCCTTTTCTTGGTCAGCAGAATCTCTTCGATTTTCCTCCCGCGCATCTTGGTTATGACCAGCTTCAAATTCTGATACCTCACCTGTTCGCCCTGCTTCGGGATATGCCCGAGCAGGTGCAAAACAAAGCCGGCCACTGTTTCATAGTCACCCTCGGGTAGATTCAGCTCCATCTCGTCATTGGCTTCATCAATACGCATGCCGCCGTCAATCTGGAAGGTATACTCGTTGATGGCTTCGTATTCTTTTTCGGCCGCCGCCAGCTCGTCCCCCACCGGGCCGACAATCTCCTCCACCAGACGGCTCAGGCTGACGATGCCGGCGGTGCCGCCGTACTCGTCAATGACCACCGCCATCCGAAAGTTCTTGTCCCTCATCTCGGCAAAGAGCTCATTGATTAGCTTCGTCTCCGGCGTAAAGTAAGCCGGGCGCATCAGGTCATCAATCAGACTATCCTTATCCACAGTGCCGGTGGCCAGCGCCATAAGCACGTCTTTGACCGAGAGAATGCCAACCACATTATCCATATTCTCCTCATAGACCGGTAAGCGGGATACCGGGGACTTGGTGTACAGAGCCAGGAAATCAGCCAGTTTGGACCCCTTCTCAATACAGACCACCTCCAGGCGCGGTATCATCACCTCACGAACCGGGCGGTCGCCAAAATCAAATACGTTGTGCAGCATCTCGGCTTCCTCTTCCTCCACCGTACCCTCTTTGTGTCCCACCGATATCATGGTGCGAATCTCCTCGTCACTGATTATGGACCGGGCTACCGGTGTGCCACCGACCAGCCGGGTGAAGGCGGAAGCTATCCAGCTCAGCACCACCACCACCGGAGTAAATAACCAGCCAATCAACTGTATTGGCCGGGCAAATAGCAGCGATATCCTTTCCGAGTGGTGGGCGGCCATGGTCTTGGGAACAGTCTCACAGAATATGAGCAGGACAATAGTCACCGCCGCGGTGGCGATTATCACCCCCTGCTTTTGTCCCCAGAAAGAGACAGCCATAACAGTAGCTATGGCCGCCGCCGCCGTGTTTACCAGATTGTTGCCCAGCAGAATGGTGGAGAGAAACCTCTCCGGGTACTCAATCAGCTTGGACACCCGCTTTGCCCCCTTCACCCCGGTGCTGACCATGTGCTCAACCTTTACCCGCTGCAGGGAGACAAAGGCTGTCTCCGCGCTGGAAAAGAAGGCGGATAGAACCAGAAGAACCAGCAGCAGCACCCAATATAGTGTTTCCATATTTGACATATAGCTCACCCCACTCTTGAAGATAGTCCCCGTAGCCAAATAATATCATTGGCTCACAGGTGTGTCAAAAGAACTAAATTATCTATGCTATAATCCTGATGTATGCAAATTCTGGGTATCGAGACCTCCTGTGACGAAACCGCCGCCGCGGTGGTGGCGGACGGGGCTAAAATTCGAGCCAACCAGATAGCCTCCCAGGTGGAGCTCCACGCCCGCTATGGCGGGATTGTCCCCGAGGTAGCCTCAAGGCAGCACCTCTTGACCATCATTCCGGTTATGGAGAAGGCGATGGCTGAGGCTAAAGCCAGCCTGAGTGACCTCGATGGCATTGCCGTCACCATGGGCCCCGGTCTGGCGGGCTCGCTGCTGGTCGGGGTGAATATGGCCAAGGCGGTCGCCGCCGCCCATGATTTGCCCATCAGCGGGGTGAACCACCTTGAGGGGCACATCTACGCTAACTGGCTAACTGATCAGACTATTGATTTCCCCGTAGTCTGCCTGATCGTCTCCGGGGGGCACAGTGACCTGGTCTTAATGAAGGGGCACGGGGATTATGTGGTGCTGGGAAGGACGCGGGATGACGCTGCCGGCGAAGCCTTTGATAAAGCCGCCCGCATTCTGGGGCTGGGCTATCCCGGTGGCCCCGCCATTGAGCAGGCCGCCGAAAAGGGCGCTGCCTCTATCCAGTTACCCCGCGCCTGGCTCAAGGGGACCAACGATTTCAGCTTCAGCGGCCTCAAGACCGCCCTGCTCCGCCGGGCGGAAGCGGGCCAGATTTCATCAGTGGCTGACGCCGCCGCCAGCTTCCAGGAGGCGGTGATTGATGTCCTGGTCACCAAGACCGTAGCCACCGCCAGAGAGCTTGGGGTAAAGCAGATTTTGCTGGCCGGCGGGGTCGCCTCAAATAAACTGCTCCGCCAGCGGCTGGTGGATAATTCGCCCATTCCGGTTTTGATTCCGCCACCGATACTCTGCACCGATAACGCCGCCATGATTGCCGCCTGCGGTTACTACCGGCTCAAAGCGGGCCGGGCAGACAGCCTGGACTTTGACGTCATCCCCAGCCTCAAGCTGGGGTAAGCCGGTTAAAGCGGTGGGGGAGTAAATGGGGCGATATGCCGTGGAATTTGCGGTGGGGTTAATGACACTAGCCAAGCAGCTGTCGTGCCACTATGGCGACAACCACTAACACGGCGGCGACGAGTATCATACTGAGCGGTCCGACCAGCTCACAGAGAAAATCCTGCCAGGTGCCCGGCTGAGCCTTGCTTATCTGTTTGGCCTTCTGGGCAACTTCATAACGATATTGATTAAAGCTGGGAAAGCACGACATAGCTAACCTCAATTAAATTATAGCATACTGCGCTATTATCCCCAAATTAATACGTCCCACAGGCAAGACAGGCCAGCTAAATAAATGGAAAAGGGAGAATACAGGACAAAAAGAGACTTTTATGGAGAATATAGGCTTCTTTTGGTCTTAGAAAGCCTGTAAGTTACTGATACTGGCTGTGAATAATCTTTCGCTGAGTTGCGGCATGGTGCCAGCTTGCGCTATTATAATATTAGCAGTCTCTCCCAGAGACTGCTAAATAATTGAGGTTCAGACGAGGAAGGAGACTAAAATGGCGATCAAGCTTCAACCGCTAGCCGACCGTCTGGTAATCAAGCCCATCGAAAAAGAGGAAGTAACCAAAGGTGGGATTGTTATACCGGATACCGTCAAGGAGAAACCCCAGGAGGGTGAGGTTCTGGCGGTTGGTCCGGGCCGGCGTGCCGAGGATGGCAAACTCATTGCCATGGACATCAAAGTGGGTGACCGGGTGATTTACTCCAAGTACGGGGGTACCGAGATTAAGTTTGACGATGAAGAGTATATCATCCTGCGTGAGAGTGACATTCTGGCCAAAAAACCGAAATAACCAATTCGCTTAGTTAGGAGGAGAAAAATGGCAAAACAGATTATCTTTGATGAGGAAGTAAGGCATGCCCTGAAGAAAGGCATCGACACCCTGGCTGATGCCGTCAGGGTAACCCTCGGTCCCAAGGGACATTGTGTGGCACTGGATAAAAAATGGGGCGCCCCTTCGATTATTGACGACGGGGTTACCATTGCCAAGGAGATCGAGCTCCCTGACCCCTTTGAGAACATGGGAGTGCAGATAGTCAAGGAAGCCGCCAGCAAGACCAATGACGACTGTGGTGATGGCACCACCACCTCAACTTTGCTGGCCCACGCCATCGTTACCAACGGCTTTAAGAACATCGCCGCTGGCGCCGAGCCCATGGCGCTGAAGCGGGGGATTGAAAAGGCAACCCAGGCAGTTATTGACGAGCTCAAGCGGGTTTCCACCGAGGTAAAGGGTAAAGAGCAAATCGCCCAGGTCGGTACCATTACGGCTAAGGACGCCGAGATTGGCAACCTGATTGCCGAGGTGATGGAAAAGGTAGGCAAAGACGGCGTTATCACCGTTGAGGAGTCTAAAGGGATAAAGTATGAGACCGAATTCGTAGAGGGAATGCAGTTTGACCGCGGTTATATCAGCCCCTACTTCATCACCAATGCCGAGAAGATGGAAGCCGAAATTGAAGACCCCTATATCCTTATCACCGACAAGAAAATCTCAGCGGTGGCTGACCTGCTGCCGGCTCTGGAGAAGCTGCTCCAGGTGACCAAGAATTTGCTTATTGTCGCCGAGGATGTAGATGGTGAAGCCCTGGCCACCCTAGTGGTTAACAAACTGCGCGGTACCATCAATGTGCTGGCGGTTAAAGCCCCCGGCTTTGGTGACCGCCGCAAGCAAATGCTGGAGGATATGGCCATTCTTACCGGCGGCAAGGTCATCTCGGAAGAGGTCGGCCGCAAGCTTGACTCGGTTACCGTAGAAGACCTGGGGCGAGCCCGCCGGGTGACCGCCGATAAAGATAAATGCACCATCGTTGAGGGTAAAGGCAGTGAGGATGAACTCAAGGCCAGAATCAAGCAGATTAAGGTCCAGATAGACGAGACCACCTCTGACTTTGACCGCGAGAAACTCCAGGAGAGGCAGGCCAAGCTGGCTGGAGGCGTCGCCGTAATTAAAGTCGGTGCGGCTACCGAAGTTGAGCTCAAGGAGAGAAAGCATCGGGTTGAGGACGCCCTATCGGCGACCCGAGCTGCGGTTGAGGAAGGCATCCTGCCCGGAGGCGGTGTCGCCCTGCTCAATGCCCTCCCCGTTCTGGATAAGCTGAAGGTTGAGGGAGATGAAGCAACCGGGGTGGACATCATCAGGAAGGCAGTAGAGGAGCCGATTCGCTGGATTGCCATCAACGCCGGCAAAGACGGCTCGGTGGTCATCGATGCCGTGAAGAAGAGCGAGCCCGGCTCTGGCTATGACGCTGAAGCCGGCGAGTTCGGTGACATGGTGGCCAAGGGCATTATTGACCCCACCAAGGTGGTCAGGTCAGCCCTGCAGAATGCGGCCAGTATTGCCGTGATGGTGCTGATTACCGAAGCGCTGGTCTCTGATATTCCGGAGAAAGAAAAAGCACCCTCCATGCCCGGTGGTGGCATGGAGGGGATGTACTAATCCCTACTGAAAACGCCTTGATAGATAGCCGCAGCCAGATGGCTGCGGCTATTTTTATAATTCCAGCAGTTCTTCCAGCGGTTCTTCGGCAGTCACCGGACCAACCACGGCCAAGCGGAGCTGGCTACTGATTAACAACTCCCCGGCTAACTGCTTCAGCTCCTCAGCGGTGATGGCATTAATTAAGGCCATCACCCGCTCCGGAGTTAGAATGCGCCGGGTGAGAATCTCCTGTCCACCCATCCAGCCGGCCACATTACGGCTGTCCTCCATACGGAGTAACAGGCGTCCTTTGGCCAGTTCTTTGGCCTTGGTCAACTCCGCCTCAGGGATTTCGTCCTTGAGCTTACTGAGCTGCTCCAGAATAGCCTTAATGGTGGTTGCCAGGTTCTTCGGCTTCACCCCGGCATAAATTATCATCGAGCCACAATCAAGAAAGTGGTCAACACAGCTGTGAATACTGTAGGCAAGCCCCATCTTGTCCCGAATCTCGGTAAATAGGCGGCTGCTCATCCCCTCACCCAGAATTATGTTCAGCAAATCAAGGGTAAAGCGCCTGGGGTGGACCAGCGATAAACCGGGCAGGGCCAGACAGAGGTGGGCCTGCTCTATGTCACGCGTCTCCAGGCAAAACCGCTGCGCCAGCTGCCCCCGAAAATTAGCATACTCAGATGGTTGCGGCCGGTTAGTCCAGTTACCCAGAGCCTGACTCACGGCAGCTACTATCGCCTCGTGCTTGATGTTACCGGCAATGGCAACCACGGTATTATCGGGCCGATACTGACCAGCCACATAACCCAGCATCATATCCCGGCTGATGGCATTAACCGACTTTTTACTGCCGGCGATATCACGCCCCAGCGGGTGCTCCGGCCATAAGAGTTCATCAATGAGCATGCCCACCCGCTGCGGCGGGGAGTCAAAACTCATGTTAATCTCCTCAACGATAACCCGGCGCTCTTTCTCGATATCCTGAGGTTCAAACCGGGAATTGAGCAGCATATCCGCCAGCACCTCCAGGGCCAGCCCGAAGTGAGGCACGGCTACCTTGCACCAGTAGGTGGTCAGTTCTTTGTCGGTACCGCCGTTAAGCATTCCCCCCACCCCCTCTATCGCCGTTGCAATCTCGCGGGCGGTGGGGTGCTTTTCGGTGCCTCGAAAGCAGAGGTGCTCGATAAAATGGGAGATACCCGCTTCGGTATCAGTCTCATATCGCGAACCGATGCCGATAAAGAGACTGATAGATACCGACTGGGTATGGGGCATATTGGCCGTAAGCAGGCGCAGCTTATTATCTAAAACAGTCTTTTGATACAATTTTTACCTCTTTATTCAGCTAATAGACTATACATTCTAACCAAGCTATTAAGCAAGCGTCAATTCTGTCTTGACCTGAAGGGATAAGCCACCCAAAATTACCCCCAAAAAAACCTTGACAAACACTACATATTGTGTTAGTATCACCCTGTTTCACTATATAGTGTAGGAAATGTGATGAATTGCCCCTATTGTAGCTATAACGATTCCAAGGTGATTGACTCCCGCGATATTGACGAGAGCGTGCGCCGCCGCCGTCAGTGCCTGAGCTGTGGCTCACGTTTCACCACCTATGAGCGGCTGCAGCCAGCCAGCCTCTTCGTGGTCAAGAAGGACAACCGCCGCGAGGAGTTTAACCGGGAAAAGCTGCTGGGTGGTATCCGCAAGGCATGCGAAAAACGGCCGCTGCCCACCGGGACCGTGGACAAGCTGGTTGATGACATTGAAGCTGAGCTCTACCAGCTGGGCAAGCTGGAGATACCGAGCGATATTATCGGCGATATGGTCATGGAACGGTTAAAGAAGCTGGACCAGATTGCCTATATCCGTTTTGCCAGTGTTTACCGCGACTTTGCCGACATCTCTGCCCTGATGCAGGAGTTAGACACCCTGGTCGGCAGTGAAGCCAGTGCGCCTGCTACCAGCCAGTTGCCGCTACTGCCCGATGTCAAAGCGGGCGAACTGGTCAGCAGTCGGCGCCGGAGACGGAGATGAACAAATCAGGTCAACCCGAAAAAAGGCTCAACCGTAACCAGATTGCCCGCGAAATCTTCGGCATCGCCGAGTCCATCGGGATGTCGGACCGGCAGCAAATCGAGCAGCTTACCCGGCAGGTGATTGAACACCTGGAACGGCAGCTGGCCGAAAGGGAACGCGCCGAGCGGCCCCTGCCCGGGATGGAACACCTTGTCCCCAAGTTCAGCCAGCGCCAGCGGCGCTCGACCAGAGACTTTAACATCCTGTCCATAGTGAAAGAATTTTTGGATGCCAGAGAACCAGCGCCACCAGAGGAGGTCAAACCAAAAATGGAAATGAGAGTGAAACTAAAGGCCAAAGCCGAGACAACCGCCGGCTTAAGTCTCACCGAGAACGCCCTTCATGTCCTGCGCAAAAGGTACTTAAAGAAGGACAAAGAAGGGCAGGTAATTGAAACGCCGGAGGAGATGTTCCGCCGGGTTGCCCAGACGGTAGCCTCAGCCGAGCTTAACTACAACCCGAAGGCGGATGTCAAGGCCCTGGAAGCCGAGTTCTATCAGCTCATGACCAGCCTTGATTTTTTGCCCAACTCACCGACCCTGATGAACGCCGGGCGGGAACTGGGGCAGTTATCTGCCTGCTTTGTCCTGCCCATTGAGGACTCCATGGAGTCTATCTTTGAGGCGGTAAAAAACACCGCCCTCATTCACAAGAGCGGCGGCGGCACCGGCTTCTCTTTCTCCCGGCTGAGGCCGGAGAAAGACAGGGTCGGCTCCACCGGCGGTGTCGCCAGTGGTCCGGTCTCGTTTATGCGCGCCTTCGACACCGCCACCGATGTCATCAAGCAGGGCGGAATGCGGCGGGGGGCCAACATGGCCATACTTAATGTTGACCACCCCGATATTATGAAGTTCATCACCGCCAAAGAGGACCCGGCTGTCTTCACTAATTTTAACCTCTCGGTAGCGGTAACCAGCCAGTTTATGGAAGCGGTCAAGGCGGGCACTGAATATAATCTGATAAATCCGAGCACCAAACAGGCGGTGGCCAAGCTCAATGCCAAAGATGTTTTTGACCAGATACTGGCGATGGCCTGGAAAACGGGCGACCCGGGCATTGTATTTATTGACCGCATCAATCAGGACAACCCCACCCCCAAACTGGGCAGCATTGAGAGCACCAACCCCTGCGGTGAGCAGCCGCTATTACCCTACGAGTCGTGCAATCTGGGCTCAATTAACCTGAACCAGATGCTCCGCAGCCGTAATGGCACTGCCGAGATTGATTATGAGAAGCTGGCCCGGACCGTAAAAACTGTGGTCAGATTTTTAGATAATGTCATTGATGTCAACAAGTTCCCCCTGCCCCAGATAGCCAAAATGACCCGAAAGACGCGCAAGATCGGGCTGGGGATAATGGGCTTTGCCGATATGCTCATCCAGCTCGGCATCCCCTATGACTCCGAAGAGGCGCTTGGGGTCGGCGCCGATATTATGCAGTTCGTCAGTAACGAAGCACGCCAGACTTCGGCAGAATTAGCCAAAGAGCGCGGCGTCTTCCCCGCTTTTGAGGACAGTATCTACAATGCCCCCGACGCCCCGCGGGTAAGAAACGCATCCTGCACCACCATTGCCCCCACCGGGACCTTAAGCATAATCGCCGGCTGCTCCAGCGGCATTGAGCCCCTCTTTGCCTTAAGTTACACCCGAAATATCCTGGATGGTGCCCAGCTCATCGAGGTGAACCCCCATTTTGATGAGGTCGCCCGAAAAGAGAACTTCTACTCCGAGGAGCTGATGAAGCAGCTCGCCTCAGGGGTCAAGCTCCACGAGATAGAGGGGGTGCCGGACGAAGTTAAGCGGCTATTTATCACCGCCCACGATATTAGCCCGGAGTGGCACGTCAGAATGCAGGCGGCTTTCCAGAAGTCCACCGATAATGCCGTCTCCAAGACGGTCAACTTCCCCAAAGAGGCAACCAAAGAAGACATCGCCCAGGTATACCTGATGGCTTACGAACTGGGCCTGAAGGGGATAACCATCTACCGCGACGGAAGCCGTGAGGGACAGGTGCTGACCACCGGTAAAAAAGAGAAGGAGAAGGTTGAAGGCGCCGGGCGCACTCCCCGCAAGAGGGACAAGACAACCAAAGGGATAACGGAGAAGGTGACCACCGGCTGCGGCAATATGTATGTCACCATGAACTGGGATGAAGAGGGGATATGCGAGGTCTTCTCCACCCTGGGCAAGGCGGGGGGCTGTGCCACCGCCCAGCTGGAAGCCACCTGCCGGCTCATTTCCCTGGCGCTGAGGTCGGGGGTAGATGTCAGCTCAATAGTGAGACAGCTAAGGGGTATCCGCTGTCCCAATATTGCCTGGGAAGCGGGCAAGTCCATTCTCTCCTGCGCTGACGCCATCGCCAGTGTCCTGGAGAAGCACACCACCGGCTATGATGGCAAGCCCAAGCCGGAGGACTACGGGCTGGCGCGCAGCCCGGCCGGACAGTGCCCCTGCCCCGACTGCGGCGGACTGCTCGCCTATCAGGAAGGCTGCTTCGTCTGCCACAGCTGCGGTTATACCAAGTGCTAGGGTGGGAATACCCACCTAGCACTTCAATTTTTTGCCCTCTCCTCTAAAGGGAGAGGGCACTTGTTTTGGCATCCCCCCCCTCGCAATTCTCCCCATCAGGCTATATAATTAGTCCAGTAAACATAACGATAATCCAGAAGGGAGGTGAAATATGGCAGACAAGTCAGAGAGGGTGATGATTTTTATTGACGGGAGTAATATGTACCACTCCCTGAAACACTTCTTTAAACGCTCGGACATAGACTTCGGCCAGTTCTGCACCAAGCTGATGGACAAGCGCCGGCTGATAAGAATCTATTACTACAACGCCCAGGTGGGGCGGCGGGAAGAACCGGAACGCTACCAGAACCAGCAGAAGTTCTTCGCCGGGGTGAGTGCCATCCCCTACACCGAACTGAGGTTGGGGCGCCTGGTTTATAACAACTGGCCGAACAGCCCGCCCTACGAAAAGGGGGTGGATATCCTGCTGGCTACCGATATGATAACCCACAGTTATAAGAACAATTATGATACCGCCGTCCTGGTGGCGGGCGATAACGATTTTGTTCCCGCCATCCAGGCGGTAAAGGACAACGGCAAGAATATGGAAGTGGCCCTCTTCGGTAAGGAGCGGACCTCCCTGCAGCTAAGAAAGGTAGCCGATAAAGTGATAACCATAGACGGACGGTTGCTCCGGGGCTGCTGGAAATAGCCTATGGGCTGGGATGAAGTCAAAGAGGCCAGACGAAGGCTGGCCAGAGAAGAAGGGGTAATCTTAAAAGACTGGGGAGGCCGGCTCCCCATCGCCCTTATTTACCCGAACTCTTACTATGTGGGCATGTCCAACCTGGGGCTGCACACCCTCTACCGCTACCTGAACAGCTACCAGGATATCGTCGCCGAAAGGGCTTTCGGGGAAGGTGATAAAGGGCAGGCTATCATCTCACTGGAATCGCAGCGACCGCTCAGTGACTTTGCCGTCCTCGCCTTCACCGTTTCTTATGAGCTTGACTACTTCAATGTGGTCCAGACTCTGAAAACCAGTGGCATACCCCTTTATGCCGCCGAACGCGACGAGAGCCACCCGCTGGTTATCGCCGGCGGTCCCTGTATCATCGCCAACCCGATGCCCCTCGCCCCCTTCTTTGACGGCTTATGTATCGGTGAAGCCGAGGCAATACTGCCGGCAATGCTGCCGGTAATAAGCGGGGGCATCACCTGCAAGCGCGTGGCACTGCTCAAGGCGCTGGCCAGACTGCCCGGCGTCTATGTGCCCCGCTACCCTATCGATACCCCGGTTAAACGCCAGTGGGCGCCAAGCCTGGACGAGGTGACGGTTAGCTCGGTGATACTTACCCCGGATACCGAGCTGGGCGGCCTGTACCTGATTGAGGTGGAGCGAGGCTGTAACTGGGGCTGCCGCTTCTGCCTGACCAGAAACGCCTTCCACCCCATGCGCTGCCATCCGGTAGATAAAATTCTCGCCGAGGCGGAGCGTGGGCTGAAGTATCGCCGGCGCCTGGGGCTGGTGGGGGCAGCGGTACCCGACCACCCCCGGATAGAGGAACTGCTTATCAAACTACGCCAGATGGGAGCGGAGCTCTCGGTCAGCTCACTGAGAATGAAACCCGGCTCCCACACCGTACTGAGGGAAATGGCCAGGGGTAGTGCCCGCACCATTGCCCTCGCCCCGGAGGCGGGGTCGGCGCGACTGCGCCGGGTAATCAAAAAAGACATCTCCGAGGACGATATCCTGCAGTCGGTAGACAAAATTGCCGGGCCGGGGATAAAACAGCTCAAGCTCTATTTCATGCTCGGTCTGCCCTCGGAGACGGATGAGGATATCGCCGCCATGATAGACCTGACCCTTAAATGCAAGCAAATTCTGGATAAAAAGCAGACCGGCTGCCGCCTCGTCCTTAATATAGCGCCCTTTGTCCCCAAGGCGGGCACGCCCTTCCAGTGGCTACCCATGGCGACGCTTCCTGTCCTAAAGCACCGTTTGTCTTTAATTAAAAACAAGCTGCCGCCAAAGGGGATTAAAGTCAAGGCAGAAAGCCCCGCCTGGAGCCAGATTCAGGCAGTGCTGTCTCGGGGCGATGCCAAACTGGCCGAGGTGCTGGCCAACTGGGAGGAGTTTTCCCTGGCCGGCTGGCGCCAAGCGGTGGCAAAGTGCCAGCTAGACATTGACTTCTACGCCCACCAGAGGTGGGATATAAATCAGAAACTACCCTGGGATATAATCGACTCCGGCACCAAGACGGCGCACCTCAAGCGGGAGCTGGAGAGCGCCCTGGCCCAGTATTAAGCCAGAATTTTCGCCAGGCTTTCCCGCCAGGCTGAATCAATCTGCTCCAGGGGAAGGTCAAGGCAGCCCTCAATGGTAAACCGTCTGCCTCCCACCACCCCCAATCTGGTCAGCGGCACGCGACTGGCCGCCGCCATTTCCTCCAGCCGGCGAGCTTTTGCCGGCTTTACCGAGACCACAATCCTAGACTGGGCTTCACCGAACAGGGCGGCATCCAGTCTGCCCTTAATCCGCCACCCCTTCCCCTCAAAACCAAAGCCCTTTCGCAAACAGCACTCAGCCAGCGTAACCGCCAGGCCACCCTCAGAGCAGTCATGCGCCGAAGCAACAACCCCCTGCCGGATAGCCTTCAGGCAACAGGTCTGCACCCTCTTTTCCAGAGCCAGGTCAATACGGGGCCTCCCCCTGACCAGACCGTGAACCAGTTCAAGGTACTCGCTGCCCCCCAGTTCACCGCCATCAAGGTCACCACCCAGTAAGAATACCTGGTTGCCCTCATCACTGAAACCGATATCACAGCGCAAGTCTATATCGTCAATCAGACCCACCATGCCGCACACCGGCGTGGGATAGATTGGCCCGGCTTTGGCCTCGTTATACAGGCTGACATTGCCGCTGATAACGGGGACACCCAGCTTGCGGCAGGCGCTGCCTATGCCTCGGATGCACTCCTTGAGCTGATAATAGACATCCTTCTTCTCCGGATTGCCCAGATTAAGGCTATCGGTAACCGCCAGGGGTTGGGCACCGGTGCATACCAGATTCCGGGAGGCCTCAGCCACAGCGATAGAACCACCGGCGTAAGGGTCAAGGTAGCAATAGCGCCCATTTGCGTCTACCGTAAACGAGAGTGCCCGCTTGCTGCCTTCTAACCGCACCACGCCGCCATCACCACCGGGAGGCACAACATCGGTCTGGACACTGGCATCAGCGTGCTTGAATATCCATTCCCGGCTGCAGATATTGGGCGAGGCCAAAAGCTGGAGAAAGACCGATTGCGCCCGGTTAAGGGCAAGGTCAGGGATATCTTTCAGCTCCAGCACCTGAATTTCACTTAACCACTTCGGCTTGCTGACCCGGTATTGATACATCGGCGGGTCGGTAAGCAGCTTGGCCGGGGCTTCAGCAACTATCTTGTCGCCCTCTTTAATCCGGGCCAGTCCATCATCGGTGACCCGACCAATGATACTGCTCTCCAGTCCCCAGCGCCGGAACAGGCCGGCCACCTTGTCCTCATACCCCTTCTTGACAATTACCAGCATCCTCTCCTGTGTTTCGGAGAGCATAATCTCATAGGGGGTTATGCCTTCCTCACGGCAGGGCACCTTGAGCACATCAATCTCAATGCCGCTGTCCGCACTGGCCGCCATTTCCACAGTGGAAGATGTTAAGCCCGCCGCCCCCAGGTCCTGCATACCGACCAGCCAGCCGGTGCCCGCCAGCTCCAGGCAGGCTTCAATGAGCCGCTTCTCCATGACGGGGTCACTGGACAGAACCGCAGTGCTTGTCTGCGGCTCCTCCTCAAATGTCTTTGAGGCCAGCCCTGATGCGCCGTGAACACCGTCCCGGCCGGTCCTGGCGCCAACTATCATCAGCAGGTTGCCCACGCCGCTGGCTCTTGCCCTGACCATTTTATCAACCGCCACGATACCGGCCGACATGGCATTAACCAGCGGGTTGGCCGAATACGAGCCGGAAAAAAAGACCTCCCCGGCGACACAGGGGATACCCAGCTCTTTGATGTAATCAGTAAAGCCGGCCACCGCCTGGCGGAACAGATGGCGGTTATGGGGGTTATCTAAAGGCCCGAAACGCAGGGAATTGATGGCCGCCACCGGGCGAGCCCCCATGGTCAGGATGTCCCTGGCCACCCCACCATAGCCACTGGCTGCCCCCTGATAGGGTTCAATCGCCGAGGGGTGATTATGGGACTCCACCTTCATCACCACCGCCAGCCCGCCACCAATAGCCACCGCCCCCGCATTCTCGGCGCCAATGTCAGCCAGCACCCTCTTTTTTAGCGCCGGAAAGAACCGGAATAGAGGCTTGGAATGCTTATAGCCGCAGTGCTCGCTCCACAGAGAGCCGAACATGCCAATTTCGGTAATGGTCGGCTCTCGACCCAGCCGGCGGACGATTAAGTCATACTCCGCCTCGCTTAACGCGACTTCCTCAAGTATCCGCTTGTCAATGCCCATAAGCTGCCTCCTTTTTATTAATTATAAAAAAAATTCCTCTCCGCCACAAATAGACTGCTTTGGAGAGGAAGATAATTCACCTTCATTAACTAAGTAGTTCAGTGACCACCTCGTTTATCACCCGGCCATCAGCCCTGCCTTTGAGCTGGGCAATGAGCTGGGGCATAACCTTGCCTTTGCCACCAGGCCCCGCCGCCCCCAGTTCCGCAATTACCCGACGGGCTTCGGCAATAACCTCTTCCCGGCTCATCTGCTGAGGCAGATACTCGTTAAGAATGACCATTTCCGCCTCTTCCTGAGCCACCAGGTCGGGGCGATTTCCCTGCTTGAAGGACTCAATGCTTTCCTGGCGCTGCTTGACCTGCTTGGCAATAATACCCAGGATGTCACCGTCATTAAGACCGGCTTGTCGGGCGATTTCGGTATTTTTGATGGCCGCCAAAGTGAGCCGAATAACCGAAGTCCTGACCCGATCCCCACCCTTCATCGCCCGCTTAAGGTCATCCGTTAGCTTCTGTTTTAAAGGGGAACTCTCTGCTTCCACTGGCTACCTTCTTCTCGAGGACCGAGCACTCTTGCGTTTCTTGGCGGCTTCCTTGCGCTTGCGCTTTACACTGGGCTTCTCAAAGTGTTCCCGTCGACGAATCTCAGCTAGAATACCTCCCTGCTGCACCACCTTGTTAAACCGTTTAAGCAAGCTCTCAAAGCTCTCATTCTCATCAGCCCTTACTCTGGCCAAACAACATCATCTCCTTCATATGGCCTTACCACAAAACTGTGGCTAATAGCCCTGCTACGATATTTTAGACTGCCGAAGATAACCTGTCAACCAAAACGGCTCTCTTCTGTCCGGGCTAAGTCTTGCCGTCTCACCGCGTTACTTTTCCTATCCAGTAGCCGAGAATAATAGCCGGCGCCGCACTAAGCAAGAAGGTAAGGTGTATTGCCCATGTCACATCCTCACGGGTGGCGATTATATCGTATGCGGCCAGGACCGTCTGCGCCTGGGCTATGGCCAGTTCCATTATGAAAAACGCGACATAAATCAAAGCAAAGCCAACGGCTGAAGCTAAGAGAAGGGGGGGCAGGCTTCTTGCCAAGTTGGCCAGGTCTCTATCCGGTGTTTCCCAAAATTGTTCCCTATTCTTGCTCATCTCTACTTCTTCCTTTTCTCGATAAGCAGGATACTGAGGCGGGATGCCGGAGACAGCTCTAAAGCGGCGAAGATGCCCGCCGGACCACCATCGACAGTGATGACATCGTATTTCTCAGCCCTGCCATCCGAGTGTAATTGTATAATTCTTAAGTCTAAACGTCAAGGGAATCGGCCAGCCTTGACATTTGCCACCTGGCGAACTATGCTTATGCTAATCAAGCTAGTTTCAGAGATACAGGGTGAACCGATGACGGGACAAGGGAAGAACCGGGTGGAATTCGTTTCGGCTACGGTCCACGAGCTGAAAACCTCCCTCACCCCCATAATTGCCTCCGCTGAACTCCTGGCTGATGAACTACATCCCGATGACAAAAGCCTGCCGGCGAAACTTATTGAAAACATCATTCGTAACGCCCACCGCCTGGATGAAAAGCTGTCTAACTTTGCCAAGATGTCCGGGCTGCTCACCGGGGACTTCCCCTTTCAACCGGAGCTCATTGAAGTTGAGCCGCTTATCCAGAGTGTAACCACCGAGTTCTACCCGATTACCAAGAGCAAACGACAATCCCTGACCCTGAACCTGCCGGACTCACTACCCGCGATTAAGGCAGACCGTCAGTATCTGGAACAGGTCATGCTTAATCTGTTAACCAATGCCAGCAAATTCACTCCCGAGGGAGGCCGGATAACAATAAGTGCCGCCTCTGAAAACGGCCGGCTGGTGATTCAGGTAGCTGATAGCGGGATGGGCATCCCCGCCGAGAAGCAAGCACTGGTATTCCAACCCTACTATCAGGTCACCGGGGGCAGAGGCAGCGGGCTGGGATTAGCCATCACCAAGTTCCTGGTTGAGCTTCACGGCGGCAATATCCGGCTGGAGAGTGCCACCGGTCAGGGCAGTACCTTCTCCTTTTCCCTGCCCCTGAAATAATCGGTAGATATAGCTATGAAAGCGCTCGTAATCGATGACGCCGCCGAGATTGCCGATGTCGTCTCGCTTTGCTTCCAGCTCCACTGGAGTAATGCCACTGTCCTCTCCGCCCAGGATGGCGCCCGGGGACTGGAGCTGGTCGAAGCCGAGAGCCCGGATATGGTTATCCTGGATATCGGGCTCCCCGATATGGACGGCTTCGAGGTACTGCGGGAGATACGGCGCTTCTCCCAGGTGCCGGTAATAATGCTGACGGTGAGGGGAGAAGATACCGATGTCGCCCGCGGTCTGGAGCTGGGTGCCGACGATTATATCACCAAGCCCTTCAGCCATATTGAGCTCGTCGCCAGGGTGCGGGCGGTAATGCGCCGGATTCAGGGACTGCCGGTAAGTGAGGAGAGGCCCTTTATCAGTGGCCGGCTGGCGGTGGACTTTGCCAGTAAAGAGGTCACCGTGGACGGGAAACCGGTAAGGCTTACCTCCACCGAATACAAGCTGCTCTATCACCTGATCAAGAACGAAGGGCGTCTGCTTTCCCACGAGAACCTGCTGAACAAGGTATGGGGGGAAAACTACCAGGACGCCAGAGACCTGCTGCGGGTGCACATCCAGCACATCCGGCAGAAGCTGGGTGATAACGGTGAATCCGCCGACATAATCGTCACCGAGCACGGTATGGGCTACAAGTTTGTCCGGCCGGCTTAAGAAACACCCCCCCTTGACCACCCCCCAAAGGCTCTTCTGGCCTGAGTTCTTTATAAAACCTTAATATAACCTTTACAAACTCTTTATCTTTTTTATGCCTATCTTTATATTCATCTGCTAGATTGAGAGTGTAATGAGCGTAACGAGCTGTGGAGGAGCCAAAAATGGAAAAAATAACTGTATTTTTAGCTGATTGGCAAGTGCTCTTTCGAGAAGGCATCCATTTCACTCTTTCCGGTGAGGAAGACATGGATGTCATCGGCGAGTCCGCCGAAAACGAAGAGGCACTAGCCTTCATTGAAAAAACGCCACCCAAGATAGCTATCCTCAATGCCAACCACAGCAAACTCAGCGGTGTTGATGCCTGCCGTCGCCTGAAGCAGAACCTGCCCGAGGTGATGGTGCTTTTGATTATGGATAGCGAAAATGAGGAGCAGCTCTACTCAGGCATGAAGGGCGGGGCCAGCGCCTGCCTGACCAAAGATGCCGACCCGGAGGATGTGGTCAACCTCATCCGGGAGGTAGCCAAGGGAGCCCAACCGATAAGTGAAGCCCTGCTCAGACCCGAAATTGCCGCCCACGTGGTTGAGGAATTTGAAGTCTTTACCGCCATCGGCAAAAAAGTGGCTGACCTGCTGGCTCACCTTTTGCCAGTTGAGAATGATATTCTGCGCCACATCACCGAGGGGACTCCACTTGAGGAGCTCACCAAAACCCTGAATCTCAGTGAGGAAATTATCCGCCACCACCTCAACCTTATCCTGGACAAGCTGGTGGCGAATGACCGCAGCCGCGAGGTGATTGAGGCCGCGCAAAGCGGTGTAATGCCCAGAGCCGGCAAACCGGGTGTGGAGTATGTGACCAGGGAAGAATTCAACGAGTTCAAAGAAAAGCTGATGGAACGCTTTAAATCCCTGGTCAGTTAAATACCGAAAAAATCAATTTTGGGGAAATTCAAGGGAGGTGAAGGTAATGTGAAAAATAAAAAAAAGAGGTGGCCGGAATCACTGAGCCTGATGGAAAACCGGCCCTGAAATAATAGCCAGAGTAGGCGATGAGAAGCCTACCAAAATTTAGAGCTAATCTAAATCAACAAGCAAAGGAGGATAAAAAAATGGAGGGAAATGCGAAACGAAAAGGACTGATGCTGCTAAGCGCTTTCTTGCTTACGCTAGCGATGACGAGTGGTTTATTTGCCTACACCTACTTAGTAGACACAGCAACAATTGTCACCGCCGCAGCTGGTGCTGACTTTGCCAGTGTTACCGAAAATACTAGCTTCGATGCCGACTACAACCTTCTGGGCGCCGTTAATGGCAAAATAGGCTCTGGCATTATGTTTGATGTAGCCGGGGATAGCAACTACTCGGGTGACGTAGAGATACTGGTGTCCCTGGCCAACGCCGACGATCTGGTCGACGAATACCGGTTCTGGATGACGAGGATAGAGCTAACCGACGCAGCCACTACAACTATGGTGGACAAGGAAGGCATCACTAAAGTCATCAGCTTACAAAATCCAACAACCAGCTTTATTGTCGATAGCACCAATATTACCGGAGAAACTGTCTATGTCTTCCTCGCCGGTGGCAGCTATAAGACGTTCCCCTTTATCCAGCTGGGTGGGAATAATAATGACCCCCTGTTCTTCTGCGAGGTGATACAGGCCAGTCAGTATCAGTAATCAGCTAATAGGCTAGTTAGGGGTCCCCTTGGCTGAGGGGGGGCCCCGGAACTAATAGAAACTAATAGACATAAAGTTGACAATTAAGGTAAAATAGAAAGGTGGTTATACAAGGAGGGGAAAATGAAGAAGTTCATTCTAATTGCAATAGTGGCCGTGCTGGCACTCACCGGTGGTGCCTTTGCCTATACCTTTACTACCGCCACCACCACCATCGGTGTTACCGTCATCGAATCTGACTTTGCTGAAGTGAGTGTTAACGGCACCTACTCTGCCCCCACCGTCTTC
>DATKYY010000076.1:0-2366 GCA_035528295.1 Dehalococcoidales bacterium | reverse complement strand
AACCAGCCCGTCGGCAAAACTCTCCACCGGCGTGGAGTAAAAACCGGAGAGGATGGTTACTATTTCCCGGGCAGCTTCAGCCACGGGATTGATGAAAAGGTCAACGCCGAAGGTCTTGGGCCGAATTACCTTCCTGGGGGCGGAGGGGGAACTGGCGGTACCGATAAAGTAGCCCGAATACTCGGGATTACGCACCCTGGCCACGGTCATACGGGCACCAAGCTCCTTGGCCATGAAGCAGGTAATCATGTTGGTTTCGTCACTATTTGTGACGGCGATGACTAAATCAGCGCGATGAGTCTCCGCCTCTTTGAGGGTTCTGGGGATGGCTACGTCACCAAGAATAGCCTTGACATCAAGCTGACGGCTGACGTTCTCCAGGGCCTCCTCAGATTGCTCCACGACCGCCACTTCATGGTTCTCTTTAGCCAGTAACGAGGCTATGTGAAAACCAACCACCCCGGCACCAGCGATGACGACATACATCTAATCACTTCCCCGGCTGCTTATTGGCTCTGCGCTTAAGTAGTTTGGGCATATTCTGTGCTACAGCACGCAATACACCACGAGGTCTTCGCCCTCTCCTCAGCACCCTATCACCGGGGCGGAGTGTAGGCAGCTCCTCAAGTCTCTCCTTTTTCCTCATCTCACAAAATCTCTTGCCAGGCTATCGCCCGATGCTAGCCGAATACCCTCGGAACTTAAGCATAATAATGACACCATTTTGGATGGTGGTCAAGTCCGACGGCACCCGGCCCGGGCGTAACTATTTGTTGTCACAATTGGGAAATTTTACTCGTCTCATCTCCATCTGTCAACCAGGGTGCTTGACAATAAAGATAACTCTCCTTTAAACTCAGGCTGCGGGAAGGAGAGTACCCGGTTGCCCGATTTTCCTCCTCAGATTTGCATTACATGGATTAATAGCCTGCCAACTACAAAGGAGGGCCGGTAGTGCCTAGGTTTCCTTTCATACCTCAGGAGCAGAAGTTTTTTGGGCTTTTCGAACAGAGCGCCCAGAACATGGTCAAGGCGGCTCAAGCCTTACAGGAGATGATTAGTACCTGTAGTCACGTTCCCCAGAGTGTGGCTGAGATAACCGACCTTGAGCACCAGGGCGACCTCATCACCCATCAGATTATTGCCCAGCTGCATCTTACCTTCGTTACCCCCTTCGACAGGGAGGATATCGCACGGCTGGCGCAAAGCCTGGATGACGTCACCGACTTTATTCACGCCGCGGCTGATTCAATGTTCATCTACAAGGTAGACTGCCCCACCCCGAGAGCCATTGAGCTGGCGGACATTATCGTTCAGGCTACCATTGAGGTAGAAAAGGTGTTGCCCCAGCTAAGGCACCGCTCCAAGCTAATACAGATTCTCCCGCGCTGTGTCGAGATTAACCGCCTGGAGAATGCGGCTGACCGGGTGTTCCGCGCCGCGATGGGTGAGCTTTTTGATGACGATATAGACATAGCCAGCGTTATTAAGTGGCGCGAGATATACGAGTATATGGAATCGGCCACCGACAGATGTGAGGACGTGGCTAATGTCCTTGAAGGGGTAGCCCTCAAGCATGCCTGACCCGTTTCTCGTCCTGATTATAGCTCTGGCACTCGGCTTTGGGGTGGTTAACGGTTTTAATGATGCTGCCAATGCCGTGGCTGCCTCAATTGGCTCTCGGGCTCTTTCCCCCAGGAATGCCATCATACTGGCTGGTTGTTTCAATTTTGCCGGCGCGGCTACCGGCACGGCGGTAGCGCAGACTATCGGTAAGGGAATTCTGGCCCCAGGGGTCATCTCAGAGTTCG
The DNA here is from genome assembly GCA_035528295.1 of Dehalococcoidales bacterium. Lineage (GTDB taxonomy): Bacteria > Chloroflexota > Dehalococcoidia > Dehalococcoidales > JAUYDJ01. The sequence continues at coordinate 555 of DATKYY010000076.1, read as the reverse complement.
GCTATCTGCCGGTGCTTGCCGGCCTGGGTGCCGTTATTATCTGGGGCTCTATTGCTACCTATTACGGCGTGCCCATAAGTCTGACTCACGGCTTTGTGGCCGGGCTGGCCGCTGCCGGCATGGCCCTGGCTGGTGCCGGAGCGGTGATATGGGGTATTATGCAGCGGATTCTAATCTCAGTAGCTGCTGCCCCAGCCCTCGGCTTTGCCGGAGGCTTTGTGCTAATGGTCATTCTATTGTGGGCATTAAGGCACCGGGCACCGGCCAGGATGCGGGTTGTTTTCAGTCGTTTGCAGTGGCTGACCACTGCTTTCTTAGCCTTTAGCCATGGCAGCAATGATGGCCAGATGCCCATCGGTATTATTACTATGGCCTGGGTAATTCATACCGGACAGAGTGGTCTGTGGGAGCGCCTCTCCATATTGAACCCCGAAACCTGGTGGATAATAGTTGTCTCAGCGGCCGCTATCAGTATTGGTACTGCTGTCGGTGGCTGGCGGGTTATTCGTACGGTGGGCATAAAGGTTACCGCGCTGGATCCATCTCAAGGGTTTG
>DATKYY010000075.1:0-3669 GCA_035528295.1 Dehalococcoidales bacterium | reverse complement strand
TCCAAGGAAGCATGGCCCGTAGGTCTGCAGCCAGAAGTAGTAGGCTATCTGGACCGGGATGGGTGGTAATCCGACGGCGGGTGCAAAAGTGGCCAAGGCGGCGGTAACGGGGTCGGCGACGTTCCTGTAGAGGCTCTTATGCACGGACATCTGGGAACCGATGCCGAAGATTTGGCCGAAGGGCCGATCCACCGTGATAATGCATGCGTTGCCCACGGCGACGAGGTTGGAGACGATTCTCCTCCAGGCAAAAATGCCAGCGGCATTGCACTCGACATATCCGCCAGCCAGGTCATTTGCGGGGACCACGCCACCCTGGAAACCAGTGACGTCTAAGGTTACCGTCCTCCCGGCAACCGTGGTAGCGGTCAAGGTCGGGCAATCGTTGGCGGCCAAGACCTGATCGGTAGACACGCACAGCCGGAACTGGTACGGGTATAAGATGGCGGCGACCGCCTGGGAGTAGTAGAAGACCCGATCTTCCACCCGCATGCGGGAGCCGATGGTGAAGTTCTGGATCACGCTTTCCTCGTCATAGTCCTGTTCAACGCCGGTCAGGGATACGGCTGGAGCTAGAATACGACCGACTAAATTACGAACGGGGTCAATATTGTTCGGCCCCATATCTCCCCGAAGCCTTCTCCCTAAAATAAAACCTATCTTTTTCATATCTTTACTCCTTTTGAGCTACTTCCCCTTATTCGGGGGCATATTAGTTTCAGGGTAGCTCTCCTTACTACAGGCGAGATAGAAAATTTATCTCACCCGAACTCGCTCACTTCTTTTTTGTGGCGTCACCTCCTCCTATTTATTACGGTGCATCCTCGTAGAGGATATAAACATAAATATCACCGGCGGCACTGGCAATTCCCCAAGGTGTTGACCCTGCCGGCAGGATATAGATTGGAGCAGAGTCCTCCTGTACATCGTCCGGGTCATTCCACATATCATGGATTAAAGCATGGTCAATATAGTCAAGGATGACCCCGGCGGCAGGAGCGGTGATATGCCCGAACTGCAGCTGGTTAGCCCCGGCAAACTGGTTGACGGTCTTTATCTTGTAGATGTACCGCCTCATGTTGGCAGGGACTGCGGTGCCAAAGGCAATACCACCAACGGTATTATCAACGGTGCCTAGAACCGAGTTTAGTGCTCTCTTTTCTGGCATTAGCTACCCCCTTCTGCCATCACATCGAGGCTATACTTTAGCAGGTCCTCACCTACCGACTTTTTAAGCCAGTCGGGGATGGTTGTCGCATTTGGCCAGGCAGGTCCCATGGTGTATTTCTTCACCCTGCCGCTGCCAATGAGCATATTCCTGATCATATCCTTGCTCTTGACGATGGTGTACATGTAGTGCATCTGGTCGAAGTTGAGCATTATATTGACCATAGGGTCGGCAATGGGGTTGAGAGCCTGATATTGAGGGTATTTCTCCTTGACGGTGATAATCTCGGTAGCCGGGGAGAATGGCCCATCGAACGGGCTCTTCTCACCATCGATATAGCCGACATCGCCGGTTATAACTCGCGGGATAGCCAGGGAGCTACCGATGTCAGACCTTGGAGGATACTGGACATAGATACGTGCCTTGGTAGGGGTTACTCCCCAGAAGCTATGATAAATCAGGGACTCGCTGTGTGGCTCAAGGTAGCGGCGGGAGTTGGCATCCATGACCCCATCCCAGGCGGCCAAGTTGGCACCGGCCGCGATGTTGACACCGATAGACCAAGGCTGAAGGTTGGACCACTCCCGGTGCGTAATACGGAGGCAAGCCCAGCCTTCAAAGAAGCCAAGAGCTAATAGCCAGCCCTGCTCCAGAAACAAATCCTCGTGGCTTTGCTTGAGTAAACTTACTCGCATGGAACCCTCCTTCTTTCTTTTTGGATAAGAGCAGTTCCGCCCCTATTCTATTTTGGAATTACGGCCAGATAGCCGTGGCACTGTTCAACCTGAGAGTTCTGCCCAGCCCGATAACCAGCCCCCCGAGGGCAACATTGTCTATTCCGGCCGTGTCTGCCACGGCTGTGGCGAAAAGCGAGCCATTGGGCTTTGCTATCATTGACGGGATAGGGATAATAGAGGTGCCATTCTCGGTATCCCCAACCTGCAGCATCCTGACATCAAAAGGAATCAGGATACCGGTGCGGCCTACCTGGAAAGCGCACTCTGACATGAACGGGATAGGCGTCTCCAGGCTCTTGAGGTGGGTGATTACCAGCCCGAAGCTGTTGGGCAGCGGAATTGGGGCGCCCACTTGATGGAACCAGTTTTGCCAGGTCCCGGCAACGGCCAGGTTTACAATCCAGTTTGCAAGGTATGTGGCGGCAGCTCCCGCCCTCAAAAACATCGGGCGGATAAGGCCGAAGCCAATCTCGGTATCCTCAGGATTAAGGCCTTTGAACTTAACATCATTAAGCTCATGCTTGATGGCTCTCAGGGCGATTACATAGACACTGAGGCGGTCAAGCATTATCTTGCGCTCATCGCTACTGGGGGCCGCTATTAGAGCGCCAAACTGAGCCTTGAAGATTTCGAGCTCCTCGGCATCAAGTGGTCCGAGTGTCATGGTCTCTTTGTAGAGAGTGACCTCCGACCGGGTGCAGGGGTTTTCATCAAACCCTGCCGCGTTAATTCGTGGGGTTAAATTCAATCCGGCTAATCTCTGCATCATTTACCTCCCTTAGGCTGGCCGGCTTATGCCCATCCAACCAACCCGAATCACAGATTTTTATACGATCATACTCTCGTCGACTATGATGGGGATGGTTACCTCGGGACCGGCTCCCCCCACCTGTAGCCTACCACCGGCCCTAGCCCTGCCCTCAGCTAGCGCCCTCATCCGGGCAGCATCTCTGGCAGCATCAGCTTTGCCTTTGGGACTCCAGGCTGCCCATGATGCCGCTGGCTTCACCACCTGCTTGACGATCTTCCTGCCGGCTAACTGCGAACCAGAAACAACCGCTCTGGTTGCCCAGGGCCCTCTCAGGAAACCGAAGGCGGTGCCCATGATGGCGAGGATTGGCACACCGTAGTTAAGATAGGTGCCATATTGGGCCATTATACCCAGGTCAGGTTTTTCCACCATGCGCTTCTCGTCGGCATTCTGGACAAGTTGATCAACGGCACCGGCGGCACCGCCGACCACCACATCAGTTCCGACACTCACCCATTCAACCCGCATATTCTTCCTCCTTTTTTATTTGGGAAGAACCCGCTGTAAAAAGAAAAGCCGGGAAGCGAACCTTTCTACAGTTCGAGTTCTTCCCGGCTTCAACACACAGATAATGTTATAACGGTTATGCGATTTTTGTCAAGCGGTACCCTTAATAATCACCTCCCCTCGGCAGTTTCTTTTTTCTGGTTAGAGCGATAGCCAGTCCGGCTGCCGCCGCGATTCCTAATGCCACCGCTAATATCGGGAGGGCTACCCCTAGAGGCTGGCCCCAATCGATAGTCTTAACCTCTCTAATTAGGAAAATGAAAGCTACCACCAATACCACAGCTAATACCAGGGGGATGATTATAGCCCAGGGCACAGGGGAGGCGGTAGAGGTAGCCACAACCCGGTAATTTGTTTCCCACGTTGGAGAGAGGTCTTCATAGATTTTAAGGTCGAGCATATGGGCACCCTGGTCCTCAACCTTATCGGAGAAGGTATCAGCTATT
>DATKYY010000074.1:0-20731 GCA_035528295.1 Dehalococcoidales bacterium | reverse complement strand
TTCAGCGGCAGTATCCAGATAGGGGTTGTCCAGAGAGTCTACCGAGATGGCGATAGCCGGGAAGCCGTACAGGTAGCCCTGCAGGGCGGCACCGACTGTTCCCGAGATGAGCACGTTCTCGCCGACATTGGGCCCATGGTTTATCCCGGAAACGACCAGGTCGGGCTGGTCGTCAGCCAGTCTGGTTAAAGCCAGGATGACGCTATCGGCGGGGGTACCGGCAATGGCGTAAGCCTCTATTTCCGGCACCACCGGCTTGACGCGGTGCATTTTTATGGGCTGGTGCAGGCTGACCGCGGTGCCGATACCGCTCTGCTCCTTGTCCGGGGCGACCACGGTTACCTTGCCCACTTGGCTCAGCGCCCTGGCCAGCACCCAGAGCCCCCGGGCGGATATGCCGTCATCATTGGTTACCAGTATCTTCATAATTGGCTTTTCCCGCAGAGATTCTAGAAGAGTTCGGTGGAGAGATAACGCTCTCCGGTATCAGGCAGGATGACCACTATCAGCTTGGCTTTATTTTCATCCCTTTTGGCAGCTTCCAGCGCTGCCCAGGTAGCCGCACCCGAGGAAATACCGACCAGGATGCCTTCTTCTTTGGCCAGTCTTCGGGCGGTGGCCCGGGCATCTTCATAGCTGACCTTGATGATTTCATCAATCAGGTCTGTTCTCAGGATATCGGGAATAAAGCCGGCGCCGATGCCCTGAATCTTATGCGGCCCCGGCTTTCCCCCGGACAGAACCGGGGAATCGGCCGGCTCAACGGCAATCGCCTTAAATTCCGCCTTTCTTGCCTTGAGCACCTCGGCTATCCCGGTAATCGTGCCGCCGGTGCCGACGCCGGCGACCACGATATCGACTCTGCCCTCGGTGTCCCGCCAGATTTCCTCGGCGGTGGTCAGCCGGTGTATCTCCGGGTTGGCCGGGTTTTTAAACTGCTGGGGCATAAAGTAGCCTGAGTTTTGCTTGACCAGCTCCTCAGCCCTGCTCACTGCCCCCCGCATCCCTTCTGCTCCCGGGGTGAGCACCAGCTCGGCACCCAGACTGGCAAGAAGCTTTCTTCGCTCCAGTGACATGGTGTCGGGCATGGTGATAATAAGCCTATAGCCGCGGGCGGCGCAGACAAAGGCGAGGCCGATGCCGGTGTTGCCGCTGGTGGGCTCCACAATGACGGTATCTTTATTGATGAGCCCCTTCTCCTCAGCATCCAGAATCATGGCGACGCCGATGCGGTCTTTGACGCTGCCGGTAGGGTTAAACGACTCCAGCTTGGCGACCACCTCTGCCTTTGCCCCCTGGCTAATCCGGTTCAGCCTGACCAGCGGGGTATTGCCGATTAGCTCGGTGACATCATTGGCGATGCCTCTGGTCAGCTCGGTTATCTCGACTGACTTATAGCGGAGCTTATTCCCTTTTGTCTTGGCCATACCGCGTTTATCCTCCTATGCCCCAATCTATGTCCCAATTCTACCCAAACTGGCTCCGGCTGGCAAATGCGGAGCACATTGCCCGCTTCCGGTTATTATTCTATAATTAGAGAGCAGTGGCCGCCTTGAAGGAGGGGTAATATGTGGCTTCAAACCAGGATGTATCTCTTGGTGGCGCTTATGTTTGCTATTCTCTACGGTGTCATCACCGGTCTGGGTACCTATATGGGGGCGGGAAATGCCGTGTTCTACATTGTCCTCGCTTTTGGTTTTATCGGCCTTCAGTACCTGATTGGCCCGGCGATAGTGGGCTGGACAATGAAGGTAAAGTGGGTTTCGGAAAAAGAGGAGCCGGAGCTACACCGGATGGTGGCGGAACTGGCTGAGGCATCCCGTCTGCCCAAGCCAAAAGTTGGCGTCTCCCAGCTCTCCATGCCCAACGCCTTTGCCTTCGGGCGGACCCAGCGGGATGGTCGTGTCTGTGTTACCCGCGGCATCTTAAAGCTGCTCAGCCGGGAAGAGCTCAGGGCAGTTTTGGGCCACGAGATGGCGCACATCAAGCACCGCGATATGGCTATCATCACCCTGCTTTCGGCGGTACCGCTGATGCTCTACTGGCTTGCCTTCAGTATGATGTGGGGAGGGGCTTTGGGTGGCCGCCGCGGGGGTGGTGGCTATGCCGCCCTGATTGGGCTGGGCGCCTTTATTCTCTATTTCATTACCAATCTGCTGGTGCTCTACGGCTCGCGGATACGGGAGTACTACGCTGATATGGGTAGTGTTCAGCTGGGCAATATGCCCCATGACCTGGCCACGGCACTCTACAAGCTGGCCTACGGGAATGCCCGCGTTAAAAATAAGGCAGAACTGAGACGGGTGGAGGGGGTGAAGGCTTTCTTCGTCAACGACCCCTCCCGGGCGTGGTATGAAATCAGGGAGTTGTCCCAGATTGATCAGGATATGAGTGGTAGCATCAATTATAGCGAGCTTCAGGCGCTACGCCAGAAGCAGGTCAGGCTGGGCGCTTCCCATAAGTTGATGGAGCTTTTCACCACCCACCCCAATATGCTCAAGAGGATAAAGCACCTGTCCACGCTTACCGTTTGATGATGGCGATGATGCTGCCCACCGCCCCCACGATGAAGGCGGCCGGGCAGAGAATAACGGCGATAATGAAAAAGACGGGCTCTTCTATCCCGAACCAGCCGCTTATCAGGTTGTGGGCGAGGACACTGACCACAAAAGCCCCGGCGGAGATACCCATCAGCCACAAAAAATTCCTCAGCATTGCAAGGTTCCTCCTTTAGGCGCAACCGGCCTGGGGATTACCAGCCAGGCAATTCCGGCGGCGGTAATCACCTTGATTAAATCACCGACGACAAAGGGGAAAAGCCCCATGCCCAGCACCTGGTATAAACTGGTGGTTTGCCCCCTGACCAGGTTCAGCCATAGATGCAGTTGCAGCAGTCCCGGAACATAGATTAAAACAAAGTCGGCAAAGAGCATCAAGCCCAGCATAGCCGGCAGGCTTCTTGCCTTCGGGTATTTATTGCTAACATAGCCCAAAAACAGGGCGGCCAGTATGAAGCCAACGATATAGCCCCCGGTTGGACCGGCAAGGTGGCCAATCCCGCCTGACCAGCCGCTAAACCAGACCAGACCGGCGGCGCCAAGCCCGGCGTAAATGGCCATGCTCAGCCCGCCGTACCATCGCCCGAGGAGAACGCCCGCCAGCAATGCGGCCAGGGTTTGCCCGGTAATGGGCACCGGTGTCCAGGGCAGTGGGACCCGGACCTGGGCAGCCAGTCCGGTAATCGCCGCCATGCCTATTACCAGAGCTATCTTCTTGATTAGGCTCAGCTCATCCCGCCAGCGGTAGGCACTGTATCGTGTCATCTGCCATCTTTCCCAAGTACTTACGGCCATTATTGTCTCCCTTCTTATGACTTTATAATCTGGTTGTCGTTGGGGATACATCCCCGCTGATAACCCGCTCTACATTTCCATTTCCCCTTCTTAACAGCAAAAAGCCCTCGCTATCTATATCCAGGGCTTCTCCCTCTATTTCTGCCCCGCCACTGTCTATCTTCACCCGGGAGCCGATGGTGTTGCTCATCGCTTTCCATTGTTCCCTTATTTTATCGAATCCGCAGGCGAGAAACTCGACGTAGAGCGCCTCAAACTCGCGGAAAAGGCACTGCAGCAGCTCTAGCGGCGAAACATTCTGGCCGCCTTCTTCGGCCAAAGAAGTGGCTGTCTCCCTTATTGCCTCCGGGAAAAGCGACCGGGCCGTGTTCACGTTCAGGCCGATACCGAGAACAGTGTGGTCTATTTTACCCTTTTTGGTGCTGGTCTCGGTTAATATTCCCCCCACCTTCTTCCCGGCAATGATAATATCGTTGGGCCATTTCAGCCTCGGCTGAAGGGTGGTTACTTTGTTAATCGCCCTGGCTACCGCCACCCCGGCAACCAGGGGGAGCTGAATGGCCCGTGCCGGTTCAAGATTGGGGCGCAATATGATGGAAAGATACAGGCCACCGTCCGGTGATGTCCAGCTTCTTCCCCGCCGCCCCCTGCCCCCGGTTTGTTTCTCGGCAATGACGACAGTGCCTTCCTCTGCCCCCTGTCGGGCCAGTTTGCGGGCGATGTCCTGGGTTGAGGCAACCTCTTCATAGTGAAGGACACGCCTCCCGATAAGCAGAGTGCCCGGGTTTCTGGAAGCGTAATCTCTGAGTAGTCCGGTGCTCGGAATTTGTTTTCTAGTCATAGGCTGAATGGCTTCTTGGCTATATCTCAATATGTAAGGATGTTCTTACCAGGAATCCGATAACAAAAGATAGAGCGGCTATGCCCAGGCCGATCAGTGTCATCTCGGTGAACCTCTTTCGGAAGGAGATTTCCCTGGCTACCGAGATATAAAAGCTGAAAAACCAGATCACGATAACGGCGTTTAGAATCATAAAGCCGAGGGATAAATACACATTGGCGAAGATGAAATAGGGAAATATTAAAAACAGCGCCGTGATGAGATTGGTCAGCCCGCCATAGAATACGGCTTTTATCGGGCTGTGGGGACCGCCTGCTGACTTGGTGGCGATATATTCGGTGCCAGCTACGGAGAGCGACATGCTGATTCCGGCGATGAGTCCGGCCACGATAATGATTGTTTTCTCCTGCAGGGCGAAGGTCAGCCCGGCCACCACGCCGGTAAGCTCAATCAGGGCTACGTTCAAGCCGCGGACCATATCGCCGGTATACTTGAGCCGCTCTTCGTCGATTAGGCGGATAAGCTCTTTTTCATGCCTTTCTTCATCCCGGGCAATCTCGATAGCCTGCGGTACAAACCGGGCCAGTTCCTTATAGTTGGCTTCCGCCTTGCTTTCCCCCTGCTCCATCAGCTTTATGCCGAAGGTCAGCCCCAGTATCCTGGAGATGACATAGTAGAGCCATATCTTAAACCGGTCTGGCTCGATATCTTTGTCGGTGTATTTCTGCCAGGCGTGGTAGTGTTTTAGCTCGTCGTCTGAAATTTGCTTCAGGACGCCGCTGTTATGGGCGTCTTTTATGCTCCGGGACAGCTTGCGGTAGAGGAAATGCTCGGTGATTTCATTCTTTTGCGCCGCTAAAAGCCTGTTTTTTATTTTCTGGTCCAGCATCGTCTGAGTCCAATCAATATCGTTTCCCGATATATGCTATCGCTGAGCATATTTCTGCGAAATAATATAGATATAATACTTACCTCAGAAGCTAAAAGCAACATTGGCTTTCGGGTTAGAGCCCATTGTATAATACCTCAAAGTTCGGGATATATTTACCGCCGGGTACGGGAGCAGGCGCCGTAAACCGGTTAAAATATGGCTGGAGGTTAGCCACGTACACAATATACCTGGTTCCTCATACCCATTATGACGCCGTCTGGGCGCTGAGCAGGGAAGACTACCTCTATATCAACATTGATATCATCATGAAGCAGGCCCTGGACCTGACGGAAAACCGGAATTACAAGTTTCTAATTGAGCAGACGGCGCTACTGGAAGAAATTGAGAGAAGAAACCCGTACCTGTATGACCGAATCGCCGCCAGTATTCAGGCGGGTAAGATTGAAATCGCCGGCGGCGAGTATTTGATGGCGGACACCATGATTCCCGGTGGGGAAACCCTGGTCAGGGAGATATTTTTCGGGAAGAGGTATGCCAGAGAAAAATTCGGGGTTGATGTCCCGGTTATGTGGGGGGCAGACAGCTTCGGCTATAATGCCCAGATGCCCCAGATCTATAAAAAATCGGGTTATAAGTATTTTGCCTTTCGCCGCGGGGCAAACCGGGATAAACCATCTGAATTCTGGTGGCAGGGATCAGACGGAAGCAAAATCTTGACCCACTGGATGCCCCTCGGCTATCGGGCCGGGCTTGAGTTTCCCAAGCTTGAAGAAAATTTCAAGATACTTAAAGCGGTGGCCGCCAGTCATCATATTTTAATGCCCTCCGGTAGCGGCTCAATACCTCCCCAGCCTGAAATCTTTAGGGTGGTGAACAAGTGGAACAAGGCTCATCAGGACTCGCGGATGAAAATTGCCAATGTATCCGAGTTTTTTGCCCAGCTGGAAGAGGCAACAGATGGGCTGCAAACCCAGCGCGGGGAACTCTATTCCGGGAGGTATTCTCAGGTATTCCCCAGCGTTTGTTCCAGCCGAATCTGGATAAAGCAGGCCTTGAGAAAATATGAAAACCTGCTGCTGGTGTGTGAGAAGTGGGCTACCATTGCCTGGTTACTGGATATTCCTTACCCTACCTATGAGTTGAAAGATAACTGGCGGAAGGTGCTGTGGGGGGCTTTTCATGATGTTGCCCCCGGGACGGGCATGGATGAGGCTTACGAGGAAGCCAGCCATAATTTCGAGTATCTTCAAACCCACCTCTATCAATTTCTGTATAATTTTACCTCGGTTATTTCCCAAAATTTACAGGTTGAGGAAGATATTATTGTCTTTAACCCCCTCTCCTGGGAGGTAAAAAACTGGGTGGAGGTAGAGATTGGCTTTGATAAGAGGAAAATAAAGAGAATCGGTGGGCTGAGAACGGGGAGAGAGGAAATAGAAGTTGAGATTCTGGAGTTTACCCGCTATGCTGACGATTCCTACCAGACGGTCAAGCTTGGTTTTGTGGCTACGGTGCCCGCTTTTGGGTACCGCACCTATAAAATCTTGAGGCGAAACCCGCGTGGTTATGAAGTCCCCAAAATCAAGATTACCGGCAATACTATTCAAAACCAGTTCTTCAGGGTCAGGGTGGACCCTTCCAATGGCCTGATTGATGTTTTTCAGGATGGGGAGCGGTTGCTCAGAGGAAATGAACTGGTTCTGGACGAAGAGATCGGGGACCTCTATTATCATCGCCAGAATTTGGACCAGCCTTTAGGTACCGAAGGAGGCGAGGAAGGCATAACCTTCGGTAAATTCAGAATGAAGAGTTTCCGAATTACTAAAACGCCGCTACGGAGAGTAATTAACATTGAAAGCGAATTTTATTCACTGAGGTGGCCTTACCGGCTTTTGAAGAAACTAAGGCCCCTTTTATGGCGTCACAAGTATCTCTCTCTTCACAAGAAGATAATAATCTATAATGAGATACCCCGAATCGATTTTGTGACCAATGTTGACAATCAGCACCCCCAGGTGCGCATAAGGGCGAAGTTTTCCACCAAGATAAACTCACCCCGGTATCAATCTGAAACCCAATTCGGGGTAATAACACGCCCGGTTAATCAATATTACGCAAATCCTAAAAGTAAATGGGTGGAAAAACCCTCCGGAATCTATCCCGCCTTGAACTGGGTTGACTATTCCGACAAAGAAAAGGGGGTAACTCTAATCAATAAAGGGCTGCCCGAGCATGAGGTAAGGGACGGCAATATTTATTTGACCCTGCTGCGGAGTATATTGATGCTCGCTTCCGACGGGATTACCGGTCCGGCTATCCCCACCCCTGACGCCCAGGAATTCAAGAATTATACCTTTGAGTATTCCCTCTTCCCTCATCGGAAGGACTGGAAAGAGGCTAATTCTTTCAAGCCGGCTTATGAATTCAATTACGGCTTATTCGGTTTTCAATTGCCGCTGGAAAAAAGAAGGGGCAGTCTTCCTTACCGCTTTTCCTTTGTCGGCTTGAAACCGGAGAATCTTATTCTGGTGGCGTTCAAAAAGGCGGAAGATAGCGATGAGGTAATCTTGCGGTTTTTTGAGACCAAGGGGGAAAGAACCACCGGCGAAATCACCCTCTTCAGGGAACCCAGCTCGGTAAAAATAGCCAACCTCTTGGAAGAAGAGGCCGAGCCAGACCGGGAAATTAAAACACGGGGCAGAAAAATAAGGCTTCGGGTAAAGCCCTTTGAAATCGTAAGCCTTAAAATCAAGTTCTGAAGAGATACAGCATAATATCACCGACATTGGTCCCGGTAGCACCGGTGATTATGAGCGAACCGCCAAGCTGTTCCAGCAGGGTATTGCTGTCATATCTATCCAGATAGGCTTTCACATCTATTTTTTTCTTTTGGGCGTTATCTAAAGAGTTATGGTCAACTATGGCCCCGGCCACTTCAGGCAGGAAGTCCGAACCGTCGCTGCCGACACTGGCCACCACCCATTCACCGGGGTATGGTGCCATCGCCAGCATGGATGCGGTGGCGAAGTGCTGGTTTCGGCCGCCCCTGCCCGCCGGGGTAGGCAGTTTGGGCGTGGTTTCACCACCGATTAGCAGGGCGTCATAGCCGGCATATCGGGCGTTCAGTATCTCGTTAGCCCTGGACTGAGCTGCCGCGGTGGTATCACCTCTTTGCTGGGCGGTAATAATACCGGGCGTAAAGCCCATCTCTCTGGCTTTATTTTTCATGGCTTCCAGGGCTAAGCGGTTATCGCCGATTATGTAGTTGTGACAGTTATTGAGGGCTTTCGGCGTCTCGGCTACCTTACCCTGGCAGCCCTTTTCCAAAAAGCCGGCGACACTCCGGGGCGCTTTGGCCAGCAGCTGGTGCCGTTCCAGGATTTTATAGGCGTCGGCAAAGGTGGTGGGGTCGGGGAAGGTAGGCCCGGAGGCAATTACGGCCAGGTCATTGCCGATTACATCGGATAATATCAGGGAAACAACGGTGGCTGGCGCGAAGTAGGCGCCTAATTGGCCTCCCTTGATTCGAGACAGGTGCTTTCTGACCGTGTTAATCTCGGCTATCTCCGCCCCCGAGCTTATCAGTAGCTCGGTAATTTTCTGTTTGTCTTTCAGGCTAACCCCGGAAACGGGGCAGGGCATTAGCGCCGACCCCCCGCCTGAGATTAAACATATCACCAGGTCACTTTCACCTATGGCATAGCCCTCTTTCAGAGCCAGCATCTCCTTTACGCCATTAATACCCCTTTCATCCGGAATCGGGTGCCCCGCGGTTATCAGTTTAATCCGGCTGGTCTTATAATCGGCGCTTTTGCTGTTAATTATGCCGGCGGTGATATTCGCCGGCGGCAGGATGCTCTCCAGTGTTTCCGCCATCAGGCCGGATGCCTTGCCCCCGCCGATAACAAATACCCTGCCTCTGGAAAGACGATAGGTGTCGCCGCTAACGGTAAGGATTTGTCTGGCTGAGTCATAGCCCACGGTAGACTTGATGACGTTTGGCGGCAGGACCCGGTTGATGCCCGCCTCAATAATGTCCAGGGCTTGTTTTCTCAGGCTGGTTTTAGCCAGCGCGTCTTTGTTCTTGATAATAGCCATTTTTGCCCGGCTAATTAATAGTCGCCCCAATTATATCGTTAAAAGATAATAATTGGGAAACTGCCCAGGGTTGGGGTAAAAATATTAAATCCAGAGTGGTAGCCATAACCGCAGGAATAGGGGGGTCAAAAAAGGCTAAAAAAGCAAATTTTCACCTATGGCATTACCAATTTTTTAGACCCCAGTTGCTCTAGCCCGCCTTTTAATGGCGCTGGTTTTCTTGACAACCCGGCCAGGGTGTGGCATACTGCTTAACGCTCCAGGTAACCGGAGTTGTTGTTACTGACTGCCGAGGGAGCGGCCAAGTAGGGCAACCGAAAGGAGCAACCGAAGCAGGAGGTGCGGGTGACGAAGGCTACCTGGAGCGCTTCTTTTTATTACCGGTTCCCCTTTAGCGCTTGCCGCGTCTGGTTTTGGGCGGGCTTGGCTTGCTGAGCAGACTGATAAAGGGCAGGTTGCGGTACTCTTCCCGATAGTCTAGACCATAGCCGATGACAAACTCATCGGGTACTTCAAAGCCCACGTAGTCCAGCGGTATATCAATAATACGGCGGGTCCGCTTATCCAGCAGGGTACAGACGGCCAGCTCGGCTACTCCCTTAGCCTTGAGGTGGTTAATCACAAAGTTCAGTGTGAAACCGGTGTCAACGATGTCCTCAACTAAAATGACCAGCCGCCCGTCCACATTAAGGTCTATGTCTTTGGTTATCTTAACGATGGTGCTGTCCTCGCCGCCATAATAAGATATCGCCATAAAGTCGACATCAAGCGGGACGGTCATCTGGCGTATCAGGTCAGCCATGAAGCAAAAAACGCCGCGCAGCACGCCTATCATGACCGGGCGGCGGTTGGCATAGTCCCTGGACAGCTTCTTGGCCATCTCCCGCACTCTACGCTGGATTTCAGCGCTGGAATACAGTATCTCACCGACACCCTGCCCCCGCTCCTGGGCTAAGGGGCCATAGCCAAACTTGGCCAGCAGGCGGTCAAAATCCTTCTTGTAGAGCAGGGTAATATTGACTTCAGGATATAGCTCTCGGAGGCGCCGCAGCTTGTGATTTTTTTCGGTCACCAGGCTCTGCTTCATGGTAGTTAGTTCAACATAGAGCTCAAGGCCGGGCAGGTAGAAATCGGGGGTGAACATCTCGGTTATCCGCTCTCCTTCCCAGGCTAAGGGGAAAGACTGCGGCTCGTATACCCACTCTATATTATAGAAGTCCAGTATCTGGGTGAATTCTTCCTCGCTGGGGTGGGCGAAGCTTGCCGAACGCGCCTGCCTCAGTGGTGCCGTGCCCGCTTCTGCGAGGCCTCTGCCGGGCTCGGCGGGTGTCTTTTGCTGACGGAGGGCGTCATTTTTGATGGCTACCGCCGCCAGGTTAGCCATGGTGGTTACGAAATTAATATCCTGGTTGCTGAACTCGACGGGTTGTTTGGTATAGACCCTCATACTGCCGGCCACGGTGGCACCAATGGTAAGCGGCACGCCCAGCATGGAGACGATACCCGCTTTCAGGGCTAAATCGGGGTACTGGACACGGCTGTCCTGAGCCACATCTAAAATAGCCACCGGCTGCCCGGTAGGCACCTCGGTCAGGCTTCTATCGGCGTCCATTATCCCCTTGCGGAGATAGGACTGGGGTAGTCCCCACGAGGCGCTGTGAATCAGTTTCTTCTTGGTGGCATCAAGTAATACCAGTGAGGCGCCGGCATTCATCGCCCGGGCGGTGCCGCGCACGATAGTGGCCAGCAGCGGTTTCAGTTCCAGGCCCGAATTAACCACGGCGCTAGCCCGGCGAACCGCTTTGTAGTAATACCGCTCCTTGCCTATCGGCAATCAAACCCCTCCTGAATTCATTCTAGGCAGGCTAAATCCGAATGTCAACGAACACGGCAACGCGCTGCCGGGATGTCTTTTTAGCGACTAAAACCATTTCCTGATCTGTTCCCCCAGAACGCCAACCGCCAGGCCTAACCGCCCGGCTATTTTGCCGATTTCCTCCCCAAAGGCGAGCAGGGCAAGACAGCTTTGGAAACTGATATACAGTAAAGTGGGCAGAAGAAACACTGGCCACGGAAATGCCGGCGAATATACGTCAAAGTTGTACAGGATAAACAGTATCCAGAGCACCAGCGGTATGAAGCTCAGTCCGAAAGCGGTGGTCCATTCCCTCTTGTTCATCGCCCTTCACGTTATCTGGCTTTTCTATTTTATAGCACAAATAAGGGGTTATTTTATAGCTCTTAGCCGCTCACTTTGGCTATTCGGCTTTGATTCCGGTTGATTTTTTTTCAAAATGGAGGTAGGCTAGAAGAGGAGGCAGACAATGACAGTATTTTCCGATAAAATGATAAAAGAGGGCTGGCAGAGGGCAGAAGGAAGGTGTGAGTGCCTGCTGGTACCTCATGAACACCCTGGGGGCAGGTGCGGTAAAACTCTGGCCTGGGAGAACCGGGGCAAGGATTTGAAGGATGGCTGGGAAGCTTACTGTAGAAGTAAGATTTGTGATGATGACGCGTTGTGGAATCTGGAGATTCTTTGCTGGGAGTGTTATCAGAAGGCCCCCTAGTAAGCTTAATTCTCCTTCGTCGATTTAACTCAGAATCAGGCACCTTATACCGGTGTAACTAAAGTCGGGATTTATTATGCAGTCTAAAGATACTGAACAGTTAAAAAAACAAATCAAAGAAAATATAATTAACCTGCAAAAGCTACTGAAACTGCTTGAAACCAACCCCAGGGTTATAGAGTACGCCAAGGCAACCAAGGAGGAATTTGACAATTTACGCTATAATCTGGTCGGGGTTTCCAAGGTTGAAATCCTGCAGTCCAGTGTCCTTGAATACTGGATTGCCCTGCTCACCGACCAGCGTAACCCTTACACCCATAGCCTGGAAAACGTCCATGCCGCGATGAATGCTCTGGATGAAGTAAAAGATGAGCTCAGTGCCGACCTGGGCATTGAGATTTAATAGCCGGGCAGGTTAAGTAAAGCAAAAGGCACAGACAAAAGTCTGTGCCTTATAATTTCAGGTATGCTATCAGGTTACTTCTGGCTCTTGCCCCTGAGGTAGTCAATCATCGGCTGGGTGACCAGCGGGACGACATCACCAATCATGTGGGGCATAAGATTGTCCATCACCTTGGGCATTAACTCCGGCATCTGTTCCCGCATGTAATCGGGCATCGGTATGCGCTCCGCCACCCGCTTCAGCATTACCGGCATGACCTTGGGCATCATCATCGGCAGCAGTCGGGGGAACAGAATGGGGAACATCGGCTTCATTAGATTTAATACCCCCGGAATCCTGCCCATGGCCCGCATCATCTTGCCCATACCGAAAGGCATGGCATCAATCAACTCGGGCCACATGCTACCCATCAACTCGGCAAAGCCCTGGGGCGTCATCAGCGCAATCATGGCTTCAAAGACGGCCCATTGCTTCTGCACCTCGGGGTTGGGGTCGGGGAAGTCATAACCGAGGACTGAAGTGGCGAAACGGGCCAGGTCTACCGTCTCGATGGGCAGTTGCTTCTTTTTAGCGGTGACCCGGAACTGGAACTCACAGCAGGGACACAGCGCCAGCAGCTTCTGGGCGCCGGTCGCTATGGCTTCATCCATGCGGAACTTGCCAATATCGGCGGCGACCGGCGGGTCCTTGATGAGAGTGAGCACGCTGCCGCAGCAGTGTGCCCATTCGCGGTTGTGTTCCATTTCGACCAGTTTTACCCCGGGGATGGCTTTAATCAGGTCGCGGGGGGCATCATACACGCTTGACACCCGCCCGATATGGCAAGAGTCATGCAGGGTTACCGTCGTCTTCTGCCCGGTATCGGGGAACTTGAATTCCCCGCTCTTGATTTTCTCGGTGACTACCTCACTGTAGTGCTTGGCGGTGATGGGGTAATCTATGCCCAGCTTTTCCGTCCATACCGGGTAAACCTGGCGCCACATCATGTCACACGCCGGGCAGGAGGTAACCACGGTATCAACACCGGCGTCCTTCATATTCTGGATATTTGACCGGAGCGTCTCTTCAAAGACATCCCATTTGCCGCAGACGAGCATTGGTGTCCCGCAGCAGTTTTCCTTCTCCCCGATATAGGTGAAGTCAACGCCGGCGGCATCAAGCAGTCTGACCGCAGCCATAGCGATGTCATTTTCCACATGGCTGGCGGTACAGCCGGCAAAGTAGGCTACCTTCGCCTTATGCGACGGGCCGTGCTTTGCCTTCAGGTCTTCGGGGAACCAGGCGGTGCGGTCTTTGCGGTAAGCCGCCCAGATATCACCCTCTTTACGTAGCGAGGCAGCCATCATCTCAAAAGGCGGGAAGGTCATCCTCTTCTCGTCGGTGATCAGCTGACCGCGCAGCTTCATCCACGATGGCTCAATGGGTAGCGCTGCCGAGCAGCGCAGGTTGCACAGTTCACAGGTGGTGCAGACCAGAATAGTATCCACCATGAACTGGTCCCAGTTTTCTCTGCCCTCAATATACTCCCGTAGCCAGTACCACTTGCCTCTCGGGCTCTGGCTCTCCCATTTTCGGCCGTAGAACTGGTCGCATTCATCGATGCAGTAGCCGCACTGGGAGCAGCCGTAGGCGTACCAGACGACATCGGGAGGAATATTGCGCACCGGTTTGGTCGGCCTTTCCCCGATGTGGGTAATAACCTGATTGCCGAAAGGCCGGAGCAGGGGCTCAAACAACTGGGCCAGGTATGTGGCCAGGCTCAGTACACCGCCACCGATAACCTTACCCGGATTCAGAATCGCCTGGCGGTCTACCTTTTTCTTGAATGCCTTGAGGCGGGTAAGCCTTTCCTTGCCAAATACCTGTGGTGCTTTCCGGGCGAAATAGAGCCCGGTGGAATAGGCACGCCCGCCGTGCTTCTCGGCGATTTTCATGACGCTCAGCGACAGCGGAAAGACGAAGTTGTAGCCGAACTTGCGCTGGTCGCCGGGGATAAACCCCAGAATGACCACCTCCGGCTGGCCGTTCTGGCTTTTCCGGATGATGACACCTTCCTTTACTATGGGCTGGTTTACCTTGCGCTCTACCTCGGCCATCATATTGCCCAGACTGGCCAGGGGGACCACCGCTTCGGCCGGTATCAGGCTCGGCCCCAGGCGTTTGACAATCATCAGCTTGAAGCGGTTCTCCCATTCGTGTTGGGCAATCTTGTCACTGAGCAGCTCTGCCTGGCAGGGCTTCATAATCTGGGGGAGTTTAGCCATGACCGCCTTTTCATCCTTCGGGCGGAAGGCGAGGGTGAGGATATACGACGCCGGCAGCAGCACGTGTTTCTCAACCGGGTGGCCGTAGTGTTCCATCAGTGGCGCCTTGTTCTTGAGTTCAGCCATGCGCGGGTTGATAAAAATTAGTGACCAGATGGGCAGTTTCTGGTCAATGATGGCCTGTGCCAGCTGTTGCAGGTCGTGGGGGTCGGGGCAGCCGATAGCTATTATCTTCATATCCTCCAGGGGCTGGACGCGTAGCGTCACCTCGCTGATGAGGCCGGTAATGCCCTCGGCACCGGAAATCAGGTCAAGATCTGCCCCGCTGAATTCCTGGACCTTGCCATCGGGCAATACCACGCGGGCACTGACCACATTGTCCTGAAACCAGCCGAATTCAAACGAGCCGATGCCGGTTCCCCCCTGGGCCAGCCAGCCGCCAACAGTAGCCGCCGGGTAGCTGGTGGGATAAAGCCGCAGGGTCAAGCCGCGCTTCTGTAATTCTTTGTCCAGCTTCTCCCAGACCACCCCCGCCTGTGCCGTGGCGGTCATGGCTTTGGCATCAATGTGGCTGACCTGGCTCATCTGGTAGAAATCTATTACCACCCCCTTTTTGATGGGGAGCACACCACCGTAGCCCGTTGTTGCCTTGCCCCTTGGGGTCAGCGGCACTTTCTGTTCGGTAGCCCAGCGCACCAGCTTGACCAGCTCTGCTTCGGTTTGCGGCTGAACTACGGCATCAGGCGTGGTGTTGCCGATGAGCGGCTTGATAAGGCTGGGCATGGCCGCAACGTCGTGACTGTAGAGTTTTCTTTCTGTCTTATGAAAGGAGACGCGGTTGCCGAATTTCTGTTCCAGATACGCCCGCTGTTGAGAATTTAACTTAGCCACTTTTAGCCCCCTCTTCTGTCCTCGCCTTTTATCGGGATAAAACGGGTAGGGATTAAGATACTAATCTTTGCTTAAGCCGTCAAGTTTCATTATAACAAAGTTATAGTATCTTTAAAAATTGGTAGCCAGCCTTGATTTCGGAAGAATACACGAGTATTTGGGAGGGTGTAGGAATACTGTTGCCAGTATAGGAACAGGAAAGCTTCCTCAATGTATATCTTTTCTACTTAATACAAATTATAGCGGTCATTTTCTTAATCAACCGCTTTGACTTGGCAGTTCTGGTTTGTTAAATTGCAATAGCCGCGAAAGGTAGTATGCCAATCAAAGCAAGCAAGAGAGCCAACCGAGAATTTCCGGTCACCTCACAAGACACCTCACCTCAGCAGTGCCGGCAACTGGCGGCAGGGGGCGGCACACCAGTTACGCTGACATCTTACGCCGGCATTAGTGGAGAGACCTGACGGATACCACTAGCTTCAGGTTAAAACCACTACTAAGAAGGGGGGAATCGTATGAAAAAAATCTTACTTGTTCTGTTGATGCTAATACTCGTGCTGAGCATGAGCGTAGGCGGCTGTGCCCAACCGAAAGAAAAGGGGCTGATTAAGATTTCTGACCTCAACTGGGGCAGCGCTCGTTTCCAATCTCAGGTGGCTAAGATAATCATAGAGGAGGGGTATGGCTACCCGGTTGAGCTAGTCCCGGGAAAGACCATAGCCCTATTTCAGGGATTGCGCACGGGTGAGCTTGATGTGGTTATAGAGGTCTGGCTGCAAAACCAGCAGGAGGCGTATGATACGGCCATGGCGGCTGGGGATATCGTCGATCTGGGTATTCTGAACAATGATAACTGGCAGAGCGGGTTTAACGTGCCCACCTATGTCATCAAGGGTGACCCGGAGCGCGGCATTGAGCCTTTGGCGCCGAACTTGAAGAGTGTCTTCGACCTTGAGAAGCCAGAATACAAGGAGCTCTTCCAGAACCCGGAGAACCGAAGCAAAGGCAGTATCATGAATGGTCCGCCTGGCTGGGAATGCGAGATAATCACCGTAGATCAGGTTGTAACCTATGGCCTTGACGACGACTATGACGTGATCAATACGGGTAGCCAGGAGGGCCTCTTTGCTAGCCTGTCGCGTGCTTATGAGAGAGGCGAGCCGTGGTTAGGCTATCTGTGGGGTCCCACTTGGATTGCCGGTAAATACGACCTGACGCAACTGGAAGAGCCTCCCTATGACGAGGCGGTGTGGGAGGAGAACTATGGCTGTGCCTGGCCATCTGTCGACCTTTTAATAGTGGCGCACAAGGACTTCCCGAGCAAGGCGCCGGAAGTGGCTGAGATGTTTAAGAAGTGGAAGATGAGTACGGCGGTCCTTGATGAGGTTCTGGCCTATATGGATGAGACCAGCGGCGAACCGTTTGATGCTGCCGTCTGGTTCATTAAAGAGAGGGAGGAAGTGTGGACCAAGTTCGTCCCCGATGATGTCGCCCAGAAGGTGAAAGAGGCGATAGCCAGCGGCGTAGTAGCACCCCAGGGTGCTGAATAAGGGTGCTGAGCAGGTAAATGGAATAAGGTGTGAGGTTGATATCCCCGCTTTACTGTCGTCCTCTTTTCAGGTAAAGCGGGGATATCTGTAGATTTAGTTAGGGAGGAAATGAGCCATGTTTGATTTCCCGGAGCTAGTTGTTATCCCCTTGGGTGACTGGATTAACACCGCAGTGGAATGGTTGACGATTAACCTGGCTGATTTCTTTAACGTCATTACCATAGTTATTAGAGAACCCCTGGTACAGATTGAGCACTTCCTGTGGTGGATACCCTGGTGGCTGATGATAATTATCCTGGTAGGTACCGCCTGGAGGTTTGCTGGCTACAAGATAGCCCTGGTCTCCTTATTTGGTATGGTGTTCATCGGGGTGATGGGGCTCTGGGACCACACCATGACCACCATGGCCATAATCGTCACCGCGGTTGCGGTCTCGGTAGTAATCGGTATTCCACTGGGCATTCTGGGCGCCAAGAATGACCGCTTTGAATCCATAATGCGTCCCATTCTGGATGGTATGCAGACCATGCCCAGCTTTGTCTATCTCATCCCGGCAGTGTTCTTCTTCGGTTTGGGCAAGGTGCCCGCGGTGGTGGCTACCGTTATCTACGCCGTGCCACCCTGCATTCGTCTTACCAACCTGGGTATCCGTCAGGTACCCCGGGAAATAGTGGAGGCAGGCAAAGCCTTTGGCAGCACCGGCATGCAGCTCCTGTTCAAGATACAGCTGCCGCTGGCTCGCCCCAGCATTATGGCTGGCATCAACCAGACGATAATGATGGCGTTGGCTATGGTGGTTATTGCCTCCATGATTGGTGCCTCTGGACTTGGTCTTGAGGTTCTCCGTGGTATTGAGCGGCTTGATGTGGGACGCGGCTTTCTGGCGGGCGTTGGTATTGTTATCCTCGCCATAATGATTGACCGAATCGGGCAGTCCTTTGGTAGGGTAAATTCCACCAGACGCCCCAGCTTTTAGTTGCTGGGCTAACCGGCAACGGGTCAGAGTTGCTTCTGCATCTTGATGTGTTTAATGCCGACCTCCCAGAAGGGCGTGCCCGTTTCCTGGTAGCCACACGATTTGTAGAAGGCAATTGCCCGGCACTGGGCGTGTAGAATTACTTTTTCGACGCCCTGGTTTTTTAATTCCTTCTCCAGAAAGGAAATGATTTCGCTCCCAATTCCCCGCCCCCGGAACGATTTTAGTACCGCCAGTCTCTCCAGTTTAGCCTGGTTATTACTCAAAAATAGCACTCTGGCGGTGCCGATGGCTTTCCCCCCGTCCTTGGCAAGCATATGAAGCGCGGTCCGGTCCTCTTCGTCGTATTCTAAATTGGGCGGGATGTGCTGCTCGGTAATAAATACCTGTCTTCTTATCCGGAAGGCGTCTTTTAGCTCGCTTTCATTATCGACTAATTTATAGTGGTATACGGCACCTTCATGAGCCATATTTCGGCCTCTCTCACCTGTAACAATTATCGGCGTTATAATACTAGCATACTAAAATACTCCTGATAAGCCGATAGTCGGGGATAGGGAATAATTGGCTGGTTAAATAAACCCGGCGGCGTGTTATCCGTGTTATAATTGGTAAAATTAATTGACGGCGCTAGCGATATCCGCCAGGTGGTTTGAGCGGTATGGGCAGTGTCAAAAAGTGGCGGAAAAAGAAGATGAGCAAAAAGCACCACAGGCGAGTCCTGGACAAAACCCGGCGGGAGAGAAGGCGCTAATAAATTAAAAGAGCTGGAATTAATAGTTTAGGGAATACTTAACTTGACTCTTCATCTGAAAGTTTGACTTTGCCTTCTATTTCCTTATAGATAGCCACATACAGCTCGCCAAGTTTTATACCTATCGTTGAAGTGTCCCCTTTGTGGACCCCTGGTGGGATGATATTGCCGACGAGAGTGCCATGATTTAAATAGGCAAGGGCTAGAGCCTGGGCTACTTCGGCGACGGTTGTTGCCATAATATACCTCCCATTATGCAAAGTGTTTATTAATAATGTTCTTATTAAAACCTTCGGGTTTGAAACAGGCGGGAATTAAGCAACGAAAGTGACATAAATCCAGAGCCAGATAAAAAGCCAGCCAAAAGCCAGGAGGACTTTCAGGGGCAGTGACCTGATAAGCACTATGATACCGAGTAAACCAATAATGCCAAAAGCGGCTAAAAGTAAATTCGCCATAGGCTATATTTTACCGAGTTTATAGGCTTGAGTATATCATAGGCTAAAAACTATTTCTTGGGGGGTGGGGTGTGGCGGAGGCCGCTTGCCTCCTTATTTTTTATACTATTCAGGTGGTCATCGGCTGCCCGAATTTTAATTTTTCCAGTCTATGGGCCGGGTGTCAACAGATTAGCACTGAGTATCGGAAAAAGCAACACATAATCTATTTCAAGGTAACAAAACAGCTATTTTTCTTGTTGAATCTTTTAGGGTATTGACAATTGGCACTATATGGGCTATTATATTTCACTAATCCTATATCATTTGCTTTTTGACATTTGACACAAAGCTATATAATTGACAGCTGGCAATTTTCTTGACAGGACATCACGTCTAAAGATAATATTAATATATTAATAATCGTAAGTAAGAAAGAAGCCTTTACTTTGCCACAACGAATAGATCTGGTATTGGTCAACCCCGGAGCGCGGGCTGGCATGTACGGTGAACTGGGCTCATCTTATGCTGGAATTGAGCCGCCCCTGTGGTGTGCACTGACCGCTGCTTTCATCCGGGAGCATGGCTATTCAGTAAGGATTCTTGACGCTGAGGCAGAAAACTTAAGCCCGGAAGAAACCGCCGCAAGAATTCAGGAATACAATCCCCTTCTGGCCGGGTTTGTGGTGCTGGGGGCAAATCCTTCCGCCTCCTCCACCCCCAAGATGACCGCCGCCGGTGAAGCGGCCACGGCACTGCACCGAAAAGCCCCCCAAATCAGGAAGTTCTTCAGCGGTCTTCACTCTTCAGCCCTCCCCGAGCGAACCCTCAAAGAGGAAGCTACTGATTTTGTCTGCCAGGGAGAAGGCTTCTTCACCATCCTCCGTCTTCTGGAGACGCTCAAATCGGCTCCGGAACGAGGCTATAGCGAAATTCCGGGCCTGTGCTACTGCCAGAATGGGAACATAATCTCAAACCCTCCGGCAACACTCATAAATCTCGACGAACTACCCTTTGCTGCCTGGGACCTGCTGCCGATGGACAAATACCGCGCCCACAACTGGCACTGCTTTGCCGATATGACGCAAAGGCAGCCCTATGCGGTTATCTACACCAGCATTGGCTGCCCCTTTAATTGCCATTACTGCAATATCCACGCCCTTTATAACCATAAACCCCGCATCCGCTTCCGCAGTCCGGAAAAAGTGGTTACTGAAATAGACTTTCTGGTAAAGAACTACAACATAAAAAGCCTCAAGATTATCGATGAACTATTTGCCATCCAGGAAGACCGGGTTAACCGTATCTGCGACCTCATTATTCAGGGTGGCTATGATTTAAACATATGGTGCTATGCCCGGGTTGACACTGTTACCGAGACAATGCTTAAGAAAATGAAGCAGGCTGGCGTTAACTGGGTTGCTTACGGCTTTGAATCCGCCAGCGAAGAGGTCCGCCAAGGGATGAGCAAGAAAACGAGAGAGGATACCACCCGAAGAGCCATTGAGATGACCAAGAACGCCGGAATCAATATCATCGCCAACTTCATCTTCGGCCTGCCCGAAGATAGCCTGGAGACGATGCAGCAAACGCTGGAAATGGCCAAGGAGTTCAACTTTGAATACGTTAACTTCTATACCGCCATGGCTTATCCCGGCTCTCAGCTCTATGAGGATGCGGTAAGAGACGGCATTAAGCTCCCCGA
>DATKYY010000073.1:0-22242 GCA_035528295.1 Dehalococcoidales bacterium | reverse complement strand
TAACGAGGGCGGTATTGGTGTTATTGCCGCGGCAGGAATCGGTATGCTTGAGCCTGATTTTAACAGAAACTTCAAGGAAGCCAACGAAAGAGCCTTGCGGAAAGAAATAAAAAAGGCAAGAGAAATGACAGCGGGTGTTATTGGTATTAACATAATGGTAGCCCTTTCAGATTATTATGACCTTCTACAAGTTGCATTGGACGAAGGCGCGGATGTGGTTTTTCTTGGCGCCGGTCTTCCACTAAAGATCCCGAAAACACTACTACCGAATAGATCGAGGAAAGCTGCGGTTAAAGTTGTTCCAATAGTGTCTTCTGCCAGAGCGGCAAAGTTGATATTCCAATATTGGGGGAGGCACTACAATCATGTACCTGATGCCGTGGTTGTTGAGGGCCCATTAGCCGGGGGACACCTCGGATTTAAGAAAGAGCAGATCAATAACCCTGACTACACACTGGAAAAGATACTGCCAGAAGTAATCTCTGTGACAAAGCCATATGAGCAATATTTTAATAAAAGTATCCCCGTAATCGCTGCCGGGGGTGTGTATACAGGTGCCGATATACGTAAATTTATCCAATTAGGAGCTCAGGGAGTACAGATGGCAACCAGATTTGTGGCAACTCACGAGTGCGATGCTTCCATACAATTTAAGGAGGCATATGTAAAGTGTAAAAAAGAGGACCTTACTATAATTGATAGCCCAGTTGGATTGCCGGGAAGAGCCATAAAGAACAGGTTTCTTGAGGAGATAACAGAGGGAATTAAAAAACCAATCAAATGCCCCTGGAAGTGTCTGAAGACCTGCGATGTTGACAGTGCGCCGTACTGTATTTGTGCTGCCTTGACCAACGCCAAAAAGGGCATACTTAAAAAAGGATTTGCCTTTGCCGGGGCTAATACCTATAGGATAGATAAAATCATCTCTGTTAAGAAGCTTGTTGAGACTTTACTAATGGAATATGAAAATGCAACCGTCATTGGAGCGCACCTCGAAGCATAAGCACAGACTAAAGCTGTAGTGGCCGACTATCCGGAAGTGCCAGTACAACTTGAACGAAAGCACTGGAGTATCAAAGAAGGCGAATTTGGCGCTGTAGATCGTAAAAATCAGAAAAAGCGCTGCGTGAATACCTGGAAAAGGCTGTTTTTGAGAGTGAGCCGCACAGGAATCGAACCTGTAACCTGCTGATTAAGAGTCAGCTGCTCTGCCAGTTGAGCTAGCGGCCCATACTTGAATTCTAGCACCTATTCTAACATCAGAACAACGGGGCTGACAAGTCAGACCAATCACTCCGTCCCCCCTATCAACTTCAGGCCGATATACCCCTTTAAATTGTTGACAGCTGACTTAGGCTTATGGTAAACTAGCGAATTACTGTCCACTAGTTTGACCATTAATCGATAGATTAAAGTCTATAGTTCAATCTATCGATGGTTTAATGGATGAGCTTTGGCTCATCCATTGATATTGTGTGGACAGAAAGGAGAAAATTGCCGACAGTTAATCAGCTTGTCCATAAAGGGCGCAAAAAGCTGGGTAGGAAAACCACCGCGCCCGCGCTGCGGATTACCTACAATGCCCTGAAAAACAGGA
Source organism: Dehalococcoidales bacterium (assembly GCA_035528295.1). GTDB lineage: Bacteria > Chloroflexota > Dehalococcoidia > Dehalococcoidales > JAUYDJ01. The sequence goes on along the minus strand of DATKYY010000073.1, from coordinate 20,645 downwards.
CCACGGAAGGTAAGGGTGCTCCGCAGAGGCGAGGAGTCTGCATGCAGGTTAAGACGACTACCCCCAAGAAGCCTAACTCGGCACTGCGCAAGATTGCCCGGGTAAGGCTGACCAATGGCATAGAAGTAACCGCCTACATCCCCGGTGAGGGACACGAACTGCAAGAGCACTCGGTAGTCCTGCTGCGGGGCGGGCGGGTAAAGGACCTGCCTGGCGTGCGCTACCATATCGTCCGCGGGGCACTGGATACCAGCGGGGTGGCTAATCGACGCCAGAGCCGTAGCCGTTATGGTGCCAAACGAGTCAAAGCCGCCGTTGAGGAAACCTAATTAGCTGAAGGAGTTTCGGAGAGGTAAAATGCCAAGGCGAGCCAGAGTTTTTAAAAGGGAAAAATTCCCCGAGGCCAAATATAACAATGCCACCCTAGCCAAGCTGATTAATAAGATAATGAAGCGGGGCAAAAAGTCCACTGCGGAGAGCATTATCTACGATGCCCTGGACATTATAGAACAGCGGGGAGCCAAGTCCCCGGTCAGTGTGGTGGAACAGGCGGTACGCAATGCCACCCCCCTTCTTGAGGTGAAACCGCGCCGGGTTGGTGGGGCTACCTACCAGGTGCCGATAGAGGTCCGCTCGGAGCGGGGTACCTCGCTAGCCCTGCGCTGGCTTCTGAAGTCAGCCGGGACCAGGGCGGGCAAATCAATGGCCGAGAAGCTGGCGGCGGAACTTATTGATGCCTCCAATGAACAAGGAGTCACTATTAAAAAGCGTGATGATACCCACAAAATGGCCGAGGCTAACCGAGCCTTTGCCCATTACCGGTGGTGAGGGGATATAGAGGGATATACATTCTATGGTCAGAAATCCGATGCCAATAACACCCAAAATAGACGACATACTTATGCCCGGGCGCTTCCCGCTGGAGCAGGTGCGCAACATTGGCATTATTGCCCATATTGACGCCGGTAAGACCACCGTCACCGAGAGGATACTTTATTACACCGGACGTACCTATAAAATCGGTGATGTGGACGAAGGCACCACGGTGATGGACTGGATGAAAGAAGAACGGGAACGCGGTATTACCATCACCTCGGCGGCGACCACCTGCTACTGGCAGGAGCACCGTATCAATATTATTGATACCCCGGGGCATGTGGACTTTACCGCTGAAGTTGAGCGCAGCCTCAGAGTGCTTGATGGCGGGGTGGTTATCTTTGATGCCGTGGCCGGGGTTGAAGCCCAGTCAGAGACAGTATGGCGTCAGGCGGACCGCTACCGTGTGCCCCGTATCTGCTTTATCAACAAGATGGACCGCGTCGGAGCTAATTTCAACCGCACTATAGCTATGATTGAAAAGCGTCTCAAAGCCAAAACCCTGCCGATACAAATCCCCCTGGGCAGTGAAGCCTCATTTGAAGGCATTATTGACCTGGTAGAAAACAAGGCATGGCACTTTGATGAGGACCCCGATTCAGAGCCAACCGAGGTAGCCATTCCCAAGCAAGAGCAAGCCAGATGTGCCGAGTTTCGCCAGGCATTAATTGAAAAACTGGCTGAAGAAGACGAGTGGATTATGACTGCCTATCTCAACGAGGATAAAATCACTGCCGCCGAGCTAAAAGCCGCCTTAAGAAGGGTAACCCTGGCCAATCAGATAGTGCCCGTTCTGGGTGGTAGCGCCTTAAGGAATAAAGGCGTTCAGCCGCTACTTGAGGCTATTATCAACTACCTGCCCTCACCATTAGATGTGCCGCCGGTAAAGGCGATTGACAGCCGGAAGGGCACCGAAGTTATTCGCCCGGCCAGCGATGATGCGCCTTTTTCGGCGCTAGCCTTCAAGGTTGTCACTGACCCCTTTGTCGGCAGGCTGGTCTACCTGAGGGTCTACTCCGGTAGAGTAAAATCGAGAGCTCAGATATTTAACGCCGTCCGAGATGAGAGAGAGCGCATCGGGCGGCTACTTTTAATGCATGCCAACCGCCGTGAGGAAGTAGCCGAAGCCAGCACCGGCGATATCGTGGGCAGCCTGGGGCTAAGGCATACCTTCACCGGCGACACCCTGTGCGACCCGTCCCACCCGCTGCTTCTGGAATCTATACGCTTCCCGCAGCCGGTGCTCTCAATTGCCATTGAGCCCAGAACCAAGGTGGACAATGACAAGATGACGGATGCCCTGCGCAAACTAACCGAGGAGGACCCCACTTTCAAGGTGACCTTCAATGAAGAGACCGGACAGACTATTATTTCCGGTATGGGCGAGCTTCACCTTGAGGTTATCGTGGGCCGGCTGCTCAGCGAATTTAGAGTAGAAGCCAAGGTAGGCAAGCCGCAGGTTGCCTACAAGGAAACTATTGCCATTCCCGTCAAGGTTGAAGGCAAATTTATCCGCCAGAGCGGGGGGCGGGGTCAATACGGCCACGTCTTTGTCGAGCTTGAACCTATGGAGCGCGGCAGCGGCTTCCTGTTTGTCGACAATATCAAGAGCGGGGCGATACCCAGGCAGTATATTGCCCCGGTGAAGGCCGGCATTCAAGAAGCCATAGAGACCGGGGTAGCCGGCGGCTATCCCCTGGTTGACATCAAGGCGAGCCTCTATGACGGCAGTTATCACGAGGTTGACTCCTCCGATTTAGCCTTCAAGATGGCGGGCTCAATAGCAGTGAGAGACGGCGTGATTAAAGCCAAGCCGGTTCTTCTTGAGCCGATTATGAAGCTGGAGGTGCTGGTACCAAAAGAGTTCCTCGGTGATACAATTGGCGACCTCAATTCAAGACGGAGTCGTATTGAGTCGGTTGAGACCGAGGGGGAAACCTGCGTTATCCACGGCGTTATCCCCCTGGCCGAGACCTTTGGTTACGCCACCAATCTCAGGTCAGTAACCCAGGGTAGAGCCACCCATTCCATAGAAGTATATCGCTATCAGGAAGTGCCCGGTGAACTGGCTGACCAAATCTGGGGCAAAACTGGAGTGAAAAGATAAGAAGATGCCAAGACAAAAGATCCGCATCAAGTTGAAGGGCTATGACCACAAGTTGCTTGACCAATCGGCGGGACAGATTGTAGGAGCGGTAGAGCGAACCGGGGCGGTGGTGGTGGGACCGGTACCACTGCCCACCCGAATTAAGAAGTTCAGCGTTATCCGCTCCCCGTTTATTGACAAGGACTCCCAGGAGCAGTTCGAAATTCGAACCCATAAGCGTCTTATCTATATTGTCGACACCACTTCCAAAACGATAGACGCCCTGGCTAACCTGAACCTGCCCCCCGGGGTGGAAATAGACATCAAGCTATAAAAGGCAGAGGACATGGCTTTGGGTATTATTGGTCGAAAATTGGGTATGACCCAGACATTTAGAGAAAATGCTAAAGCGGAGGCGGTAACTGCCATCGAGGCTGGACCGTGCACGGTAATCCAGGTTAAGACGGCCGCCAAAGAGGGCTATAACGCCGTTCAGCTTGGCTTTGGTAAAGCTAAACGGCTCAAGTCGCCACAGCGGGGACACCTCAAGGAGCTGGGCGAGTTCAAGTACCTCCGCGAATTCAGGATAGAAGATGTTGAATCGGTTGAAGTGGGGCAAAAGATAGACGCCAGTCTGTTTAAAGCCGGCGACCTGGTTGATGTCAGCGGGATATCAAAGGGTAAAGGCTTTGCCGGCGTCGTCAAGCGCCACCACTTTGCCGGCGGGCCCAAAACGCACGGACAGTCAGACCGGCACCGTGCCCCCGGCTCAATCGGGGCAGGGACTTCACCGGGTAGAGTCTGGAAGGGAATGCGTATGGCCGGGCATATGGGCAATGAACGGGTAACGGTGCGGAACCTGGAGGTAATTAAAGCCGACCCGGAACGCAACCTGCTGCTGATTCAGGGAGCCGTGCCCGGAGCCAAGAACGGCTTACTGTTGATAAAGAAATCGGGTGGAGGAACTAGTGAAGATACCACTGTACAGCCTGAACGGGGAAGTGCTCAAGAAGATTGAGATAAGCGACACGGTCTTTGACGTGCCCTTTAACCAGGCGGTAGTGCACCAGGCGCTGGTGAGACAGCGGGCGAATGCCCGTCAGGGCACGGCTAGTACCAAAACCCGCAGTGAGGTTGCCGGCAGCAGCCGGAAGCTATACCGGCAGAAGCACACCGGGATGGCCCGAGCTGGCAGCCGGAGGTCTCCCCTGCGAGTGGGCGGCGGGGTCGCCTTCGGTCCCAGGCCAAGGGACTACCGGCAGGCAATGCCCAAAAAGATGCGCCAGCTGGCGCTGAGGTGCGTTCTATCGGCCAAGGTAAGAGATGGAGAGCTAAAGGTAGTGGAGGAATTGAAACTGGACCAGGTCAAGACCAAGGAGATGGCGCAGATTCTAGCCGCCGTCGGGATTGATTCGTCGGCCATTATCGCCACCGCTGAGGTTGAAGATAATCTGGTTAAATCGGCCCGTAATCTGCCCGGCATCAAGACCATGCCGGCAAATTTGCTCAATATAGTTGACCTCTTTTCTTATAAGATACTGCTGATGACCGAGGCGGCGGTGCGTAAAACCGAGGAGCTGTGGGGGCATAAGCTATCCCGAGGAGGCAGCCATGCACCTCTATGAAGCACTGCGCCGCCCGCTAATAACCGAGAAGAGTGCCCTCCTCCAGGCCCAGGGCAAGTATGTCTTTGAGGTAGCCAGTGAGGCAAACAAGCACCAGGTTAAACAGGCAGTGGAGAAGGCATTCAAGGTCAAGGTGACCGCGGTTAATATGATAACAGTGCCGGGTAAGACGAGACAGGTGGGCCAGCGACAGCTACAGAGGCCGTCCTGGAAGAAGGCAATCGTTTCCCTTAAGCCCGGCGATAAAATAGAAATCTTTGAAAATGTTTAGGAGTTTTAGGAGAATCCAGTGGCTTTAAAGACATATCGCCCAACCTCCCCCGGACGGCGGGGTATGAGCGGCGCTACCTTTGACGAGATAACCAGAGGCAAGCCCGAGAAATCGCTGCTCCAACCGCTGAAAAAGAAGGGCGGGCGTAATAACCAGGGCAGAGTAACAGTGCGCCACCGTGGTGGCGGGTCGAAGAAGCGGCTGCGCCTTATTGACTTTAAACGGAACAAATTCGGCGTTCCCGGTAAAGTGGCCGCTATTGAGTATGACCCCAACCGCTCGGCACGCATCGCCCTCATTCACTACGCCGATGGTGAAAAGCGCTACATTCTGGCACCACTGGAGATCAATGTGGGCGATACCGTAATGTCCGGCAGCGACGCTGAGGTGAAACCGGGGAATGCTTTGCCCTTAAGCCAGATTCCCACCGGCACCCTCATCCATAACATTGAGATGGAGAGGGGGAGGGGTGGACAACTGGCCCGGGGTGCCGGGGTGGCGGCGCAGCTGATGGTAAAAGAGGGTGATTACGCCCTGGTCCGGCTGCCATCCAGTGAAATAAGGCGTATTCGCATTGATTGTCTGGCCACCATTGGCCAGCTGGGCAATGTTGACCACCAGAATATTAAACTGGGCAAGGCCGGGCGCTCGCGATGGCTGGGCCGGCGACCTACCGTCAGGGGCTCAGCGATGAGTCCCCGCGACCACCCCCATGGCGGCGGCGAAGGCCGGTCTCCGATAGGCATGCCTGGACCGAAAACACCGTGGGGCAAGCCGGCGCTGGGCTATCGCACCCGCAAGCCGAAAGCCTCAGATAAACTAATTGTTAAGCGTCGAGGGGAGAAATAGTAAATGTCACGGTCAGCTAAAAAGGGGCCAGCCGTAGATGCCAAGCTGGTAAAGAAAGTGGAGAGGCTCAGCCGCTCCGGTGGGAAGGCGGTCATCAAGACCTGGTCACGCTGGTCAACGATCCTGCCCGAGATGGTCGGCTTTACCATCGGGGTGCATGATGGACGGAGACACGTGCCCATCTTTATCACCGAAAATATGGTGGGGCACAAGTTAGGCGAGTTTGCCTTGACCCGGACCTTCAGGGGACACGTCTCCAGGGCGGAAAAAACCTCTCAGGTAAGGAAGCAGGCCTAAAATGGAAGTGAAAGCCGTAGTCAAAAATACCGGCATACCACCTCAAAAAGTGCAACCGTTAGTGAATATGATACGGGGCAAGAAGGTGGACGAAGCGCTGACTCTACTCAAGTTTGCCCTGACGCCAGCGGCTCGGACGGTGACCAAGGTGGTGAAATCAGCCGTCGCCAACGCCGACAATAACTTCCAGATGGAACCAGACAAGCTGAAGATTGTCGACATCTTTACCGGTAAAGCCCGAACCCTGAAGAGACATCGTATCCATGCCAGAGCCAGGATAACCCCCCTCCTCAGGCGTTCTTGCCATATAACCGTTATTGTTGCGGAGCAGGGAGAGTAAATGGGACGTAAAGTTCATCCTATCGGCTTTAGACTCGGTGGCATACGTGACTGGCAGGCCAAGTGGTTTGCCGATAAAAGCTACGCCGAGCCTTTAAAAGAAGACCTGAAGCTGAGGCAAGCCATTCAGGCAGAGTATGCCAAAGCGGCCATTTCTCTAATTCAGATCGACCGCCAGGCAAATATGGTCTCGGTAACCGTCCACACCGCCCGACCCGGTGTGGTCATCGGGCGGGGTGGACAGAGAGTCGATAAGCTAAGGCTTCACCTGGAGTCGCTTATCGGTAAAAAGATTCAGCTCAATATCCAGGAGATTCAACAGCCCGAGCTTGATGCCTATCTGGTTGCCCGGGCAATCGGCGACCAGATTGAAAACCGTATTTCCTACCGCCGGGCGATGAAACAGGCTATTTCGCGCACCATTATGGCCGGGGCTAAAGGGATAAGAGTCAACTGCGCCGGCAGACTGGGTGGTGCCGAGATTGCCCGCCGCCTGACGATGCACGAGGGGCAGGTGCCCCTGCATACCCTGCGCGCCGATATTGATTACGGCTTTACCGAGGCGCGCACCACCCTGGGGCGGATTGGGGTAAAGGTATGGATATACAAGGGCGACGTCCTTCCTGAAATCGAAGAGCTGGCTGAAATTGAGGAGGCACCGCCGGAAGTGGCGGTTGCTGAGGGAACTGAGGCACCGGCAGAAGTGGCAGCGGCGGAAAAGGCAGAGGCCGAGGCTGAACTAAAACCGGAAGAAGAAGCACTGGTAGAAGCGGTTGCCGCAGAAAAGGCAGAGGTGAAGGCTGAGGTAAAACCGGAGAGGAAACCAGCCAAGCCAGCTGCCAGGAAAAAGGCGGTAGCCAAGGCTAAAGAAGAAAAGCCAGCCAAACCTGCCGCCAGGAAAAAGGCGGTAGCCAAGCCCAAAGAAGCCAAGCCAGCCAAACCGGCTGCGAAAAAGGTAGAGGCTGAGGTAAAACCGGAAGAAGAAGCCCCCAAGGCAAAACCGGAGAAGAAACCAGCCAAACCGGCTACCAAAGCCAAAAAAGCGAAACCAGCGGTAAGCAAGAAAGAAACGGCTACTACCAAGGAAAAGAAGAAGGATGCTACAACCAAAGAGGGTTAAATACCGCAAGACTCATAAAGGGCGCCGCCGGGGCGAAGCCCAGTCAGGCAATACGGTCACCTTCGGTGAGTTCGGCCTGCGGGCGATGGAGTCGGCCTGGATAAGCAGCCGACAGATTGAAGCCGCCCGGCGGGCGATTACCCACTATGTTCGCCGTGGCGCCAACGTCTGGATACGGATTTTCCCGGATAAACCGGTTACCAAGAAGGCGGCCGAGACCCGCATGGGCGGTGGTAAAGGCTCGCCGGAGCACTGGGTGGCCGTGGTCAAACCGGGAAGAATTATATTTGAGATGGGAGGCATAAGCGAGGAAGCCGCCAAAGGGGCAATGCGGCTGGCAGCTTATAAGCTTCCCATCGCGACCAAATTTGTCACCAGGGAAACCGGTAGCTAATGACGGCAAAAGGGGATTGGCACCTTGAAGACTAAAGAAATTAGAGCCCTCAGTGCGGCAGATTTATCAAAGCAACTTGAGGAAGCCCATCAGGAGCTCCTCGAGCTCCGTTTCCGTCTGGAGACCAGGCAGCTGGTAAACCACCGCGAAATTCCGCGGGTGAAAAAGAAAATTGCCCGCTTAAATACCATAATTAAGGAAAGAGAGTCAGAGATAAGGCAGGTTCCCAATGGAAAGAAAGCGTAAGACTATGACGGGCCGTGTTGTCAGCAGCAAGATGGACAAGACGGCAGTGGTTAGGGTAGAAACACGGCGACGCCACCCCCTGTATAAGAAGACTATCCGCAAGACGACCAACTTCAAAGCCCACGATGAGAACAATGAGTGTGGGCTGGGGGATGTGGTCAGGATTTTGGAAACTCGCCCGCTCTCCAAAGAGAAGCGGTGGCGTGTCGTCGAGATAAAGAGCAAGGGGGAGGTAGCCGAGGTTCAACCTAAGGAAATAGCCTGAGAAGCTGCGGTTACCCCGGTGATAGAAAATGATTCAGCCCAATACCAGACTTAAGACTGCGGATAATACCGGTGCCCGCCAGATTATGTGTATCGGCGTACTCGGTGGCACCAGGAAGAAATACGCCCGCGTCGGCGATATTATTGTGGCTTCGGTAAAGAGAGCCACCCCCGCCGCCCAGGTAAAGAAGGGGGACGTGGTCAGGGCCGTGATTGTGCGCAGTGCCAAGCAATACCGGCGCCCGGACGGCTCTTATATCAGGTTTGATGAGAATGCGGCGGTGATTTTAACCGATAAGAATAACCCCAAAGGGACCCGAATATTCGGCCCGGTAGCCAGGGAGTTAAGAGACAAAAACTTTACCAAGATTATCTCGCTGGCGCCCGAGGTCTTATGAGGCGATAAGTAATGAAAATCAGGAAGAATGATACCGTAGTGGTCATTGCCGGCAAGGACAAAGGCAAGAAGGGCAAGGTGCGCTTTTCCCACCCCAAGCATGAGCGGGTGGTGGTGGAAGGTATCAACTTCATCAAAAGGCACTCCAGAGCCAGACACGCCGCCCGACAGGCCGGCATAATTGAGCTCGAGGCGCCAATTAACATATCCAACCTTATGCTGCTGTGCAGTAAGTGCAACCACCCTACCCGGGTGGGCTTTCGCACTCTAAAAGATGGCAGAAAGGTTCGTTTCTGCCGCTCCTGCGGTGAGGTAATTGACTGAAGATGTCACAGCTCAAGGAAAGATATAGAAACGAGATTGTCCCCAGGCTGATGGAGCTCTATAAGTACCAGAATGTAATGCAGGTGCCCCGACTGAGCAAGGTAGTGCTCAATATTGGCCTGGGTGAGGCAATCCGCGATGCCAAGATACTGGAAGCCGCCGAAGGCGACCTGACCACGATTTCAGGGCAGCACCCGGTGATTACCCGGGCCAAGAAGTCCATCGCCTCGTTCAGACTGAGGGCGGGGATGCCCATCGGGATGAAGGTAACTTTGCGCGGGGAGCGAATGTATGACTTTTTTGAAAAGCTGGTAAATGCCGCTCTGCCCCGAATCCGTGAGTTTCAGGGGGTCTCCCCCGACGGCTTTGACGGCCGGGGTAACTATACCCTGGGGGTCAAGGAGCAAATTATCTTTCCCGAAGTGGACTATGATAAGATAGACAAGGCCAGAGGGCTGGAAGTGTCCATTATTACCACGGCAAATACCAACGAAGAAGGCAAACACCTACTGGAAGCATTAGGTATGCCCTTTAGCAAGGATTGAGGATAAATGGCAAAGAAATCAATGGTGATAAAGTCACAGCGCCCACCAAGATACAAGGTGCAGCAACATAACCGGTGTTTTCTGTGCGGCCGACCCCGTGCCTATATTCGCACCTTCGGCTTGTGCCGCATCTGCTTCCGTAAGCTGGCTCTAGCCGGACAGATTCCCGGGGTGAGAAAATCAAGCTGGTAATAACCAGAAATTGGCGGAGGAGATAAAGTGACGGTTACTGACCCGATAGCCGATATGCTAACCCGAATAAGAAACGCCATTATGGCGCGACACGACTCGGTGCTGGTGCCCGCCTCCAAGATGAAACTGGCCGTCGCCAGAATCCTCAAGGAAGAGGGCTTCATCAGCGATTACGAGGTAGTCCGGGGCAAGTCGCACCGGGTGATTAAGGTCCACCTTAGATATACCGATAAAAACCAGTCGGTTATCTCCGGGTTAGAACGGGCCAGTAAGCCGGGGCTGAGAATATACGCTCAGCAGAAAGAAATCCCCCGCGTTTACGGGGGTTTGGGCATCGCTATCCTGTCTACTTCCAAGGGGGTGATGACCGGCTATCAAGCCTGGCGTCAGGGGATTGGCGGTGAATTACTCTGTTATGTGTGGTAAGGAGGCTTAAGGATAGAATATGTCCCGCATAGGTCAGATGCCAATAGCCATTCCCCAGGGAGTGAGCGTGAAGATAAAGGACAACGAAGTTACCGTAAGCGGACCGAAAGGAGAGCTTCGTCGTCAGTTTCACCCGGATATGTCCATTTCCCTGAGTAACGATGTCATGTCGGTATCACGGCCGAGTGATAACCGGAAACACCGCTCCCTGCACGGACTGAGCCGGACTCTCCTGGATAATATGGTACAGGGAGTATCCAAAGGCTTTGAAAAGACCCTGGAAATAGTCGGGGTGGGTTATCGCGCCCAAAAAGACGGGGATAAGCTGGTAATCAATGTCGGCTATTCCCACACGGTAGAGGTATCCCCCCTGCCCGGCGTCTCCCTGGAGGTAGAAGGCGCCAACCGCATCAAGGTCAGCGGGGCAAATAGAGAAACAGTCGGTGAGATGGCCGCCGAAATCAGGGCGATCCGTCCCCCCGATGCCTACAAGGGCAAGGGAATCCGGTATCTGGGCGAGAGAGTCCACCTGAAAGCGGGTAAAGCGGTAGGTAAGAAGCAATGACAGCCAGTGCGACAAAGCAACTAGCCCGTAAGCGAAGACACGCCCGGGTCAGGGCTAAGGTAAAGGGCAGCAGCGCCAGGCCCCGCCTGTGCGTTTACCGCAGCCTGAACCATATTTATGCCCAGGTTATTAATGATTCAAGCGGAAATGCCCTCGCCGTTGCCTCAACCCTTGACCCGGAAATAAAAACCGAGGCCAATGGCAAGGCCAAGAGCGAAAAAGCCAAACTGGTTGGCGCGCTAATCGCCAAGCGAGCCTTAAGTCAGAAAATAAGCGGGGTGGTCTTTGACCGCGGTGGCTATAAATATCACGGCAGAGTTAAAGCTCTCGCCGAGGCAGCCCGACAGGCGGGCTTAAAATTCTAAGCAAAGGGATTGGTAAGATGAGTCGAAAAACTGGTGTTTACATAGACCCAAACGAACTGGCACTGAGCGATAAGCTGGTCCACATTAACCGTGTTGCCAAAGTGGTAAAGGGAGGCAAACGGCTCAGTTTTAGTGCCCTGGTGGTAACCGGAAACGGTAACGGTTATGTCGGCGTGGGCACGGGTAAAGCCAACGAGGTGCCATCAGCCATTAACAAGGCCAGCGCCAATGCCAAGAAGAACCTGATCAAAGTCCCCCTGGCCGGGTCTACCATCCCCTACCAGACGGTGGTTAAATTTGGCGCCGCCAAGGTCATGCTAAGACCGGCGGCACCGGGCACCGGTATCATCGCCGGTAGCAGCATCCGACCTATCATGGAGGCAGCCGGCGTCAAGGATATTCTGACCAAATCACTGGGGAGCCCGAACCGAACTAACGTCGCCAAGGCAACCATAATCGCCTTAAACCAGCTTAAAGAACCGAAAGAGGAAATAGCCAAACGGAAATCAACCGTTACTAAAACCAGCGAGAAACCGCCTTCGGCAGAGAAGGTTATAGATAAAGTTGAAGATAAGGAAGAAGAACCGGGAGAAAGTGGTGACTAAGCTTCGCATCACCCAGATAAAGAGCGGTATCGGTGCCAAAGAGACTCAAAAGAGGACCCTGAAGGCACTCGGTTTTCGTCGGCTGAATCAGAGCGTTACCCATAGTGACTCCAGGTCACTTCGGGGCATGATTGAGAAGGTGAAGCACCTGGTTAGAGTGGAGGAGGCAGACGATGAGGCAGGATGAACTAGCCCCGGTCCCCGGCGCCAAGAAAGACCGAAAACGGGTCGGGCGGGGGAATGGTAGCGGTCACGGCACCTACAGCGGGCGAGGCTCTAAGGGGCAGAAGTCCCGTTCCGGCTACAAAATGCGCCCCGGTTTTGAGGGCGGGCAGCTGCCTTTAATCAAGCGCCTGCCGCAGAAACGGGGCTTCACCAATATCTTCCGAATCGAGTATAACCTGGTTAATATCGACCGGCTGAACCAATTTAAGACGGGGAGTAAGGTAACCCCGGAAAAGCTGGTCGCCGCCGGGGTGATAAAATCGCTGCGCCAGCCGGTTAAGATACTGGGCGAGGGTGAGTTGAAACACCCCCTCTCGGTGAAGGCAAACAAGTTCTCGGCGTCGGCTAAAGCCAAGATTGAGGCCGCTGGGGGTAAAGTGGAGGAGATAGGCCATGAGGCCAAGACAGGGTAAACCGAAACTACTGCAGGCGATGGTTGACGCCTTCAGTCTGCCTGACCTGAGGCGGCGGATTATTATCACCGTAAGCCTGCTGATAATCTTCCGCCTGGTGGCTCACGTCACTCTGCCCGGTGTTGAGCTGACTGCCCTGCAGCAGCTCTTTGAGCGCAACGCCATGCTGGGCATGCTGGACATGTTCAGCGGCGGTGCCCTGAGGAACTTCAGTGTGGCGGCAATGGGGGTTTTCCCTTACATCACCGCCTCTATTATTATGATGCTACTGGTGCCGGTTATCCCCCGCCTGCAGGCGATTGCCGCGGAGGGAGAAGCGGGACAGCACAAGATTAATATGATTACCCACTGGCTCACCGTGCCTTTAGCCGGCATACAGGGCTACGGCCAGCTCATCTTTCTCCAGCGAGAGGGTGTGGTCAGCGCTACCGGTTTGCTGCCCACCGCCGCCATAGTGCTATCGCTGATTGCCGGCACTATGTTCTGTGTCTGGCTGGGCGAGCTTATCACTAACCATGGTATTGGTAACGGTATCTCCATGATAATCTTTGCCGGCATTGTGGCTGGCTTACCGCAGATGATTGGCCAGGGCTTCCTGGCCCGGGAAAACTTTTTCGGTCTGGCAATGTATCTCATCATTGCCGTAGCTACTATTGCCCTGATTGTTATATTTACTGAGGCTCACCGCCGTATCCCGATTCAATATGCCCGTACTGTCATCCGGGGAAGCCGTATGCTGAGACAGGCCGGGGCTACCCATTTGCCACTGCGGGTAAACACCGCCGGCATGATTCCCCTCATCTTCGCCATGTCAGTGGTAATCTTCCCCAGCATTGTCGCCAGCTATTTCGCCAATCCCACCGGGGCTGACCCCAACTTTGCTAACTGGATTATGAAGTTATTTGACCCGCTGGCACCGCTGCCGCTGGGGCTATTTTACTGGGGTCTCTATTTCCTGATGGTGGTCGGCTTTACCTTCTTCTGGACGATGATAGTATTTCAGCAACAGGACCTGCCCGGTGTCCTGCAGCGGCAGGGGGGATTTATCCCCGGCATCAGACCGGGACGCCAGACCACCAACTTCCTGAATAACGTCATAAAACGTATTACCTGGGGCGGTGCCCTCTTTCTCTCCGTGGTCGCCATCATGCCCTTCGCGGCGCGAGAGTTTACCAATATTCAGGTAATACAGCTGTCCAGTATGGGACTACTTATTATGGTTGGTGTCGCTTTAGATACCATGAAACAATTAGAAGCGCAGCTGGTAATGCGGCGCTACGAAGGTTTTATTAAATAGGGTAAAAGATGTATATTATATTTTTAGGCGCTCCCGGAGCCGGCAAGGGAACACAAGCGGCCAATGTGGCCAGGGAACTGAATCTGGCCCACATTGCTACCGGTGACCTGTTCCGGCAGGCAATGGAAGCGGAAACCGAACTTGGCACACAGGTTGGCTCCTATGTGGCCAGGGGAACACTGGTCCCCGATGAGCTGACCATCAGTGTCGTTCTGGAGCGCCTTGCTGCCCCGGACTGTGAGCGGGGAGCAATTCTGGATGGCTTCCCGCGGACTCTAGCCCAGGCTAATGCACTGGACAAGGCTCTAGCCGGGCGGTTTAAGGCCATAGACCGGGTAATATATATTAAGGTCACTGAAGCGGAGCTGCTGCGCCGGCTCAGCCAGCGCTGGGTCTGCCGAAATTGTCAGGCTCCGTATAACATGGTAAACTCTCCAGCTGAGAGTGAGGGGAAATGCGATAAGTGTGGCGGTGAACTTTACCAGCGACCAGACGATACCCCCCAAGCGGTAAAAAAACGCCTGGAGGTCTATTTCAGCGAGACTGCCCCACTTATTGACTATTATACCGCCGCCGGTAAGTTGGTTGAGATAGATGGGGAGGGGGGTATAGATAAAGTTAGCCGGAGAATAATGGCGGTTATCCGGGAGGAGTCTCGAGCTAGACGAGTATAATCCATGGCTAAGAAGGAAGCTATTCAGGTCGAGGGAACCGTAGTGGAGTCTCTGCCCAATGGTATGTTTCGAGTTGATTTGCCTAACGGACATCGGGTCTTGGCTCACATTTCGGGGAAGATAAGAATGCACTACATTAAAATACTGGGTGGTGACCGGGTGTTGATTGAGCTCTCTCCCTATGACCTGAATCGGGGTAGAATAACCTATCGGTTTAAATAACAGGAAATTACGATGAAAGTTAAAGCTTCAGTTAAAGTCAGGTGTGACAAATGCAAGATAATAAAGCGCCGCGGCGTGGTCCGGGTTATCTGTTCCAATCCCAGACATAAACAGCGGCAAGGCTAAACAGGAGGGTATTTAATGCCACGTATCGCTGGAGTCGATATACCGAAGAATAAGCCGATCTGGATTTCACTGCAGTACATCCATGGCATTGGTTCTACCTTAAGCCGGGTGGTCCTGGACCAGGCTGGCGTCAGCTATGATACCAAGGCAGACCAGCTTACCGAGGAAGAAGTTAACCGTCTGCGTGAGATTATTGACCGGGAGTATAATACTGAAGGCACGCTGAGAAAAGAGGTTACCCTCAATATCAAGCGCCTTATCGAGATTGGCAGTTACCGTGGTGCCAGGCACCGCCGCAGCCTGCCGGCGAGAGGGCAACGCACCCGAACCAATGCCCGCACCAATCGCGGCCCGCGCAAGACGGTCGCCGGTAGAGGACAGCGGCGGGGCATGACCAAGAAGTAAAGAGCTAACTATTTAGAGGAGTAGAATGTCACCGAAGAAAAGAACTAAAGTCAGAAAAAGACGGGAACGAAAGTCAGTTCCCACCGGGAAAGCCTACGTCCAGGCTACCTTTAACAACACCATAGTGACACTCACCGACCCGGAGGGGAATGTTATCGCCTGGGGAAGCTCGGGAACAGCTGGCTTTAAGGGCTCACGCAAAGGCACCCCCTACGCGGCGCAGCTGGCGGCTCGCGATGCCGCCCGCAAAGCTATGGAACACGGACTGCGCCAGATAGAGGTTTTTGTTAAGGGACCGGGTAGCGGTCGTGAGGCAGCGATTCGGGCTCTACAGGGGGCCGGGCTTTACATTACCAGCATCAGAGATGTGACCCCGGTACCGCATAATGGTTGCCGCCCCCCAAAGCGAAGAAGGGTTTAGAGGTAGTTAATGGCAAAGTATACTGGACCATCCTGTCGATTATGTCGCCGAAGCAGTGATAAATTGATGCTTAAGGGCGAGAAGTGCATTACTAACTGCATTCTGGATAAGCGGAGCGCGCCCCCGGGGCAACATGCCTCCCGTCGGCGTCGGATCTCGGACCGCGGTCTGCAGCTAAGAGAGAAGCAGAAAGCCCGCTATACCTACTCCATTATGGAGAAGCAGTTCCGCCGCCTATTCGCTGAAGCGGAAAGGCAGCCCGGTATCACCGGAGAAAATATGCTGGTGCTCCTGGAGAGGCGGCTGGACAATGTGGTCTACCGTCTCGGATTTGCCGACTCCCGCCGCCAGGCCCGCCAGCTGGTCGAGCATGGGCACATTATGTTAAATGAACGCAAGACCAATATCCCCTCCTGCCTGGTCAAAGAGGGTAACAATATCAGCTGGCCCGAGTCCAGTACCAAAACCGAGTATTATAAACAGCTGGTGGAGAGCATCAAGGGCAAGACCGTCCCTGACTGGCTCAGCCTGGATAAAAAGAAGCTGGTCGGTCAAGTCTTAGCCCTGCCCACCCCGGACCAGATTGAGGCTAAAATTGACGCTAAGGCGATTGTGGAATACTACTCGCGCTAGGCTGAAGAAAGGGTATTTAGGCAAAAAAAATGAGTCTTGATAATGGGCTAAAAGGAGGTAATGTTTTGTCCTCCCTGATAATAGCCAAAGTTGAGTGCGTGGAAAGCAGCCAGAACTCGGGCCACTTTCTGGTTGAGCCACTGGAAAAGGGCTTCGGCAATACCCTCGGTAACGCCCTGCGCCGGGTGCTGCTTGGTTATCTGCCCGGGGCGGCGGTAACGCGGGTTAAGATTGAGGGAATTCACCACGAGTTCTCCACCATCCCTCATGTGAAAGAGGATACCACCGAGTTTCTGCTCAATGTAAAAACACTGAGGCTGAAATCACTCTCCGGCCAACCGGGTAAGCTAATCCTGGAGGTGGAAGGAGCCAGACAGATTACCGCCGCTGACATCAAGCCCTCGGTGGACTTTGAAATCGCTAACCCTGAGCTCTATCTGGCCACCCTGGATTCAGCGGAAGCCAGGCTTTATGTCGAGCTGGATGTGGAGCTGGGTACCGGCTATCAAGAAGCTGTCTCCAGTGATAACCTCCCCATAGATACTATCCCCATAGACAGTGTCTTCACCCCGATGCAGAAGGTCAACTTCACCGTTGAACCGACCCACATCGGGCAGAAGTTCAGCCGCGAGCGCCTGTTTCTGGAGATATGGACTGACGGCACCGTCTCCCCGTTAGATGCGCTCAGCCAAGCCGCCGACATCCTGATGAAGCAGCTTACCCCGTTTGCCGAATACGCCGAGGTTTCCCAGCTGGAGATGGAAAAGGAAGCCTTTCGGATGTCTATCCCCGAAGAGAAATACAATATGCTCGTGGAACAGCTTGATTTATCAGTGCGCACCATTAATTGCTTAAGGCGAGCTAACATCACCACCGTAGGGGAACTCATCAGCCGAGAGGAGAAAGACCTGCTCCGGCTCAGGAATTTCGGGCAGAAGTCCATGGAAGAGATAAATGAGCGCATGGAGTCTCTGGGCCTCTCCCTTAGCGCACAGGTTAGCGAGCCCACTGAGCCAGGTGCTGAAGAAGAACCCGCCCCGCCCGAAGAGGAGACAGATGAGACATAAGATAGCCGGTAGAAAATTAAGCCGGTCTTCCAGCCACCGCCGGGCGCTGTTGCGGAATCTGGTAACCGACCTGTTAAACTACGGAAAGATTACCACTACCGAAGCCAAGGCTAAAGAGGTGCGCGGCCCGGCGGAGAAGATGGTTACCCTGGGTAAAGCAGGCAGCCTTCACGCCCGTCGCCAGGCACTGTCCTTTATTCTGGACGAAGGGGTGACCGAGAAGGTATTCAGCGAGCTGGCCACCAAATATGCCGAGCGTTCCGGTGGATATACCCGCATTACTAAACTAGGACCCAGACTGGGCGATGGCGCCCCTATGGTCCAGCTTGAGTTAATCGAATGATGGTATCGACAGCAGTCAACCCGGAGATAAACAAAGCCTCCCGTGTCGCCACCACCAAAATAGTACTGATTGTGGAATATGATGGCACGCGTTATCACGGCTTGCAGTGGCAGGTGGGACTGCCCACTATCCAAAGGGAGCTTGAAACCGCCTTAAAGAAGCTTACCGGAGATAGTATCAGGGTGATAGCCACCAGCCGGACTGATGCCGGCGTTCATGCCAAAGGGCAGGTAGTCAGCTTCCGCACTAAATCAACCCTCCCCCCGTCCAAGTTTACCAGCGGGCTCAACTACTATCTGCCGCCGGATATTGCGGTGAGGGAAGCCCATAGAGCCGACGACTCTTTCCGGGTTAGAGGTGGCGCCCTCAGCCGGGAATATAACTACTATATCCTGAATAGCCCCACCCGCTCCCCGCTCCAGAGCAGCTTTGCCCATCTGGTCAGCGGGCATCTGGACATTGATGCCATGAATCAAGCCAGCCAGGCCCTTATCGGCCGGCACGACTTTATCTCCTTTGCCAGCAGTATCGGGGGCAGCCTCAAAAACACGGTACGGCAGGTGTACCGAGCCGGAGTAAAGCGGGACGGAGAGCTGGTCATATTTAACATAGAGGCTAATTCATTTCTGCCCCACCAGGTGCGCAACATAGTAGGCTGCCTCATCAGGATTGGCCTGGGCAGGATGAGCCAGGACGAATTTCATAGTATAATTAAATCAGTCAAGCCCGGACTGGCCGGACCAACCGCCCCCCCCAACGGGCTGTGTCTGATGCGGGTAAACTATCCGCATAGTTTTGAAGGTAAATAATGATGAAGACCTATATTACTAAAGAATCTGAGATCAAGCGAGAGTGGCATGTGATTGATGCCTCGGGTAAAATCCTGGGCAAGCTGGCTACCCAGGCCGCCGGCCTGCTTATGGGCAAGCACAAGCCGATATTCAGCCGCAATCTGGATGCGGGTGACTTTGTGGTGGTCATTAATGCCGATAAGATACGGGTTACCGGTAATAAAGCCAAGCAGAAAATGTACTACCGGCACTCCGGATACCCCGGGGCTCTGAAAAGCATCAGCCTGGAAAAAATGATGCAGACTAACCCCACCCGGGTGATTGAGCATGCCGTCAAGGGCATGTTGCCTCACAACCGGTTGGGGGCCAGAATGATAAAAAAGCTCAAGGTCTATACCGGTGATACTCACCCTCACCTGGCTCAGGTAGGCACCGGTAGCACGGAAACGAAAGAGGACTAAAGGGGTTAAATGGATAAACAAAGCTATTTTCACGGCACGGGCAGACGCAAGGAAGCGGTAGCTCAGGTCAGACTGATACCGGGCAAGGGGGAAATTATTGTCAACGGCATGCCCTATGAGGAACGCTTCCCTCGCCCCTTGCACCGCCAGAACATGTTAAAACCCCTTCAGGTTACCGAGACCCTGACCAAGTACAATGTCATCGTTAAAGTAGCCGGCGGCGGCATTTCGGGACAGAACGGAGCCATTACCCTCGGCATTGCCCGGGCCCTGGTCAGAGCCAACGAGCACTTCAGGCCGACGCTGCGCGAGAACGGACTGCTTACCCGCGACCCCAGAGTTAAGGAACGAAAGAAAGCCGGACTGAGACGGGCTCGCAAAGCCCCGCAGTACACCAAGCGGTAAGAGGCTAGACCCCGGCCAGTTCTTGGCCTATCTTGAGGAGTCTCTGGGCACGGTCAGTGGAATCGGTTTCCGAGTAGATGCGCAGCAGTGGCTCGGTCCCCGAGAACCTGACCAGCAGCCAGGAGCCATCATCAAGGACAAAGCGAAAGCCATCAGTGGTATCTATCCTGGCTACTTTAACCCCATCAAGAGCCTGGGGTGAGCTTTTCTTAACCCGATTGGTTATCGCCTCTCGCTGCTCCGCGGGAAACTCCACATCCACCCGCTCATAATAGTGAGGGCCCACTTTGCTATAGAGATAGTCCAGGAGCTGGGAGGGGGTTTTCCCCGTCTTGAGCACCAGGTCCAGGAAATAGAGGCTGGCCAGAAGGCCATCGCGCTCCATGACATGCCCCCGGAAGCCGTAGCCCCCGCTCTCCTCCCCACCGATAACCGCCTTCCGGGCGAGCATCACGGGGGCAATATACTTGAAACCCACCGCGGTTTCATACACCGGTACGCCGAACATCTCCCCCAGCCGATTGAGCATGGTGGAAGAAGTAATCGTCTTCACAATCGGGCCGCGCTCTCCGCGCACCTCCAGGAAATAGAGACAGAGCAGGGCAAAGACCTGGAGCTGGGTTAAAAATACCCCTTTCTCATCAACCACCCCCACCCGGTCGGCATCACCATCCGTCGCCAGGCCGACGCCCGCCCCCTGCTCTTTAACCGTCGCCGAGAGCTTGCCTAAATTGACCGCAATCGGCTCGGGGCGTATCCCGGGGAAGATGGGATTGCGCTCGCCATTTATCTCCACCACCTCCATGTTGCCCCCACCGAGTAATGTCTTGAGATAGCCCGCCCCGGCTCCATACATGGCGTCAACCACTACCTTCAGCCTGGCCCGGCGTAGCTCATCAAGATTAATGAGCCTGCCTACCTGTTCAAAGTAGACCGGGTCCAGGTCACAATATTCCACTAACCCCTGAGAAAGGGCTTCCGCCAGCAATATGCGCTCTATTTCCCCGGTGTCTAAAGCGTGGTTAATATGGGCTTCCATCTGGGCGGTAACCTCATCGGGGGCACTGGAGCCATGCTCATCCTTGTATTTAAAGCCGTTCCAGTTGCCCGCGTTGTGGCTGGCGGTGATAATAAT
This sequence comes from Dehalococcoidales bacterium, assembly GCA_035528295.1. Taxonomy (GTDB): domain Bacteria; phylum Chloroflexota; class Dehalococcoidia; order Dehalococcoidales; family JAUYDJ01. The sequence goes on along the minus strand of DATKYY010000073.1, from coordinate 241 downwards.
CGCCCCACCCGCCTTTAGGGCCAGAACCCCGTAGCTTACCACCGGCGTGGGGGTTGGCTTGGGGCAGAGATAGACCTTAATGCCGTTGCCGGCAACCACTTCAGCCGCCGCCGAAGCAAAATCTTCCGAGGCAAAGCGGGTATCATAGCCGATAATCAGCCCCCTATCGGCCAGATTTGCCTGCTTTAGATACCGGGCCACCCCCTGGGCACAAGCCCGCACATTATCAAAGGTGAAGTCC
>DATKYY010000072.1:0-12372 GCA_035528295.1 Dehalococcoidales bacterium | reverse complement strand
TTTATCTCCAAAAACTGCTCTCATTCCTTGAGGCCCAGGGGAAAATAGTCTCCGCTGGGGCTAAGCCGGGCTATCGCGGAATTTTGCTGAAACCGCCAGCCAGAACCTACGGTGACCGGCTGCTGGTGGTGGGCGGGGCTGCCGGGCAGGTGAAACCGACCACCGGTGGCGGTATTTACTACGGCTTGCTCTGTGCCGATATTGCCGTGGATACCCTGCATCAGGCACTGGGGCGCGGTGACCTGTCCGCCAGGAGCCTGGCGGGCTATGAGAAGGGGTGGCGGAGGAGGCTGGGGAGGGAATTGAGGACAGGCTACTGGGCACGGAAGCTCTACGAGCATATGACTGATGCCCAGATTGACCGTGCCTTTGACATAATAAAGTCCAGTGGTATTGATGATGCCCTGCTTAAAGCGGAAGACGTGTCTTTTGACTGGCATGGCGAGGTGATATTAAGGCTGGTGGGACACCAGCTATTAGCCAGAGCCATCGGGGTGGCCAAAATTCCGTTTCGCTCAAGGCAGAGCTAAATAATCCGGGCCTGGTCAGGGTTTAATTTTATTGACCCAAGCGTGGTTAGCGCTTAGAATATAAAGTGAAGTCTCTAGCGGGGGTGATATAGATGAGTGAGCCTGTCCTGAGTTTGAGTGAAGCGGCCACTCGTTTTCTAGCCAACTTATCCCCGGAGAACAGGGGTATCAGCCAGCAGGAGGTCCATCGCTTTGTGCGCTGGTATGGCTGGGAGCGACCGGTTGCCGGGCTTACCGCTCCTGAGGTAGCCAGGTATGCCGAGCAGCTATCCCGCTCTGATACTGACTATAACAAGAAGCTGGAGCTGACCCGAGCCTTCCTGATTCACGCCAAGCAGGCGGGGTGGACGGGTAAAAATCTGGCTACCAACCTGCGGGTAAGAAAGGGGAAGACCGCGCCCGTCCCCGGCTCTCACCGCGGTTCGTTAAAGGCGGTCCCCTTGACCGGTGAGGGTTACGCCAAACTGGAAGCGGAACTGACGGCGCTGAAAGCTAGGCGTATCTCGGCAATAGCCTCGGTACGCCTCGCTGCCGCCGATAAGGACTTTCGGGAAAACGCACCTCTGGAAGCCGCCCGGCAGGAACACGGGCGGTTAGAGGGGCGCATCAGGGAGATAGAGGCAACACTGAAATCAGCGGTTATCATTGCCGAAAAAGAGGCGCCGGCGCCCAAGATAGGCATCGGTGACCGTATTATCCTGTGTGACCTGGCTTCCGGGGAAGAGCTGCGCTATACCATGGTCGGGCCCCGCGAGGTAGACCCCAGCCAGGGCAAGATTTCCAGCCTCTCACCCATTGGCAAAGCTATACTCGGTCGCCGTCAGGGAGAAACAGTAGAGGTAACCGTACCCGTCGGTAAGCTGCGCTATCAGATTAAACAGATAGGGCATTAGTCGGGCTTTTTAAGTCTGGCTGCGTTTGTCATTTCTAGAATCTATCTTTCATGCCCCGCCGCAGAAGGACGTGACGCCAGCTACCGGCTTTATCCCGCATTTCCTTTACTCTGGGGATGTACTTGATTGCCGGCAGGAGCAGGAGCAATATGGTATAGACTACCAGCGTGCCATCGTGATAGATCAGCCAGGCGATGAAGGGGAAGCTGACCAGGGCCAGGCTGTAGCTGAGGGTCGGGAAGCGGGTGAGGAGCAAGCCCGCGCCGAAGACAGCCAGGTAGATCGGGATGCCCCAGGGCATAAGGTAGGCAAGGACGCCGATGCAGGTTGCCCCGCCCCGCCCGCCGCGGAAGTGGAGGAATATGGTGAAGCCGTGGCCGATTACGGCGGTCGCGCCGGCCAGCAGCTGGACTATCTCGGGTGTTCCCATCACGCGTGCCAGGGCTACTACGGCCGCTCCCTTGCCGATATCCACCGCCAGCACCATTAATCCGGCTAAAAAGCCGACCTGATAGAAGACATTCATGGCGCCCATATTTCGGGTGCCTACCTGGCGGATGTCGAATCCTTTAACGAGACGGCCGGTGATATAAGCGGTGGGGATGGAGCCGATTAAGTAGGCAATGATGAGGGCGATGGCACTAAAAATTATTTCACTGGTCATATTCCCTCTCCATTCCGGCCGGGGCAAAGTCCAGGATATTAAGTCGCAGCTTCTCTTTCCCGCCCCAGCGGTCCATTTCCAGATTATACACAATGTCAAGAGGCGATGATATCTCATCCCGGAAATTACCCAGGCCAAAACCTACCCCCTCCCATAGTGTGCCACCCTGCTGCAGTTTCAGCCTGAGGTGGGCGCCGTTGCTACCCATGGTGCGGCAGTCAACAATCTCTACCTGGCGGCTGAGAAAGACGGGCAACGGATTACCACGGCCAAAGGGAGCCAGTTGCTGGATGGCGGAGAAGGTATCCCCGCTCATGTCGGGCAGGGCAACCTCGGCGTCAATATCCAGCGAAGGGCGGAGGTCAAGCCCGGCGAGCTGGCTGGCGGCCAGCTCGGAGAGGCACTGTTTGAAGCGGGGCAGATTCCTGGTGGGCAGGGCCAAGCCGGCGGCCTGGGAGTGCCCGCCAAACCGGGACAGAAGGTGCTGGCACTGGCCCAGTGCCTGGAGAATATCAAATTCAGGAATACTGCGGCAGCTGCCACTGCTTATCTGCTCACCGATTCGGACAAATACGGCCGGTCGGTAAAACTCCTCGGATAGCCTGCCGGCGATGAGTCCGGCGATGCCTACCGGGCAGTCTTCATCGCCGGCGATGAGCACTGGTGAAATCTCCTGAGCCAGTATCTGCTCCCTGGCTCTACTTAATACCCGGCTGGTTATTCGCTGCCTTTCCTCGTTTTTTTGCTGCAGCCATGAGGTAAGCCCCTGTGCCTCCGGTAATGAGTCGGTTACCAGCAGTTGATAGCTGCTCATGGCGTGGGCCAGTCTGCCGGCGGCATTGAGTCGGGGGGCGATGACCCAGGAGACAGTTCCGGCGTCAAGATTGCCCGTGCTCAGCCCCGCCTGCGTTATCATTTCGCTCAGCCCCAGGCGGGGGCTATCGTTAATCAGCTTGAGCCCCTCTTTGACCAAATAGCGGTTTTCACCGAGCAGTGGCGTCATATCGGCGATAGTGCCCAGGGCAGCCAGGTCTATCAGGTTGTGAAGCTGTGCCTCTTTGCCGATACTCTGGAAGAGAGCCTGAAGGAACTTGAAGGCTACCCCCACGCCGGCTAGCTCGGCAAAGGGATAGGCTGAACCGGGGAGCTTGGGGTTAATCACGGCGAGAGCCGGTGGGATTACCTCGGTTGGGGTATGGTGGTCAGTAACAATAATATCAAGCCCCATTTTTTTGGCTTTCCTGACCTCGTTTACCGCGGTGATACCACAATCAACGGTAATAACCAGGCTAATTCCCTGCTGGCGGAGGTTTTCCAGGGCGGCGGTTTTCAGCCCGTAGCCCTCGGTCAGGCGGTGCGGTATATAAGGGGTCGCCTTAGCCCCCAGCAGGGATAGCCCCTGAACCAGGATAGCCGTCCCGGTAATGCCGTCAACATCAAAGTCGCCATAGACGGCGATGCCTTCCGCGGAGAGCAGCGCCCGGTAAACCCGGGCTACTGCCGGCTGCATATCGGGCAGGAGAAGGGGGTCGCCGAGCAGACGACTATCGGCGGCGATGAATAGTTCAATCTGGGATGGCTCACTGAGCCCGCGATTATACAGGAGCCGGGTGACCAAAGGGGATAGACCGGTCGTGTTAGCCAGATGCTCATCTGGGACCGGCGGTAGAAGCTTCCAATGGCAATGGTTCAAACTTATGCCTCAGAAAATTTTCGAAAGATAAGAACCGAGTTATGGCCACCGAAGCCAAAGGAATTGGACAGGGCGGTGTTGACCTCAGCCTGGCGGGCTTTATTGGGCACATAGTCCAGGTCGCATTCCGGGTCGGGGTGGGTGAGGTTTATGGTTGGCGGTATTATGCCGTGCTGGATAGTTAAGATGCATATGGCGGCTTCAATCGCCCCGGCGGCTCCAATTAGGTGTCCCGTCATTGACTTGGTAGAGCTTACCGGAATGCGGTGGGCGCGGTCACCAAATACGGTCTTGATGGCTATAGTTTCAGTTTTATCATTCAGCGGGGTAGAGGTACCATGGGCACTGATGTAATCGATTTCACTGGTGGTCACCCCGGCTTTTTTCAGCGCCATCTGCATTGCCTTGACGGCACCCCGGCCATCTTCCATTGGCTTGGTAACATGGAAGGCATCACCACTGGCACCGTAGCCGATAACCTCAGCCAGTATGTTAGCCCCCCGCTTCTGGGCGGAGGTGAGACTCTCTAAAATAAGGATAGCAGCGCCTTCACCAATGACAAAGCCATCCCGTTCGGCATCAAAGGGGCGGGAGGCTAACTTGGGGGCATCGTTTCGGGTTGATAGCGCTCTCAGGGCGTTAAAAGAAGCGATACCCAGCGGGTTGATTATCGCCTCGGCACCGCCGGTAACCATAACCTGGGCATCACCCCGCCGAATAATTTCATAGGCAACGCCGATGGCATCTGAGCCGCTGGAGCAGGCTGAGGTGGTGCACAGGTTCGGCCCCCTCACCTTCAGCGCGATGGACACCTGGGCGGCGGCAATATCGGCGATCATCATCGGGATGAGAAAGGGGCTCACCCTGTCCGGCCCCTTCTCCAGCATTATTTTGGTCTGTTCATACAGGGTGCCCAGACCACCGATGCCACTGCCAACGACGATACCGGTGCTATCCTGGTTGTTGGCGTCTATCTGGATTCCGGCCTGCTCCAGTGCCTGAAGACTGGCGGCGACGGCCAGCTGGGCAAAGCGGTCCATGCGGCGGACTTCCTTGCGGTCAATGTAATTGGTCGGCTCAAATCCCTTTACCTCGCCGGCGAACTTGGTAGCCATGGCGCTGGCATCAAAAAGGGTGATGTAGTCAATTCCTGATTTCGCTGAGATAAGACCCTCCCAGGTCGTGGCGACATCCAGTCCCAGCGGGCACAGCATGCCCATGCCGGTGACTACCACCCGGTTATTGGCGTCATTCATTGAACCAATTCCTCCTCTCCGGCTTAGCTGTAACCCCTTAGTGTTGGCTAATATTATGGCATAATTTCAGCCTGCGGGCAAATTAAGGCTTTGACCATGTGATGACACGGCAGGTATAATTTAACCTGAAATGAGCATTGACCAGAGGGGCAATAAGATTGCCCTGGACACCATCGGCTGCAAGCTTAATCAGGCGGAAACCGAGCTCCTGGCGAAGCAGCTAACAGAAGCGGGCTACCAGCTGGTAGACGGCACCGATGAGGCAGATGTCTATATCTTGAATACCTGCACCGTCACCCATGTTGCCGATAGCAAATCACGCCACCTGCTCCGTCTGGCCCATCGGCAAAACCCTCATGCCCGGCTGGTGGCTACCGGCTGTTATGCCGAGCGGGCGTCTCAGGAACTGGCCCGAATTGAAGGGGTTGACCTGGTGCTGGGTAATAGCGCCAAAGCCGGTTTAGTCAGGCGGCTTGAGGAGCACGGTTGCCTCTGCCGGCCGGGCCGGGTTCTGCCCGAACCGGTCAGCCGAAGCTATACCGGTTTCAGGACCCGTGCCTTCATCAAAATCCAGGACGGCTGCCGTAACTACTGTGCCTACTGTATTGTGCCTCTGGTGCGGGGGGAGGAAAAGAGCCTGCCGCTTGACCGGATTATTGATGAAGTCAGGCAGAGGGTGGCTGACGGTTATCAGGAGGTGGTATTAACCGGCATCAGGATTGGCGCCTATGACTACAGTGGCGTTAATCTAAAAGGGTTAATTGAGCGCATCTTAGCCGGGACCGGTGTTATCAGGTTGAGATTGTCCTCTCTCCAGCCCTGTGAAATCTCCCCTGAGCTTATCGGGCTGTGGCATGATAAAAGACTGTGTCCTCACTTTCATCTATCCCTGCAGAGTGGCAGCGATGCGGTGCTGAGCCGTATGAAGCGGCGCTATGCCACCGGTGATTATCAGCAGGCGGTAGCTTTAATTCGGGATTCGCTGCCCGAGGCAGCCATCACTACTGATGTTATTGTCGGCTTCCCCGGTGAGACGGAGGCAGAATTTGCCGAGAGCTATAATTTCTGTCGGCGAATGCGGTTTGCCCGCATTCATGTCTTTGCTTACTCCCCGCGCCAGGAAACGGAGGCGTCTCATCTACCGGGGCAAATTGGCGACCAAATCAAGCAGCCGCGAAGCCAGAAAATGCTGGCTCTGGCTAGGGAAAGCAGCCGGGAATTCAATCAGCGCTTTCGGGGTAAGACGCGTCCGGTCTTGTGGGAGAAGCGCTCAAACGGAGTGTGGTCGGGCTATACCGATAACTACATCAAGGTATATACCAAGAGCAATCGTAATTTAACCAATCAGCTCGTGCCGGTAAGGCTGGGGGAGGTTAACGGGGACGGGGTGTGGGGGGCTCAATCGGCGGGCTGAGTCTGCTCCAGCACCTCTTTGATGGACTTGGTCGGCATCAGGAAGCTTTCCTCGGAGACATCCTGCCTGATTATCCCCATATTTTCCAGCAGGCGGTAGAAATTGATTGCCCAGCCAATGCCGAAGACCTCCGGGGTAAAGACCCGTCTCTCCATGGGATTCCAGTAGGCTTCTTTCATTTTTTCCCTGGTGGGCATGCGGAAGTCATAGGGGACAAAGCTGGCAACCTTCCCGTGCCACTCTCTTTCCGCTTCTGGCTTTTCCAGTTCCTGGCATATTGCTGCCAGAACGAGAGCAATCATGGTAGCTTGCATCGTTCGATTGCACCACTTGCTATCCATCTCTACTCCTTTGTCTCCTTTTTGATATCAATTCCGAGCACGACTGAGGTTTCAACCTGGCGCTGGGGAATGTTCCAGTAGGTTCTGAGTAGCTCATCCTTGTCGGGCAGCAGGTGAAAGCCGTGCTTTTGATAGAAGGCGATTGCCCAGCGGGCTTTAGTCCATGTTCCCACCAGCAGGCGGGGCGTAGCCACCAGTTGCTCAAGGTAGCCAAGCAGGTTGCTGCCGATTCCCTGTCTCTGCCACTGCGGTAAAACATAGGTATGGCGGATGAGGGTAACGTCCCTGACGGGCTGGAATCCCATCACCCCGACCAGTTCCCCGTTTATCTCCTCACCGAAGAAGGTCATCTGTTTCATCTCTCGCTTGAGTTCAGCCATTGGCATATAGGGCTGGTGGTAGCGGTCAGCCGGGATAACGCCTTCATAGGCTTTAGCCGCCTCATTGATGATAGAATATATCTCTTTCACCTCACCTGACTGACATTCCCGAATCACAAACCACCCACCACCTTTATTATACCTTAATCTTACCTTAATCTCTCGGCTGTCAATATTCAGCTGCCCTGAGATTTTAGGGGTTAGTCCTGGTGCTAACCATATGCTATAATATTAACGGGTTGCTTATCAACCTGTTTCTGACCGGTAACCCCAATCTGGTTGGCTTTTCCGGGGCAGTTTCGTTTGATGTCCGCCCACTGGATGGAAATTGTGGGAAAAGGAGATTAAAGTGGCTAAATTTGATTTGGAGCAGTTTGCCCGGACCGCGGAGAGAATCAGGGATAAGGCTATCGCCGAAAAGAGGCTGACCGACAACCCTGCGGCTGCCGAGTTGCGGCGGCTTCTGGAAAAGCAACCCGGCGCCAGGCAGACGGCATACGGAAATTTTGTCGCCGAAAGCGAGCCCAGTTCCCGCTCGGCGATGTTTACCAAGAATAGCGTTGACTGCCCCTTTGGCAAGGAAGAAGAGAAGCTGTTAGCCCAGTGCGAGGCAGCCCTGGCGAAAGAAAAACTTATTTCCATTGATAGAATTGTGGGTAATAAAGACAGTGATACCGTGGTCAGGTTGGTTGTGCCGGAGCGGTTTGCCCATGTTGCCTACGGCGGGGGAAATCTCTTTATGCCGGTAAAGCAAGAGGTTAAGCAGCCCGCCTACCATATTATATTCTTCGCTGATGAGGCGTTTGAGACTAATAAAGCCAAGCCTCTTCCCCAGAAAGATATTACTATCCGGCTGGCGATGCTGGATGGCGGTCGCTTTGTCAAGATAATCAGGAATGGCAACTACATCGGTGAGTATAAGAAGGGGGTCTTTGCCGCTGAGGACTGGGTAGCCAAGACCCGGCGTGGCGGCATCTTCTTGCACGGCGGCTGCCGGGAAGATTACCTGCAATCGGTACACGGGGATTACCAGCTGACCCGGACTCTGCTTATCGCCCTGAGTGCTAACGGGAAGACAACTACTACCTGCCGCATCCTGGCCAGAAAGGGGAACGAACGCTCCTGGCTTATCCAGGACGACGGGGGAGTCCTTATGCCTGACGGCTCCTTTCACGGCTTTGAGGCGGGGGGAGTATTCGTTAAAACCGAAGGGGTGAACCCGGGGGAACAAACCGAAATATTCTATGGATTGTTAAAGCCGGACACCGTCTGCGAAAATGTTCATGTCAATGATGATGGTGATTTTGACTTCTATAATCTGGAAAAAACCTCAAATGGGCGGGCCGTTATCCTGAGAAGTGATTTTATGCATGCCAGCCGTTATATTGATGTCGACCGGGTAGATAACCTGATTGTGATTACCCGAGGACCGTTGATTCCGGCCATATCAAAGCTGACCCTGGAGCAGGCGACCGCCCTGATGATTCTGGGGCAGGCGATGGAATCTTCAGCGGGTGACCCCACCCAGGCCGGTCAAATCAGAAGCGAGTTTTTCTATGACCCCTTTGTCGCCGGTGACCTGGCCCAGCATGCCAATATCTTCTACGAAATAATCAAGGGTCTTCCCCACCTTAATTATTATCTGCTGAATACCGGGGGTATCGGGGAGGGGGCGCCTTTCAAGGATATCAAGCTGGAATACACCATGGGGATACTGGACTCACTGCTCAGGGGTGGTCTTGAGGACTGGGTAGATTCGCCTACCGGCTTTCAGGTGCCCAAAGCGATTAGAATAGTGGATGATATTTTCGTGCATCCCGAGAAGCTTTATTCATCGGCTGAGTTTGCTCAAAAACAGGGACAGCTCAACCAGCTCAGATACGAGGCGGTGGCCAAGGTTGGTCGTGGTCTTCATCCCGATATAAAAAAGGTTTTCAGCAAGGCTTAGCTTTAGCCCCCGGTGGCTACTCCACGGTTACACTTTTGGCCAGGTTTCGTGGGAAGTCTATGGGGCAACCCCTCTCCCTGGCGGCATAGTAGGCCAGTAGCTGCAGGGCGACCGTATTCACCACCGGGGAGAATATCGCCTCAACCTGGGGCACGGTAAGGACTTTATCCACTATTTTCTCAATATCCTCGTCACCCTCCCGGGTAAGGGCAATGACAGGCGAGCCTCTTGCCTTGACCTCCTTGATGTTGGTCAGCATCGGCTCGTAGGTATCGTCCTGGGCTAAAAGGGCAATCACCGGGGTATCACTGCCCAGCAGGGCAAAAGGACCGTGCTTTAGCTCCCCGGCGGCATAGCCCTCACCGTGAATATAGGAAATCTCCTTCAGCTTGAGGGCCCCCTCCAGGGCTACCGGGAAGTTTATCCCCCGCCCGATGTAGAATATGCTTTCGTATTTGGACAGCTCTCGGGCGTACTGTGCAATCTCGCCCTCGTTGTCCAGCACCTGCTGCACTTTATTGGGCAGTTGCCGTAATTCTTTGGTCATGCTGTTTAAGCGGCGCGCCCTAATCTCAGGATGGGACATCATTAGCTGATATAACACCATAAGCTGGGCGGTAAAGCTCTTGGTGGCGGCGACGCTTATCTCCGGGCCAGCCCGGGTATAGAGGGTCCGGTCGGCAATTCGGCTGGCGGAGCTCCCGACCACATTGGTGATGGCTAAAGCCTGACACCCCACCTCTTTTAATTTTTTCATTGCCTTCAGGGTGTCGGCGGTCTCACCGGACTGAGTAATGGCAATCGCCAGCGTCCGGGCCAGGGGCTGAGTCGAGTAGTTGAACTCAGAAGCGAGCTCAGCCCGCACCGGAATCTTGAGCAGCTCCTGCCCAATCTGTTTGCCGATCAGGGCGGCGTGGTAGGAAGTGCCGCAGGCTAATATCAGCAGGGCGTTTATATCGTCGGCCCACATCGCGGCCAAGTCCTCCAGTGCCTCACCGGAGACCCAGCCGGCCAGGGTATCCCGTATTACCTTGGGTTGCTCGTGTATCTCCTTGAGCATGAAGTGCTCATAGCCCGCCTTCTGGGCATCCTCCACCGTCCAGGATATCTGGTGCACTTTGGTAGCCACTTCGCTACCGCGCCGGCTGACCTTGATGCTATCGGTGGTAATAACGCCGATATCACCGTCTTCCAGGTATATCACCCGGTTGGAATAGTCCAGAATCGCCGGCACATCAGAGGCGATAAAGTTTTCCCGGTCACCCAGGCTGATGATTATCGGGCCGTCCTTGCGGGCGGCGACCAGCTTGGGCTCATCGGTAGCCAGCACGATGATGGCATAGGAGCCCTCAATGTCATTCAGGGCAGCGGCCACGGCGGTCTCCAGGTTGCCGTGATAGTACTTCTCAATCAGGTGGGGTATTACTTCGGTGTCCGTCTCGGAGACAAACTGGTGCCCCTCACCGCTTAGCTGGTCTCTTAACTTCTGGTAGTTGGTGATTATGCCGTTGTGCACCACGGCAATATTGCCGGTGCAGTCAAGGTGGGGGTGGGCGTTTATCAGGGACGGCTCACCGTGGGTTGCCCACCGGGTATGGCCGATGCCGGCGGTCCCATCAAGCCGGGGCATCGTTTTCTTCAGGGCTTCCACCCTGATGGCATCCTTGCATACGTTGATGCCGTGCTCGGACACCGCGATACCACAGGAGTCGTAGCCACGGTATTCCAGCCTGCCCAGGCAGTTAAGCAATATGGGCTGGGCTTGCCTTAAGCCGATGTAGCCGATAATACCACACATATTTAAATGACCAGACTACGGTCGGGTAACCGACCGCTGATTATCTTCAGGGCCTGTATCTGGCTGTGATTACCGACGACGACGCCGGACTGGGCCACCACGCCGCTGCTAATCTGGCAGTCCTCGCCTAGCATTGCCCCGATACTGACCGAGTGGTGCTCATCGTCAATCTTGACCTCAGCCTGACGGCTGAACGCGGTGAATTGCCCCTCGATGACACTCCCCCGGTCAATAACCGAGTCCTGAATGAAGCAGCCCGGTCCCAGGCTGACATCATTACCGATAACGCTGTTTTTTATCTCGGTGAAGGGTGAGATAACCACATTGTTGCCGATGCTGGTGGCGGGCAGAATGCAGGCGTTAGGCCCAATCTCACAGCCGGTACCGATAACCACCGGACCGGAGATGTAGCAATTTGACCTTATCACCGTGTCTTTACCCACCGAGACCAGTCCCTTTAAAGAAGCGCCGGTCTCAATGATGCCACCCAGGCTGGCCGGTACCCGCTGTAGAACGATGCTGTTCAGGCTTAATATATCCCAGGGGTAGGCTACGTCCAGCCAGGTGCTGTCTATTTCTTTAGCCCTGACTTCGTGTCCCTGGGCAATCATTTTGTTGAGGACATCGGGAATATCCAGCTCGGACCCAATAAAGTCAAAGATTTTCCTGGTAAAGGCATAAATGCCGGTATTGACGATATTGCTTACCGCTTCTTTGGGCTTCTCGGTGATATTTTGGACCGCGCTTTCGGCCAGAGTTACCACGCCGTATCTCAGGGGGTTATCTACCCTCTTCACCAGCATTGCATCTGGTGTCAAACCCTCAAGACAGGCAATGGTATCGGCATCAATAAGATTGTCTCCGGCCAAAACCAGAAATTCTTTATCGGCGGCTGCCTTTGCCTGGGCGAGGGCATGGGCGGTACCCAGCTGCTTTTCCTGGGTGACATAGGTTATCTCCACCCCCAATTCCTCCCCCGAGCCCACGCTGTCATATATCTGCTGCCGGCGGTAGCCGACGACGAGCACGATGTTGCGAATCCCCCTCCGGGCGAGTGACTCAACCACATACTGCAGTATCGGCTTACCGGCTATGGTCAGCATTACCTTGGGCTTGGTGGCGGTAAATGGCCTGAGTCTCTGTCCCTCACCAGCCGCTAGAATTACCGCTTGTTTCATTTTCTTACCTCTATAATATTTTTGAATACGGGGCAATAACCCCGCTGACGGTTACCCCGGGTCCAATGTGGGTATTATTACCAATCATACTGCCGATATTGATGCTGACATTAATGCCAGTCTCAACCTGGTCGCCGATTATCGCCCCCAGTTTACGCCGTTTGGTAGCCACACCGCTGACTATTATATCCCTTTTATCAAGTCTGAGATTGGCAATCTTGGTGCCGGCACCGAGATTGCATTCTTCCCCGATGATGCTATCGCCAACATAGCTGAG
>DATKYY010000071.1:0-6930 GCA_035528295.1 Dehalococcoidales bacterium | reverse complement strand
TGGGCTATAAGGTCAAGCTCTACCCGGGCGCTTATGATAATATAAAGATAACCACCCCCGATGACCTGACTTTAGCTGAAATTCTATGGCAGAGGCGTGAAAATGCGTATCGGCATCGGCAGTGATGTCCACCCCCTGGTATCGGGGCGGAAACTGGTGCTGGGCGGGGTGGAGATACCCTTCAGCAAGGGGCTCAGCGGCTGGAGTGACGGCGATGTGCTCACCCACGCCGTTATTGATGCCCTGCTGGGGGCGGCGGCCATGGGCGATATCGGCCGCCACTTTCCCCCCGGCGAGCCGCAATACCGGGATATCTCCAGCCTCACCCTGCTGAAACAGGTAGGCGATAAACTGACCGCAAAGGGCTGGCGGGTGGGCAATATTGATGCCACTATCGTCGCCGAGCAACCCAGACTCAGCCCCTTTATTGAAGAGATGAGGCAGAAGCTCAGCCAGACGCTGGGCATTGAAATTAACCAGTTAAGCGTGAAGGCGACCACCGCCAAGCAGCTGGGCTTTATCGGTCAGGGGAAGGGAATTGCCGTGGCGGCCGTTGTTCTGATTGAAGGGAGCCAGGATGAAGGTATATAACACCCTATCCGCCCGCAAAGAAGAGTTTTTGCCCCAGGGCGATGAGGTCAAGATGTATGTCTGCGGCATTACCCCCTATGACCACTCTCACATCGGCCACGGCATGAGCTATATCGTCTTTGATGTCATCCGGCGTTACCTTCAGTTTCGCGGCTACAAGGTAAAATATGTGCAGAATATCACCGATATTGACGATAAGATTATCAGCCGGGCCAACCAGCTCGGTATTTCAGCCAGTGAGCTGGCTGAGAAATACGCCAGCGGCTACTTTGCGGATATGGCTGACCTCAATATCGCCCCGGCCGATATTTACCCCCGGGCTACCCAGGAGATTGCCAAAATCATTGAGGTGATACAGGGCTTGATTGATAAGGGGCATGCCTACGCCGCACAGGGCAGCGCCTACTTTCGGGTCAGGAGCAAGGACGACTACGGCAAGCTGGCCCACCGCAGCCTGAAGTCAATGATGGCCGGGGCCAGAATCGAGGCCTGGGAAGAGAAGGAGCACCCGATGGACTTCGCCCTGTGGAAGGCAGCCAAGCCGGGCGAGCCGTCCTGGCCCAGCCCCTGGGGTGAGGGCCGACCGGGCTGGCATATTGAGTGCAGTGCCATGTCGCTGAAATACCTGGGTGAGACCCTTGACATCCACGGCGGCGGGCAGGACCTGATTTTCCCCCACCACGAGAACGAAATCGCCCAGTCGGAGAGCTTCACCGGCAAGAAGCCCTTTGTTAAATACTGGCTCCACAACGGGCTGCTCCAGCTCGGCGAGGAGAAAATGAGCAAGTCCCTGGGCAACCTGATTACCATCCAGGAAGCCCTGGAGATGTACCGCGCCGACGCCATCCGCATCTTCGTGTTAAGCTCCCACTACCAAAGCCCCCTCACCTTCTCCGACGAAGCTCTGGAAGCCGCCGAGAGCGGTGCGGAGAGGCTGCGCCAGACAGCCCACGGCGGCTACGCCACCGGTGCCAAAAAAGCGAAGATAAACGTTAAGACCTACCACGACAGGTTTATTAAAGCTATGGATGACGATTTCGGCACCCCCCAGGCTTTAGCCACCCTGTTTGACCTCGCCCGCGAGATTAACCGGGCTGATGAAGCCGGCTACGAGGCTAAAGAAGCCCGTGGGGCACTTAAAGAATTAGCCGAAGTGCTGGGCTTAACTCTGAAAGAAAGAGAACTGCCCCCGCTTGATGTTGAGCCATTACGAGAGTTACTTATTTCAATTAATGAATGGCGCCAGCTTGCTGGTTTGAAAGAGATACCCGTTGAAAAGACTCCCGATGATGTTGAAGCCCTGATGGAGCTCATTACGGCAACACGAAGCGCCTTACGGGATAAGAAAAAGTGGCAACAAGCCGATATGATTCGGGTCAAACTGGATGAAGCCGGTACCACCCTTGAAGATACTCCCAGGGGCACGGTGTGGCGGCGTAAGAGATAGCCTTTTGGAGGTGAATTATGTGGCAGAATATCGCCTTTGCCCTGATTGGCATCGGCATACTGGTCTTGCTCGGCTGGGCGGTTAAAGACTTCTTTATGGCCAGTGAAGTCCCCCTGATTATCCGGATAGCCGTCGGTGCCATCAGCGTCGGCATACTGTTTCTTATCGGTATCGCGCTTAAAGACCGGATAGCCAAAGCCAGAAAAGAGAATTTCAAGGAGATTGAAAAATGATTATCACCACCTCGGCTCAGATAGAAGGTAAGAGAATCACCAAGACCATAGGACTGGTAAAGGGCAGCACCATCCGGGCCAGACATGCCGGCAAGGATATTATGGCGGCGTTCCGGGGGATAGTGGGTGGCGAGATAACCGAGTATACCAAGATGATGGCTGAAGCCAGGGAGGAAGCCCTCCAGAGAATGATAGAGGATGCCCAGAAGCAGGGGGCCAATGCCATCGTCAGCATGAGGTTTACCACCTCAATGGTAATGACCAGTGCCGCCGAGATACTCGCCTACGGGACGGCCGTAATAGTGGAATAGGTAAAGGTATTTACCGCCGCTTCATCAATTGCGCCCAGAGGTAGCGCCACGGCTTTAATTTAATCAGCCCCACCGGCAGCTCCAGTTGGGTCTTCTCGCTTACCGGCAGCCAGTTTATCTCATCAATTACCGTTTTCAAAGCGGGTAGCTGCGCCTCAAGCTTGCCCTGAGATTTTAAATCATCGAGGTGGTGCATCATTTCCCGTGCCGACTTAATGCGCCACTCACTGGCGTCAGCCAGCTTTTTGGGAATAACCCCGTATTTTGCCTTCAGGTGGTTAAGGCGGAGTATGGCTTCATAGGCGGTCTCGGCAATCTGGTGCAAGTTCATCCACTCGGTCTCGTAGTTGAGGGAATACTTCCAGCTTGGCGAAAGCAGTGCCTGGCGGTGCTCTTTCAGCGTCCGAAAGCGGATGCGGTAGCCGTGGCGCTCCGGGTGCTCAAAGCCGGGACTGCCCGGGTCAAGAAAGGGGGAGAGGGGGGCAATAAACAGGGAAAGCCGCTTGTCCCCCTTGAATCGCTGCAGCAGGTGCTCGCTGTAATCAACCGTATCCATCACCGACTCCGCCGTCTGCCCGGGCACGCCGAGCATAAAAAATACATCCAGCCGGCCGCAGCCCGCCTCAAGGGCATCGTCCAGTGTCTGCTCCAGCGCCTCGGTGGAGTAGTTTCTCCCCGATGCCCGTCTTACCTCGGGGTCATGGGACTCGGGGGATATCTCCAGAACGAAATTGGGGCAGGCCAGCCCCATCTGGCGTATGATTCTGGTCGGGGCGGGGGTGAACAGCTCCAGAATAAACTGGTTCTTCACCCGGCTCTGCTTGATGAGGCGCAAGACCTCCTCGGCATAGTCTTCCCCGGCCTGGCACAGGTCGCCTAAAATAAAGATGGGCGCACTGCTGAAGCGGGCGATTTGCTTTACATTCTGGACAATTGCCTGCGGGGAGCGAAACACGGTCTGGCCACGGTTATAGCAGTGCTTAAAAGTATCTGCCGAGCCGCCGCAGATAACGCAGTTCTGGGTGCAGCCGCGGCAGGTAAAGATGGCGGTAACCGGATAGCGCAGCCAGTCCCTGAAGGGCAGGCAGCTAATCAGGTCGCGGTGCCGGATAACCGAACGGATAACCGTGCCGTAGTTATCCAGCATAATATCACCCAGATCAGCGGGGACATGGGAGAAGGGGTTCTCCCTGATTTTGCCCTGACTATCCCGCCAGACCAGGTTGGGCACCGCCTCCGGCTCCCCTCCCCTCCCGATGCAGTCCATCAGTTGCCGCAGCGGCTCCTCCGCCGAGTCACCCCGGATGACATAGTCTATCTCAGGGTAGTCAATTAGCTCCCGGTAGAAATACGAGGAGGAAAAGCCGCCCAGCACCACCCTGGCTTCAGGGTGGTATTTCTTCACCAGCCGGGCTACTTCAATCGCGCCGTGGCAGTGCACCATCCAGTGCAGGTCAATGCCAAAGACGGGTGCTTCCAGCCTGGCAATCATCTGTTCGGCGCTGAAATTTCTGTCCCGCAGCATGCGCACCGCCAGGTTGATAATGCGCACCCGGTAGCCGGCCCGCTCCAGGTACTCGGCTAGGCTGGTGAAACCGAGGGGGTACATCTCAAAGACCGGCGAAGGCGGCACCAGGTCGCTGACCGGCCCGTAGAGAATCGTCTGCTGGCGAAAGTCATAAACGCTGGGGGCATGAAGCAAAATCAAGTCAAGTGACATGCTGACTCCTATTTAACGGCAACATGAATGGTGCTAACTCCCCAAAAGAGCCGGCGGTAGCTTACCTGCCCGAAGCCGACTCTCATTAATAATTCTTTAAGCTCCTCAGCGGTGTAAAACCGGGACGCTGAGTGAGCCAGGTAGTGATAGGCACCCCTCTGGCCCGAGATTAGCCACCCCAGCCCGAAGGCGAAAGAGCGCAGATAAAGATGAAAAAGCTTTCGTATCAGCCCTGCTTGCGGCTGGCTGGTTTCCACAATGACAAACCTGCCCCCGGCACCGAGCACCCTGAGCACCTCAGCCAGGTAGCGCTCGGCCAGCGGGTTCTGGTAGGTCAGATTGCGAAAGGCAAAAGAGATGCCCACACAGTCAAAGTAGCCATCAGGGAAAGGCAGGTGAGCCGCGTCACCATAGACAAAGGTAATTCTTTTCTCTTTGGCTAAACGCCCCGCCTTCTTCCGGGCTATCTCCAGCATGGGCGGGCTGTAGTCAAGCCCAATAATCTCAATATCACCGGGCATTTTAGCCAGCTGGACCGCCAGGTCACCGGTGCCACAGCCCAGGTCAAGCGCTCGCTGCGGTGCCGAGCTTAGGCACTCCCGGGCGGCCTTAAGGCGCCACCACCCGTCCATCCCCCAGGTTATCACGTGGTTAATCAGGTCGTAGCGTGGTGGCACCGCGGTAAAAATGCGGTGCAGCGGTTTCCTCGGCTCTGATTTTATCTTGGCGGTCAATCGGTCTGTCCTCAAAAAATCCCGGCCAGGATATAGCCGATGCCGAGCAGCAGCTGGGTCAGCAGCACCACCAGCACATTGTTGGCCATCGCCGGCATCAGCCGGTCCATCCCCGTTGGCTTAAGGGCGCCCCTAATTGCCTTTACCGCAAAGGGAAGGGTGAGCAGGGCGACCAGGGTAAAAACGGGCATTACCCGGGCCACCACCCCGCCGACTATCCACAGATAGACCATTATCGTCAGCACAGAATAGACTATGCCCGCTTTCTCCCGTCCAATAATGATGGGCAGGGTCTGGCGATTTGCCGTCTGGTCAGCTTCCACATCAGGGAACTCATTGAGCAGGAGCAGGTTATGCACCAGAATACCGGAGGGGATAGAAGCGATAACTGCCGGCCAGGTATAGCTTGCCGTCTGGACAAAGTAGACACCCAGCACCGGCAGCGTCCCCAAGCCCAACCCGGCCACCCACTCCGGCCATTTTGTCTTTAATATAAACGGGGTGTAAAGCACGATGCACAGGGCACCGGCCAGAATTAAGGGCAGCAGCAGCCAGCCCCGGGTAAGCACAAAGTAAATCCCAATCGGTATCGTCAGTAGCAGAGAGACCACCCCCAGCCAGAGCACCTGAGTCGGGGTGAGCCTGGCGGCGGGCAGGATGCCGCTACCGCCGCTGAAGGGGGTCTTGGGGGTAACTAAATCGATGCCGCTGCGGTAGTCAAAGTAGTCGTTGAGCACATTGACACTGGTGTGGGCCAGAAGCAGCCCGACCATAGCAAGCAGGGCAAAACCGAGGTGAAAGGCGCCACCATACCTAGCAATATGATACCAGGCAATACTAGCGCCCAGAAAGGCCAGCACCACCGAGAGCAGCAGGAACTGCGGTCTGGTCTCCAAAAACCATATCTTTAGCCTCAAAAGCCTCTTCTCCAACCAGGCATCGCCCTAGGTAAGCTTGATCGTCATCAGCGCCACAATGACAAACAGAACCATCAAGACGACGGTCAGTTGAAACAGGGTTTTTTCCACACCCCGTTTGGTACGGTAGACTGTATCCGGCTGACCAAAGATACCCCCCAGCCCGCCACCGCGAACCTGGAGCAGAATCGCCATTATCAAGCCCAGCGCCAACACAATCTGTGCCACATTTAAATAGGTCTGCATATTACTCTTCCAGCCTTTTCCTTAGTTCTTCATTTACCAGCCTGGGGTTAGCCCGTCCCCGGGTAAGCCGCATCACCTGCCCCAGCAGAAACTGCAGGGACTGCTCTTTACCCTGCTTATAATCAGCCACCGCCTTGGGGTTAGCTTTAATCACCTCGCTGACCGCATTCTGAATCTCCCCGCTATCGCTTATCTGGCTCAGCCCCTGCTCGGCAATAATTTTATCGGCTTCCTTGCCGGATTTAAACATTTCCTCCAGAACCGACTTGGCGGTAGCAGTATTAATCACCGCCTGTGATTGTAACACCAGCAAGCCGACCAGCCGGGCCGGGCTTACTTTCTGACTGAACTCGCTGATATCAATGCTGCTGGCATTCATTATACGGCTAACCTCGCCCAGAAGCCAGTTACTGCCTATCTTGGCAGACTCAGCTTTTGGTAGATTCGCCGGCGTACGTGTAGCCACAGCCACAAATTCTTCCTCGTAATCAGCCATTGCCCTAAAGCTAGTAAGCAAATCGGCGTCATTAGGTGGTAGTTTGTATTCGTCTATAAAACGCTTGCGTCTGGCTTCAGGCAGCTCGGGGAGTTTTGCCTTTATCTCCTCCACCCACTCCCGGCTCAACACCAGCGGGGGGAGGTCCGGCTCGGGGAAGTAACGGTAGTCATGGGCGTACTCTTTGCTGCGCTGGGAGACTGTCTTCCCCTCCTCCTCCACCCAGCCCCTGGTC
>DATKYY010000070.1:0-2502 GCA_035528295.1 Dehalococcoidales bacterium | reverse complement strand
CCGGCCAGCCGGTAAGCCAGCTTATAAGCCTTATCATAGCCATACTCTCGACTTTTCTGGTCGGACAATATACGACTCTTTTCCGGCATGTTTAAATCTCGAGCCAGGAGTGGGAATAGACTGTCTCACCGGTTAGCACCCTAACCGTCTTCATATATCCTGCCTCTTCCTCACTTAGCGCAGAGAGCTCGGGCTTTTCACCATCCATCACCCGGTAGACCAGGTCAACAATCTCCGGTTTCTCGCCGCGGGCTATCTTGATAAGCTCAGGGTCAAAAGCATCAACTATCGCCGAGGCAAGACCATACCTCATCATCATTATCAAATAGGCCCGGTTAAGGTGAGGCCTGAGGTGGGCTGGCGTGCCGTTGGAGACATTGGACAGGCCCACCGTTGACTTGCACCCCGGCGCCAGCTCCCCCAGCATGCTCATAAACTCCAGGCAGGCATTTAACTGGCTCACATCTACCGATACCGGGCCAGCAATCGGGTCAATCCAGATATCCTCATTGGGAACACCGGCTTCATTGGCCTTGTAGATAAGCTCGGCGGCAATCATGCCCCTTTCATTGGCATCCCGGGGCATCCCCTCCTCCCCCCACAGAAGACCAATCATAGCCGCATTATAATTCTTGACCAGGGGCAGCCCCACGTCCAATCTGGCCGGGGAGATAGAATTTATCAGCGCCTGGCCCTTATGCACTTTTAATCCCGCTTCCATCGCCACCAGGTTGGTCGTATCCAGTGACAGGGGCTTATCGCTAACCGCCTGCACCGTTTTGACCGCCCAGTCCATCAACTCATCCCCGTCTTTACGGGCCGGGCCGATATTAATATCAATGAGGTCAACACCGGCCGCGACCTCAGCCTTAACCAGGTCCTGTATCGGCTTGGGCTCCCGCCCCTTCAGGGCCGAGCCGATACTTTGAGACATAATATTTAAATTTTCACCGATGAGAATCATGCTAACTCCCTATGGCTGCCACTGCTTGAGATAGGCGGGAATGTTGACCGCCTCGCGGGGGCCAACCAGAACCTCCCAGCCGGGCAGCTCTTCCTCCAGGCTACCGCTTTCGGCAGCTACCAGACCGGGGATAATTAGCTTGCGGTGCTTAATCTGCTCTTCAATGCCACTCTTTTTGACAAAGGGGGCAATCGTATCAGCGACAAACTTACCGGCGGCCCACGCCGTTACCACGGAAAGCCCGCCCGTGCTTTTGACCAGAAGATAGCTGGGCACCCGGCTATTCTCTATCTCCGCCGAGACGATAAAGTAGGTAAGAGAGAAGTTGGTGGTAACCAGCACCGGTGAATTCTCGGTGGGGGTGCCGATCTTATAGATTCCCTCAGTGGTAGACAGCGGCCGCTGCGGGTCGGTATAGACGTTCATCCTCTCTATGAGTAAGGGGAAGAGGCTCTCCCCGTAAAAATCAGACAGGACAATAATGCCGGCATATTTAGCCACAAAGGCCGAGGCAATCACCGCCTCTTTCATCGGGTCATCGGTCATCTCTGCCGGCAGGACAATAGTGGGGAAACCGAGCGGGTGAAACTTCTTAACTAGAGCCGCCCTGCGGATGACCACCTGGTCTTCAAAGGCCTGGCGCAGAGTCCTCGCCCCGGAATCGAGAACGATATCCTTCACTCCCGCCTCGGTCAGCCTGGTGGTCAACTCGATAAGCTCGTCAAGATTGGCGGCTTTGGCGACCACCGGGCAGGAACTCTCCTTGGCCAAGTCGGCCATGCGGGCTGAATTATCTTTGGTGGCGGCATAGAGGAGCGGTTTTCGGTCGGCACAGGCTTTTACGCCCACCGCCAGCACATCGGCATTATCACTCATCAGGATAATGCTGGCATCGCCGGCCTGGGTTACCTTCTTGATGACCGCCTCAAATTTGGCGGCCTCCCCGGAATCATTTTTAATAGCCACCATCTCCGGGCGCAGGGTAAGCCCCACCCGCTCGTACTGGAGCTTACCAAATTTCTCCAGCCGGGCATTGATTTCAGCCTCAGCCATAGTGTCACTGATGAGAATGGCCAGTCCGGGCGGGTTCTCGAATCTCTTTTCATGGCGAAACATTACCGTTTCACCGCCAATCTTTACCGCCCTCTCGCCAACCCCAACCGTTACCACCCTGATTGGCGGGGCAGCCGCCTCCGCCAGCCTGGCTTTCGCCTCCTCAGAGACAGAGGGACAGAGAGCCAGCTCTGTCTTGCCGGCCGCCAGCTTCATGGCAAAAGCGAGACAGGTCGACTCCCCGCACTCCTTGCAGTTCGTCTGGGGAAGCAGCTTATAACTCTCTATCCCGGTAAGTGGCATTTTCAGCTCCTATTCTAATATCGGGTCCATACTGAGGGCAGGGTGACCTTTCTCCTGCAGGAAGGGCAGGATTTCCTCCTCAGTGACGCCAATGGTCTCATCGGCAATCATATCGGGTAAATCAGGGATGCCTATTTCTTCGGCTCTGGCCTTGAGCTGGTCGGCAATCTCCTCTTTCAGCA
>DATKYY010000069.1:0-2967 GCA_035528295.1 Dehalococcoidales bacterium | reverse complement strand
GCTCTGCCGTTTCATCGCCCTGATTTCCGCGGCGACGCCTTCTATTGGCTCCGGTGAGCCAATATCATTGACCACCACCGCCGCCCCGTCCTCAGCCAGTTTCAGGGCAATTGCCCGGCCGATACCCCGCCCGCTCCCGGTGACAATAGCTACTCTACCCGAAAGGTCCACCAGTCCTACTCCTCAGACTGCGCTAAAGCAGTCTTGATATTTTTAACCGCCTCGGCATCACCCAGGTTCAGGGTCTGTGCCTTTTTGTCTATCCGTTTAATGAGACCGCTGAGTACTTTCCCCGGTCCTATCTCAATAAAAGTGGACACGCCTTTACTAAGCATATACTGGATTGAGGACTGCCAGTCAATACGGTTACACAATTGATTGAGCAGCTCCTCCTTCACCATCTCGGCGCTGGTCAACGGTTGAGCCGTGGTATTGCCAATAATCGGGATGGCCGGGTCATAAAAGGCAAGATTAGCGATAACCTCAGCCATGCCTTCCACCGCCGGCTGCATCAGCGGGGTATGAAAGGCGCCGCTTACCGCCAGGGGAATAACACGATAAGCGCCTTTAGCCGTAGCCAATTCGGTAGCCTTGTCCAGCTTCTCTTTTTCCCCGCTGATAACCAGCTGACCGGGGCAGTTAATATTGGCAATTCGGGTATCGGTTTGCTTACATATATCAGCCAGCAAAGGCTGGCTGAGCCCGATTACGGCGACCATGCTCCCCGGATTTTTCAGCCCGGCTTCATGCATCAGCCGCCCCCTCTCCCGGGCCAGATAAATGGCATCCGCCAGATCAAGCACCCCGGCCGCGGCCAGTGCGGTATATTCGCCCAGGCTGTGCCCGGCAACATAGGCGGGGGGAGGTAACACATCAGCGGTGTTTACTTCCTCCAGCGCCTTCAGGCAGGCGAGGCTGACGGTGACCACGGCGGGCTGGGTATTAACTGTCTGGCGAAGCTCATCTTCAGGTCCCTCAAAGCATAAGCGGGAGATAGCCAACCCCAGAGCCTGGTCGGCCTGGGTAAAGACTGCCTTGGCTGAGGCAAAATGGTCATAAAGGTCGCGCCCCATACCTATCCACTGAGAGCCCTGCCCCGGGAAGACATAGGCTACCTTCATCGGTTTAGGCTCCCTTCTTCTTCGGTGGCTTTATCTCGATGACCTCCCTGCCCCCATAGCTGCCACAGACCAGGCAGACACGGTGAGACGGCTTCGGGCTATGGCATTTCGGACAGTAGTCCAGCTGGGACAGCGTCAACCCCATACTGCGCTTATTCCCCTGACGCGGCCTGGCACGCCTTCGCTTAGGTAAAGCTCCCATAATCTAACCCCTTCCTTCCGACTTGGGTGATAACCCAGTACAATCTTCACGACATAGCGGCTTCATCGGCATAGTCAGCAGAGCATACTGGCGTATCGCCTCAGTTAAATCGAGAATATGATGCTCATCAATGATGAAAGAACCCGGTTCATCAGGCGGCGATAGTGGCGCCCCGCTACTTACTTCTATTACCGGGAAATATTCATCTTCTATGGTGAAGGTTAGCGGACAGCGAAACAGGTTGAGGCAGCGGCTACAGGTAACTTCAACCTCGGTGCTTACTGTCCCCTTAACCAGAATGCCCCGGTTGGTGCGCGTCAGCCTGACCTTGCCCTTGACCTGACCGCCCACCCCATTGCCGGCAATGTCAACTGGCTCATCCAGCTCATAGTCTCGTGTTGAGCCTACTGGTTCTTTAAGTAATTGGGCTACATTTTCCTGTATCACTATTAGCTCCCGCTAAAACCGACCATTTATTATACTCAGAGCCTTGTAATCAGTTCAAGCTTGATGCCAGGATTACCGTCACCGGCGCTAAACCGGCGAGGTATTTCTGGCTTTTATGATTACCATAAGCCCGTCCTTCAGGTAATCCCTCTTTTCTTCACCAAGCCGGTTTATCTTTAATATTTCGGTCATCCCACCCTGGGCAATATAGTCTCTAAAACATCTAAAATGGTCTCGGCCACCAATAAATTCTATGGTTTTGGCCAGATAAGCGATGGGGCGCCGGGGTAAAGGGACCTGAAAATCAGTAAAAATCAGGGTGCCGCCTTTCTTGACCACCCTCTTCATTTCCGAAATTATTATGTTTCGGGCTATCCTCTTTTTCTCATGCAAGCCCAAACAGATAGATGCACAGTCAAAGAAGCTATCCCTAAAGGGTAAATGTAAGGCATCGGCTATTTGAAATGAGACATTGCCTAAACCCAGTTTTCTTTTCCTTCTTTCGGCTAATCTAATCATATTGGGACTGAGGTCTACCCCGGTGGCGGTAATACTTCTTTGGGCATAATGGATTGCCTGGTCCCCGGTCCCGCAGCAAACATCCAGCACCCTGTCCCCGGCTTTCATCCCGGAAAACCCCGGAGTATAAAGCCTGATGTCGCGCAACAGAGGGTCTATCAGCGAGTTCCAATTGAGAGCAAGCATAATGTCATCTATATTGAAACGAATATCAAGAGGGTGAGCAATTACCGTGATCAGGCAAACGCCTTGCTCTTCCTGAGCTCAGCCGCGATTTCGTTTCTCAGCACCTGATTGGTGCCCTCATAAATCTGGGTTATTTTGGCATCCCGCATCATTTTCTCTACGGGATAATCACGCATATAGCCAACCCCGCCCAGAATCTGCACCGCATCCGTGGTAACCTTCATGGCCACATCAGAGGCAAAGACCTTGGCCATGGCCGCCTCTTTGCTGAAATTCTTGGCCCCGCCATCAATGGTGCGGGCGGTAGCGTAAACCAGTGACCGGGCGGCTTCCACCTGCATTGCCATGTCGGCCAGCATGTGCTGGACCGCCTGAAGCGCAATAATGGGGTGCCCGAACTGGATGCGCTGGCGGGCATAGTCCACCGCCGCCTCCAGAGCTCCCTGAGCCAGCCCGACGGCCTGAGCCCCTATCACCGGACGGGCGCGGCCC
>DATKYY010000068.1:0-7615 GCA_035528295.1 Dehalococcoidales bacterium | reverse complement strand
TTGGCCCGCTCCTGAATAAGGGGCATAATCTGCCTCACATATTTTTTATCCAGCGGGCGCCTGACCTCAGATGGCAGACCTTTATCTAAAAAGGGAAGGGCTCTTTCGGTAAAGTCTTTCACACTCAAACTGCGGATATAGACCCCGTTCATCCAGTTGAGCTTTTCCTGATTAAAGATAGCCGCCGTCTGGCTGACCCGCTCCAGAGAAAAATTAGCCACCAGCTCCGGGCGGGGGATAAGCTCGGTACGGTCATCCAGAGACCAGCCGAGCAGAGCCAGGAAGTTGACCATCGCCTCGGGCAGATAGCCGAGCTCTTTGTACTCTATAACAGATACGGCGCCGTGCCTTTTGCTCAGCTTGGCGCGGTCAGAGCCCAGTATCATGGGCAGGTGGGCAAACTGGGGGGGCTTGAAGTTGAAAGCGTCATACAGCAGCCGGTGGCGGGGGGCGCTGGAGAGCCACTCTTCCGCCCGGAGGACATGGCTTATCGCCATCAGGTGGTCATCAACCACGTTAGCCAGGTGATAGGTGGGGTAGCCGTCTGATTTTAAGAGAATAAAGTCATCAAGGGTCCTGTTGTCAAAGACCACCTCCCCCCGAATTAAGTCGCTGAAACCGGTCTGACCGCTAAGCGGGGTCTTGAAGCGGACCACCGGGGTAATGCCCTCTTTCTCTCTGGCTGACCTCTCTTCGGGAGTGAGGTCACGGCAGAGGCGGTCGTAGCCCGGCGGCTGCTTTCGCCTCATTTGCTCGGCGCGCATCTCTTCCAGGCGCTGGGGGGAGCAGTAGCAGTAATAGGCATCTCCCTGGGCAATAAGGCGCTCGGCCATCTCCTGATAGATATCAAGGCGCTGGGACTGAAAGTAGGGGGCGTATTTCCCCCCCACCTCCGGCCCCTCATCCCAGTCCATGCCCAGCCACTTCAGGCTGTCCAGAAGCGCCTCAACGGCACCCTCTACCTTGCGGGTGACATCGGTGTCCTCAATGCGGACAATAAACTTGCCGCCGTAGTGGCGGGCAAAGAGCCAGTTAAACAGGGCAGTGCGGATATTGCCCACATGGGGAAAACCGGTCGGACTCGGCGCAAAACGGACTCTAACTGGGTTAGTCATTTGAACCTATTCTACCATCCCACCTCTCAAGATTCTAGAAACTATTTTATCAACCTCACCCCCTGTATCCCCCTCTCCTTACTCAGGAGAGGGGGAACGATTATGTAAGAGAGGCTTCGCCTCTCTTTGACTCTCCTTAGTACCTCTCTTTGGCTCTCCCTAGCGCCGCTCTTTGACTCTCCCTAGTGCCTCTCTTTGGCTCTCCTTACTATACTTAGGAAATATCTTCCAGCGCCTGGGCCAGGTCGGCGGGGAGGTCGGAGGTGAACTCTACATACTCGTGGGTGGTGGGGTGGGTGAAGCCGAGGCGGGAGGCGTGGAGGAACTGGCGAGCTAAAAAGGGTGACTTTACCCCGTAAATTTTATCGCCGACCACCGGGAAGCCGATGGCGGCGAGGTGAACCCGAATCTGGTGAGTGCGCCCCGTCTTGGGTCTGACCTCAAGCAGGGTATGCTTGCCGATATAGTTAATTACCTGATACTCGGTGCGTGCCTCCCTGCCCTGGGTCACCACCGCCATTCGCTGCCGGTTATGGGGGTCGCGCCCGATGGCGGCGTCAATGGCACCCCGCTCCGGCGTGAGATGCCCCTTGACCAGTGCCAGGTAGGTTTTGCTCACCAGATGAGCCTTGAACTGGCTGGCTAAATCCTGCTGGGCTGAACTATTTTTAGCCACCACCATCAGCCCCGAGGTGTCTTTGTCCAGCCGGTGCACAATTCCGGGGCGCAGCGAATCACCGGGAAGCTCGGGAAAGCGGGCTATAATGGCATTGACCAGGGTATGGCTGGGGTGCCCCGGGGCGGGGTAAACGATCAGCCCGGGGGGCTTATCAATGACCAGCAGGTCATCGTCCTGGTAGACAATATTCAGCGGGATTGCCTCGGGAGAAAGGAAGGTGGGTGGGGCTTCGGGAACAACAATATCAACCCTATCATTAATATTCAGCCTGGCGCTTGCCTTGGCCAGCCGGTCGTTAACCCTGATTTTGCCCTCGGCGATAAGCTTCTGGGCATGGGTGCGGGAGAGCTCGGGACACTTCTCGCCGACATACTTATCCAGACGAACCCCGGGGTTATCAACGACAAAACTGTATTCTTTGTCCATGCTAACTCTTCTCAACCCGGGCCAGGCGAAAGAAGAGGTAAACAACCAGCATTGCCCCTATGCTCAGAGCGGAGTCAGCGATGTTAAACGCCGGCCAGACCGTGAAATCGATAAAATCGGTAACCTCGCCAAAACGGAGCCGGTCAATCAGGTTGCCGGTGGCACCGCCCAGAATCAAGCCCAGGGCAACACCACCCAGCCCGTTATAGAAAAGGGGGTAGCGCCGGTAGATAATCAGGGCATAGGCGAGCAGCAGAATGATGCTGAGCAAGGCAACTATGGCCAGGAGCGGTGACTGCCCCGGAAACAGGCCAAAGGCAGCGCCGGTATTACGAATATGGGTAATACTGAAGAAACCGGCCTGGAAGATATCATGCCCTTCGGGGTAGGCTCTTATCCATACCTTGCTCAGCTGGTCGGTAGCTACCACCAGTGAGGCGATAAGAAAAAGAAGAACCTGCCACCACCCACTGCGGGGCTCACTTGCCTTTTGCATTCTTTGCCTGTTTCGCCTTGCAGCTCAGGCACAGGTTTGCCTGGGGAAGCGCCTCTAGACGGGCCGGGTCAATTTTTTGCCCGCAAATATCACAAAGACCATAGGTCTTCTGGTCAAATTTCTCCAACGCGTGCTCCACCTCAGCCAGCTGCTCTCTCAGCCTTTTCTCAAAGACCAGCCGCTTCTCTAGCTCAAAGGCTTCGGTAGCCTCCTCCTCTCTCTTGCCAAAGGGGCTACCTTCCCGTCTCTCATCAAAAGGACGGATGCTTGCTTTCATCTGCTCTAACTCATTGAGTAAGTGCTTGCGCTCACTCTCCAGCCGGGAGCGAAGTAGGTTCGATTCTGTAGTCACCGGTTCTGCCTCCTATTTACCCGTCAAGCTCCGATTTTTATCTGCTTTGTGCTGACGGATATGTTACCTTATAATAGTGATTTTGAAAAGAGAAATGCTTGAAGGAAGGATTAGTCTAACATCAGTCGTAGTTGGCGAATGGTACTGACGGCCTGCCCACGCCAGTGATTGTTGGCAAAGACAAAGGTCCTCTCCACCATGCTATCCAGCTTACGAATCCTGGGCACCCACTCACCGAGCTCCTGTGGTGTATAGCTGTAATCATACCTCTCATAGGCATGTTCGTGCTGCCACCATTTGGCACTATTTCGACCGTGAAAGCGGACATAGCCGATATCACTGGTTGCCTCAGCTATTGGCGGCAGGAGGTTGGGTAGCGGTGGCTCATCAACACAACAGAAACCCAAATCCAGCTGATGCAGCCAGTCAAACACCTCACTGCGTAACCAGCCGGCGTTACGCAGTTCAACCACCACCGGCAGCTCACCCAACTGCTCCCTTACCCACCGGAGATAATCCCAGTTACGTTGATTCAGTCTGAAGCTGTAGGGGAACTGCGCCAGGACACAGCCCAGCTTGCCGGCGCTAATAACCGGCTCCAGCATCTGGCAGAAAGTCTTAAAAACAGCGGCGTTATCCTCCCGCTGGTGAGTCATCTGCTGGTTCGCCTTAACCGAAAACAGGAAACCCTCACCCGTCTTCTCGCTCATTGCCTTCAGGGTAGATGGCTTGGGCAGGGCGTAAAAGGTTGAATTCACCTCACAGGAATTGAACTCGCGGGCATAATAGACCAGCCACTCCCGCTTAGGCATGCCTGCCGGGTAAAAGGCGCCCACCCAATCATCATAGCTGAAGCCAGAAGTACCAAGGTATATCACACCCTAAATGTAGCCAATTCAAGCTATTTAGTCAATACCCAGACCACATTTTTCAGCTTCGTCAAGCCCCGCCGGCAAGAGTATGTTGGCAAAATCAGCCGTTTCCGTTATGATAGTAAGCGGAGGTGACCGATATGAGGGAGTGGGTTATTGCCGAGGTGCGCGTTATCCCTCTAGGCACGGCGACACCCAGTGTCAGCCCCTATATCGCGGCCTGCCTTGATGTCATCAAAGAGGCGAAGGGCATAAGCTACCAGCTGACCGGCATGGGGACGATTATCGAGGGGCCTCTGGCACAGGTACTGGAGCTGGTACAGAAGGTGCACGAGGTGCCCTTCAGCAAAGGGGCACAGCGAGTGGTTACCCTCATCAGCATTGATGACCGCCGTGATAAGCGGGTAACCGCTGAGGATAAAGTCAAGGCGGTGAGCTAAGCCACTAAAATGATGAGACAAATCGCCAGCGAGCTGAAAAACCACGCCCCCTTCACCATTCTGGGCGCCATCTCCGGCATTTTCATCATGGTCTTCATCATCCTGGCTAAAATGCCGGCTGAGATTTCCTACTTCGCTTTCTACACCCTGCACCCGTTACATATTATCCTGAGCGCCATAGTGACCACCGCCATGTACCGCAAATACGGTCACCGCCAAATCTGGAAGGCTATTCTGGTCGGCTACACCGGTTCCATCGGTATCGCCACCCTCAGCGACGCCGCCATCCCCTATCTGGGGGGGATTTTGCTCGGCGTAAAAATGGAATTTGAAATACCCTTTATCGAAAGTGCCGTAATGCCCGTCATTGGCATAGCCAAATGGCAGTTCGTCAACGCGGCCGCGCTGGCCGGCATTACTATCGGTTATTTCAGACCGACCACCAAAATCCCGCACCTCGGTCATGTCCTGCTCAGCACCTGGGCGTCCATGTTCTATTTCACCGCCTTCGGCACCTCCTGGTTGATTGCCCTGCTCCCCCTCATCTTCCTGTTCCTGTTCCTCTCCGTCTGGGTTCCCTGCTGCACCAGTGACATCGTATTTCCGCTGCTGCTGACCGGCAAGGGGCCAGCCGGGATTCACCATGAACATCATTAAACAGTTGTCCACGGCAAACTAATAAACTATAATCAGTGAGAAATGGGACTCCGGATTACCACCCTGAGTGAAAATACCGCCGGCCGGGGGCTGCTGGCGGAGTGGGGACTGAGCTTCCTCATCGAATCGGATGGAACAACCATCCTGCTGGATGCCGGTAAGAGCATCGTCGCCAGCCATAATGCCGATACCCTGGGCATTGACCTGAGCCGGGTGGATAAGATTATTTTAAGTCACGGCCACTCCGACCACACCGGCGGCCTGAAACAGGTCCTGCGCAAGATTAATAAAGAGATAGAGATAATCGCCCACCCCGACATCTGGGCAGTTAAGTACCGCCACCACGAAGGCAAAGAGGACAGGCCGATGGGTATCCCCTTCCCCCGCCCGGAACTGGAGAGCCTGGGCGCCCGATTTAAATTAACCACCGAGCCGGTAGAAATAACCGACCGCATCATGACCAGCGGCGAGATTCCGATGACCAACGACTTTGAGGAGCTGGACGCCGGCCTTTTTGTCAGAGAAGACGCCGGCTCCAGGCCGGATGAGCTTCTTGATGACCTGGCTCTGGTCATCAAGACCGAGCCGGGGCTGGTGGTCATTCTGGGCTGCGCCCACCACGGCATCATCAACACCCTGCACCACGCCCAAAAGCTGACCGGAATAAAACCGATTCACGCCGTTCTGGGCGGGGCGCACCTGCTCTACGCCTCTGAAGAGCGAATCAGGCTGACGGTTAAGGCCCTGAAAGAGCTTGACGTTAAAAAACTGGGGCTGTGCCACTGCACCAGCCTGCCCGCCACCTGTGTCCTGGCCCGGGAGTTTGGTGAGCGCTTCTTCTTCAACAACACCGGCACGGTTACCGAGCTACCATGAGGAATTAAATTATGAATCTGGCAATACAAATAGCCCCGAAACACCAGAAGGGACTGCTCCTGAAGAACCCGGTGATGACCGCCTCGGGCACCTTCGGCTACGGCACCGAGTACCACCACCTCTTTGATATTCAGCAGCTGGGGGCGATTGTCTGCAAGGGGACCACCCTCCAGCCGAAAGAGGGCAACCCCCAGCCCCGCATCGCCGAGACGCCCGG
The DNA here is from genome assembly GCA_035528295.1 of Dehalococcoidales bacterium. Lineage (GTDB taxonomy): Bacteria > Chloroflexota > Dehalococcoidia > Dehalococcoidales > JAUYDJ01. The sequence continues at coordinate 1,485 of DATKYY010000068.1, read as the reverse complement.
CGGTATCCTGAACTCAATCGGCATGCAGAACATCGGCGTCAAGGCGCTAATTAAAGAAAAGGCGCCGGTCTGGGCAGAGTGGGCGGTGCCGGTCATCGTCAACATCGGCGGTGACAGCATTGATGACTACGCCCGCATCGCCGGTGAGCTGGACGGGGTGGCCGGGGTCAGTGCCCTTGAAGTCAATATCAGCTGCCCCAATATCAAAGCGGGCGGCATTGAGTTCGGCATCAACCCCCGCTCCGCCGCCGAGGTAACCAGGGCAGTAAAATCAGCCACCTCCCTGCCCCTCCTGGTCAAGCTCACCCCGAATACCGATGATATCACCCGAATCGCCACGGCAGTGGCTGAAGCCGGCGCCGATGCCCTGACCGTCATCAATACCCTCAGGGGTATCGCCATTGACACCACCCGGCGCCGCCCCCTGCTGGGCAATATAATCGGCGGTCTCTCCGGACCGGCCATAAAGCCGGTGGCACTCTATATGGTCTACCAGGTAGCCGGGGCGGTGGACATCCCCGTGGTCGGCTGCGGCGGCATCACCAATGCCGGTGATGCTATAGAATTCATTATGGCCGGCGCCAGCGCCATCCAGGTCGGCACCGCCAACCTCACCTCCCCCCGCACCCCCCTTGAAGTGCTGGAAGGCATCAAAGCCTTCATGCAAAAAGAGGGCATAAAAAGCTTAAGCGAAATTATCGGGGTGGGGAGGGGGTAGCTGGCTTGGGTTTACAATATGGCTTATTGTTAATACTAAGGCAATAAATTGGTATCCTCATAGGATATGAACGACTTGGCAACAAACTCTGCCAATGGCAAAATTCTTTGTACTTTCCGTTCATCTTCTGGATTAAATGGGATTTGCTTGTCCCTTTCTGCTTTCGCATGGAACAATTGCGTCCTGTAATTTCCATATAATTCAGATGAAACGCCATCAATGAAATCTCCATCATATTTAAAACCATAGCTTTGGGCAAAATGCTCTAACTCATGTAACCTTGAAGAAAAGCATATCCGCAATGCACCTTTTATTAACTCCGCTTCATTGTTCCAATCTCTAACTATCTTACTTGCTACGTTCTCTATCACTAAGAATAACTCGCGAAATTTATCACGGGGATCTTGAGAAATTGATGCTTTCCTATATAATGCCTTGGAGTCTGACGGCTTTATTATTACTTCCTTTAACACACGAGGGTATTTTATACGATGTCCTCCCTTTATTTTACTTATAATCTTGATGTACTTAATATGTCTAGTCATGGGGTCATCTTGTGGTGCTATTGTCGCACCACTTCCTATCTCAAGGTTTATTCCATATTGCCAGCATAGCTCATTTAGAAATGCTTCTGCTTTGGGTCTGACTTTATCATCAGCATCCCTGCTTGAGTCAGCCTCTACATTTCTTATAGTGATAGTAGAGTACCCCTTGTCAACAATTACATCGCCATTCTCTACAGTTGTTGGGGAGCGGCTTTTTAAATC
>DATKYY010000067.1:0-23120 GCA_035528295.1 Dehalococcoidales bacterium | reverse complement strand
AGGACACGCCACCGATCCGGCTTGCCCATGTGATAGCGATACAGAGAATTGTATCCGGAAGCACCTATTGACCATTGAAGCACTAGCAAAGGAGACTTACCCGATGGATATTAGCGATCAGGAAAAACAGGGCTTGACTGACCTGGCTGACCAGGCTAGGGCATGGCGCAAAAAGATTGAGCAATACACCATCGGCAGCGGATCCCCGGAGCCGGCTAACCCGGGCAACCCGGTCCGGACCGAGACACTAGAGCATGACGCCGGTGAGGTCGGGATCTACAAGGAAAAAGGGGAGTTTCACGCCGGGAGTTTCAGGACCATAAAACCGGATGAGGAAACCCTTGTCCTGGTGGGCTGCCCGGTGGATCGTGCTGTCTGGAAAAACAACGAGTGCCTTTGCCTGGAAAGCGGAGAGAGGGGGTGCATGGAGCTGCACTCAGTAACCAAATTTCAGTAAAGCTAACTCAGCCTTAAGGGGGCGCACTATGGAAGAACTTCACATAACATATATAGTGCGCCCCAAACTATGCCAGACTCGGCAGGTTAACATAAATATTCAGCCAGAAAGAAGCCTTTCCCTGGCATCTATGACGGCAAAATTCCTCCCCATTTTATTGGAACTAATTCTCCGGCTGTTTTTCTTTATTTAAATTTTAGTTTCTGCCTTTATCTTTTTACATTAATTAACTGCTCTACCAAAAACCCTACTTTATTTATCAGACCTTCTACCAAGACAACTACCTTACCCCAGTTATTTAATGTAGTTATAGTTCAGGGTGTCGTTAGTAAACTATTTTCCCGGTCTTGTCTTTCTACCCCCAAAATGCGGGGTTGGGGGGTGGTTATTACTGCCACAAATGGTTTACAGGTAGTAAACCATTCAAACGATTTTTTAGAGGCCTAGATTTTGATTTGAGAGCGTCATTTTGAGAGGGCTAAATTGGGGATAAATTTTGGGCTAAATTCTGGTTGATTAGCTCCAGTAGCCGGTTCAACCGCCACCCCTTGATGGCCGAAATTAATACCGTGTTCTCTTTTTCGGTGCCCGTCTTCTGACAGAGATTTGCCAGAGCACTTTCCTCATCCCGGACCTGGCTCCGGTCAAGCAGCCGGTCAATTTTATTCAGTGCCGTTATTCTTGGCTTGTCGCCAAGGTTAAGGTCGGCCAGAATTTCTTCCACCGTCTGGCACTGCTCGGCGGCTTTGCGGGCGGACAGGTCAACGACATGAAGCAGGATGCTGGCTTCGTTCAGTTCTTCCAGGGTTGCCCGGAAGGCGGTTACCAGTGTCGGTGGTAGCTTGCGGATAAAACCGACCGTGTCCGTAATCAGGACATCACTTTTGTCAGGAAGGGTCAGACGGCGGATGGTTGTGTCAAGGGTGGCAAAGAGCTTATTCTCCACGAAGACCTCGGCATTGCTGAGGGCATTGAGCAGAGTGCTCTTACCGGCATTGGTGTAGCCGACTATGGCGACGATGGGAATGCCGGTCTTCTGCCGTTGCTGGCGATGCAGCCGGCGGTGTTTTCTCACCTCTTCAATCTGTGCCTTAAGGCGGTTTATCTTCTGGCGGATAAGCCGCCGGTCTGTCTCCAACTGCGATTCGCCGGGGCCCCGGGTGCCGATACCGCCCCCCAGTCTTTCCAGGTGGCTCCACTGCCCGGCAAGACGGGGTAACAGGTACTGGTGCTGCGCCAGTTCCACCTGCAGCTTGCCCTCGTGGCTCTGGGCACGCCGCGAGAAGATATCCAGAATCAGGGCGGCACGGTCAATCACCTTCACCTTGAGGGCTTCCTCCAGGTTTCGCTGCTGCAACGGCGTCAGCTCATCATCAAAGATGGCAACATCGTAAGGGGTGCTTTGTTTTAATGAGATTAGCTCTTCCAGCTTGCCTTTGCCCAGGTAGTGTGTCTTGGAAGGTGTCAGCAACTTCTGGGTAAGCCGCCCCGCCACACTGGCACCAGCGGTGTCCGCCAGCTGGGCCAGCTCATCCAGCGAGTCCTCCACCGCCCATCGGTCGGTTCTACCCTTGGGGGCTACGGCTACCAGTACAGCCTGCTCCAGTGTTTTCTCACCGAGTAGTGTACTTTTAAGTATACCTTTAATCGCAGTACTCCCAAAAGTTATGTAAAGTAACCCCTACCGCTTTTTTTGCCGGACTTTGCTGTTGTGCCACCCGGCCAGCCGTGATAGGCCCTTGACAAAGGTGGCGTCGGGGACGGTCAGGGATAACCGCACATAGCCCTCCCCGTTTTTGCCGAAGCCGGTCCCCGGGGTAATCACCACCCCGTGCTTGTCGAGTAACTCATTGGCAAACTCTACCGAGGTATAGCCCTCCGGCACTCTAGCCCAGATGTAGATACCTCCCTTGGGTGGTCTGGCTTGAGCACCGATGTTATTTAAGATATCAATCAGCAGGTCACGACGCCGCTGGTAGATAGCATTTTTCTTGGGCAGGTAGTCCTGCGGCCCGTTCAAAGCCTCGATGGCCGCATATTGAATTGCCTGTGGAATCCCCGAGTCCAGATTTGTTTTGACTCTCTTTAGCGCGTCTATTATTTTGGCATTGCCCACCACCATCCCAATGCGCCACCCGGTCATATTATAGCTCTTGGACAGGGTGTGAAACTCGACTCCGATTTCCTTGGCGCCATCGGCTTGCAGGAAGCTGGGCGCCTGGTAATCATCAAAGACAATCTCGGTGTAGGCGGCGTCATGGCATACCACCAGGTCGTTTTGCCGGGCGAAATCAACTGCTTTCTGGAAAAACTCAAGGCTAGCCACCGCTCCGGTGGGATTATTGGGATAGCCGAGCCACATTAGCTTGGCCTTTTCTAGAATATGGGTCGGAATAGCCACTAAATCAGGTATAAAATCCTTCTCTTCGCTAAGGGGCATGAAGTAAGGACTGCCGCCGGCGAGCTTGGTGCTTATGGCGTAGACCGGGTATCCCGGGTCCGGTACCAGGGCAACATCATCAAAGTCAATAAAGCACAGGGCAATGTGGGCAATCCCCTCTTTGGAGCCAATCAGGGGCAGCACCTCGCTATCCGGGTCGAGCTGGACATTAAAGCGCCTTTGATACCACCCGGCGATAGCCTGGCGGAGTTCTGCCAGGCCCTCGGTTTCGGGATAGCGGTGATTTGCCGGCTCCTGTGCCGCCTGACAGAGGGCATCAATTATGTGGGCTGGTGTCGGCATATCGGGGTCACCGACGGCGAAGCTAATTACCTCTTCACCCTTAGCCTTTTTCTCAGCGATTTTCTGGTTAAGCTCGACGAAAAGATAAGGGGCTAGACCGGACATCCGTTTTGACATTTTCATTTTTCCCATACTCCAGTGAATACTTTTTCCGCCGGACCGCTGAGGAATACCTCCCTCACCCCATCCCATTCCACCTTGAGTACTCCTCCCGGCAGGGCTATATCTACCTTGTTATCAACAAAACCATACTTTTGCGCCGCCACCGCTATGGCGCCGGCACCGCTGCCGCAGGCAAGTGTCTCCCCGGCTCCCCTTTCCCAGACTCGGGCGTCTATTTGCCCCCGATTGACTACGTTGACAACCTCAAAATTGGTCCGCCTGGGAAATATAGCCAGGTGCTCTACCTTGGGACCTATCTGGGACAGCAGGAATTTGGCTACCGGTTGCTTGCAAAAACAAACTGCATGCGGGTTTCCCATCGAAACGAGGTTTAAGCAAAGCTTCTTGCCGTCAATAACCACCGTGTAGCCCAGCATTGATTTTATGTCAACCAGCTTCCTGCTCCCCGGCTCTATCTCCACCGGGATATCGCCGGCGCCAAATTTAGGCACCCCCATACTGGTCTGGATTTCAACCGACTTTCCTGTTTTATCAAGTCTGACTGCTCTTATGCCCGCCATCGTTTCAATCTTTAGCTGGCTTTGGGGCGAGAGTTTTTGGTCCATGATGTATTTTGCCAGGCATCTCAATCCGTTGCCGCAGGCTTCTGCCTCGCCACCGTCCGGGTTAAACATGCGCATCCTGAAATCGGCTTTAGCCGATGGCAGCAGGAGCAATAAGCCATCGGCGCCGATACCATAGTGGCGGTCGCACATCGCTTTGGCGACTTCCGACCAGTCACCTTTGGTCTTATCGGTCTCTACCAGGATAAAGTCATTCCCGGCACCCTGTAGCTTGGTGAAGTCCACTTTGCTTAGCTCCCCTGAATTTGGTTACTATGGCCGTTATTTCAGATTTATCTTTTTCCTCAAACCACCTAATTCTATCATCTTTTAAGCGGAACCAGTTATACTGGTGGCGGACCAGGCGGTGGCTCTCTGATTTAATTTGCTCAATGGCCCCCTCTAATGTCATCTCACCCTTGAGATACTGACCGATCTGGCGGTAGCCGATACCGGACATCGCCGGCAGGCTGAGGTCATAGCCCATCCCCATCAGTTTCTTCACTTCCTCAACCAGGCCCCGCTGTACCATTTCATCAACCCTGGAGTCAACCCGCCGGTATAATTCAGCTCTATCAGTGGTCAGACCGATGATAAGGGTCGGGCAAGATAGTGCCTGCTTCTGCCGGGATAAAGGGGTATCAGTATGTTTCAGCACTTCCAGAGCCCTTATTACCCGCCGCACATTACGCGGGTCAATCTGCTGGGCGGCTATGGAGTCAGACTTGACCAGCTCCTGGTAGAGCCTTTCCGCACCGATTTTGGCCGCTTTGTCCTCCAGGCGGCGCCTGAATTCTAGGTCAGGGGGAACCGCTGGTATTTGCCAGCCTTCCAGCACCGCCCAGACATACAGCCCGCTGCCACCGACCAGTATCGGCAATCGGTGGCGCTGGCCGATATCGGCAATAGCCTGAGTGGCTAAATGCTGGTACTGGGCCAGGCTGAAGTCCTCATCCGGGTTAACTATGTCTATCAGGTGGTGCCGGACGAGGGACAGCTCCTCCGGGCTTGGTTTGGCGGTGCCGATATCCATATAGCGGTATACCTGTCGGCTATCAGCACTGACTATCTCTCCCGGAAAAGTCTGAGCTAGGTGAAGCGCTAGCTGGCTCTTGCCGACAGCGGTGGGACCAACGATAGCTACCAGACGATTCATGCTATGATTTAATTTCTGCGGTCTGCTTGACGATACTCAAAAACTCGTTTGCTTTCAGGCTCGCCCCGCCGACAAGGCTACCGTCTATCTCGGATTGCTGAATAAACTCGGCAATATTGTCCGCAGTGACACTGCCGCCGTATAGAATACGTGTGTTTTGGGCAGTTTCGTTATCATATAATTTAGTCATATTACGGCGGATAAGACCAATGGTCTCATTGGCCTGCCCGCCGGTAGCCGCCCTACCGGTGCCGATTGCCCAGACCGGCTCATAGGCGATTACCAGGTCATTAACCCGGTTTATGCCCGCCAGAGACGACTGGAGCTGCTCGGTGACTACTTCTTCGGTTCTCCCCGCCTCATTTTCCTCCAGCCTTTCCCCGATGCACAGGATTGGTTTCAGGCCAACCTTGAGCGCAGCTTGAATTTTTTGATTAACTATCTCGCCCGTTTCATTAAAATAGTGCCGCCGCTCCGAGTGCCCGATAATAACAAATTCACAGAGGTCAGCCAGCATGAGAGGCGAAATCTCGCCGGTATAAGCCCCCTTTTCGGCAAAGTATATATTCTGTGCCCCCAGCTTTATTGAGCTACCCTTGATGAGCTCGCCTACCGCCGCCAGCGAAATAAAAGGCGGACAGAGCACCTTTTCAACATTCTTTATCCGGTCAAGCTCAGCACGCATTGCCCTGACCAGCGCGGTGGCTTCGCTCAGGGTAGTATTCATTTTCCAGTTTCCGGCAGTTAAGGGAACTCGCATTTTATGACTACTCTTCAGGCGCCAAATTTGCTTAACTTCAGGGCATTGGCCATCGCCAGTGGCATAATCTGGGTCGCCGGCAGTCGCCCCAGTCCCCCGCTGAGACAGGCTGACTCGGCGAACTCGGCTACTTTATCCGGCCGGCAATACCTGGCATATATCAGCACCGGCACCGGGTGCCAGCTATGGCCTTTAAGCAGGGCCGGTGTTGAGTGGTCACCGGTAACAATAATAACATCCGGCTCAAGGGCGATTAACCGGGGTATGGCGCTATCAACCTGCTCGATAACTTTGACCTTTCGCTTGAAGTCACCATCCTCGCCCGCCGCATCGGTTTCCTTGATGTGCAGGAAGAAATAGTCATGCTCAGCATAATGCTTTTTCAGGATGGCTAATTCATCCTCAAGGCTGGTGCCGGTTTCCAGAACGTGCATGCCAACCAGCTTGGCTAATCCCCGGTACATGGGATAGCTGGCGATTGCCGCCGGCTTGAGCTTATAGACCTCACCCATTGAGGGAAAACTGGGCTTTTGTGAGAAACCGCGCAGCAGAATCATGTTGGCCGGGTGGTGGCTGGCCAGAATCTCGCGTGCCCGGGCGATAAATTTATTGGCAATATCAGCGGTGCGGCTTGAGTCGGGACGGAGGGCATTGACCACTCTGGGCGCTACCCCGACCTGCTGGGGGTCGGAATCGCTGGCGGCGGATATCAGACCGTCACCCCGGAAGACAACGACGAAGCGGTGTTCCCTGACCGGTCGGATAAAGAGGATAGTATCGTCTATGGTGGCTTCGTTCAGCAACCGGCACAGCTCGGCACACTTCTGCGTAGTGATGCGCCCGGCCCTGCGGTCAGTAACCAGGCCAGCTTCATCTATGGTGCAGAAGTTTCCCCGGGCGGCGACATCCCCGTTACGGAGGTCAAAGTCTATCCCGATTGCCTCCAGTGCTCCCCGCCCGATGTTATAACGAATGGGGTCGTAGCCAAACAGTGCCAGGTGGCCCGGCGAACTGCCCGGCGTTATGCCGGGACTGACCAGGTCGATTAAACCACAGATGCTTTTGGCGGCTAATTTATCAAGGTTTGGGGTACGGGCGGTCTCCAGCTCCGTCTTGCCGCTGGCCGGGTCAGGCAGTCCGCCCAGCCCGTCGATAACTACTAACACAATCTTGCTCGGTGAAGGATGGGCGATTTGCTTCATTATCTTCAAGCCGATATCAACCAGAGCCAGGGGTGGCCTGGCTTCTTTTTCAAGCAGTGCCTCCACGCCGGGTAGTTCCTCACCGCCGAGAAATCTGAGTGAAGCACCACCCCCGGTGGAGACAAAGGTCATCTTATCGGCTAACCCCAGCTCGTTTACCACCTCAGCGGTGGAACCGCCCCCGATAATAGAGATGGCTTCCAGCTTGGCCAGCAGTCGGGCCATAGCCTGTGTCCCCTCGCTGAAAGCGGGTATTTCGTATATCCCCAGGGGCCCGTTCCAGAATACGGTCTGGCTGTTTTGTAATTCAGCCCCAAAAATTTTGATTGTCTCCGGGCCGATATCCACAATCATTTTATCTTGGGGGATACTCTCTACCGGCACCACTTCGCCTTTAGCCTGAGGGTCAATTTTGTCGGCGACCATAACATCAACCGGCAGCAGCAGGCGAACCCCGTTTTTGGCGGCCGTATCCATTAGCTTGGCTGCGGTGTCGATTCGGTCCTCCTCAATCAGTGATTTGCCGGTCTTACAGGACTTGGCTTTCAGGAAGGTGGCTGCCATAGCCCCGCCAATCAGCAGGCAGTCCACCCGGTCCAGAATATTCTCCAGCATCTCAATCTTATCGCTTATCTTGGCGCCACCGAGAAGCGAGACAAAGGGGTGGGCCGGATTCTCCAGAAGACCAGTTAGAGTGTCAATCTCTTTCTCCAGCAGCAGCCCGGCCACGGCTGGCAGATAGTGGGCAATGCCGGCAATTGAGGCATGGGCCCGATGAGAAGTGCCGAAGGCATCATTGATGAAAACACCACCCAGGCGAGCCAGGGCTCGGGCAAAGGAAGCACTCCCCGTCTCTTCATCGGAGTGAAAGCGCAGGTTCTCCAGAAAGAGGACATCGCCACTCATCAGACTGGCGACTGATTTCTCTACTTCCGGTCCGATACAGTCAGTGGCTACGCCCACCTGTTGACCTAAAATCTGGGAAAGGCGCTGGGCAAGGACGGTCAATCGCAGCTTATCGACTATCTCCCCCTTCGGTCGCCCCAGGTGTGATATCAGGATTACCCGGGCTCCCCGCTCAATGAGGTATTTGAGGGTGGGCAGCGCCGCCCGTATGCGGCTATCATCGGTGATTTTCCCCTTCTCATCCAGAGGGACATTGAAGTCAACCCGGACCAGAACCCTCTTACCGCTGACATCAATATCCCTGACGGTCATCTTATCCATGTAGCACCTCTAAGTAGATGTCTTGCCGAAAATAATATCTTCTCAGGCGGAAGTAGTCCTTGCCTCGCTCCGGGTAGCCAGTCGGGAATCAGCGGTAAGGTCAGGGAATGAGGTTAGCACCTGCTGGACTATTCCTTTGGCATCCAGGTTATATTTAGCGCGGAGAACCGCCTGGGCTCCGTGCTCGACAAACTCATCAGGGATGCCCAGGCTTTTTATTTGAATATGGCACTTGCCCGTCTTCTGTAGAAAGCTGGCGAGGCTGCTGCCGAAACCGCCGCTAACCGTATTTTCCTCAACGGTAACCATGCGTTTTATGCTATTGCTTAGCTCCGTGATAAGTTTGGTGTCCAGTGGCTTGACGAAACGGGCGTTAACTACGGTGGCTTCAATGCCATGCGAAGCCAGCTCGCTGGCAGCTTCAAGGGTCGGGGCTACCGTAGCCCCGACAGCCAGTATGGCTACATTCTTCCCGTCTCTCAAGACTTCCCACTGACCGATTGGTATCTCGTGTAGTTCGGCATCCAGTTCCACTCCCTGCCCGGCGTTGCGCGGGTATCTGATTGCCATTGGCTGAAGTGCTCTGGTGGCGGTATAGAGCATGTGCCGGAGTTCATTCTCGTCCTTGGGTGCGGCTACAACCAGGTTGGGCATCAGGGTGAGATAAGACAGGTCAAAGGTGCCCTGGTGTGTCTTGCCGTCATCACCAACGATACCGCCCCGGTCGATGGCGAAAATCACCGGTAATTCCTGAAGGCAAACGTCGTGCACAATCTGGTCAAAGGCACGTTGTAGAAAAGTAGAGTATATCGCCACAATGGGAGTGAAGCCCTGCGTCGCCAGCCCGGCAGCAAAGGTAACCGCATGTTGCTCGCAGATGCCGACATCAAAAACGCGGTCGGGAAACTCGTCCTTGACAATACTGAGGCAATTCCCTTCCGGCATCGCCGGGGTGATTGTCACCAGCTTCGGATTTTGCCGCGTCAGGCTGAGCACGGTCTGGGCGAATATTTCACTGTAGGTTGGTATTTTAGGGGTGCCTTTATCCGACTTGGCACTCACCCCGTGGAAATAAACAGCGTTACTCTCGGCGGGGAGATAGCCCTTACCTTTGGTGGTCAGCACATGAATGAGGGCTGGTTTGACTTGGTAATCTCTGACCCGGGTAAAGACCTTTTTCAGCTCGGCAACATTGTGTCCATCAATTGGTCCCACGTAGCTAAAGCCAAGCTCCTCCCAGATTGTTGACAGCATGACAAAGCCCTTGATGCCGCTCTCAACCCTCTCCCCTAAGTCCCAGAGCCGTTTACCCATTGGCAGCTTGTGGAGGACTCGCCGGCTTTTCTCTTTTGCCCGGTGGTAACGGGGGTCAAAACGCACCTTGCTCAGCAGCCTGGCTAGAGCACCGACAGTGGGGGAGATTGACATTCCGTTATCGTTCAGAATTACGATGAGCTTGGAACCCAGATGACCGGCCTGATTGAGTGCTTCCAGGGCCATGCCACCGGTTATCGCCCCGTCACCGATTACGGCAACGACGTGGTGGTCATCACCGGCCAGGTCACGGGCAATTGCCATACCCAGTGCGGCTGAGACTGAGGTGCTGGCATGACCGGCACCAAACGGGTCATGCTCACTCTCGCTGCGGCTGGTAAAGCCGGACAACCCGCCATATTGCCGCAGGGTAGCAAAAAGCTTGCGCCGGCCGGTAAGTAGTTTGTGGACATAGCTTTGATGGCCAACATCCCAGATAATCTTATCACGGGGACTGTCAAATGCCAGATGCAAAGCTATGGTAAGTTCAACTACACCCAGATTGGAGGCTAGGTGTCCTCCGTTAGCGGTTACTCTGGCTACCAGTTCTTCCCTGATTTCAGCGGCTAATTGCTTGAGTTGCCGTTTGGTCAGCTTTCTCAGATCCGCCGGGCTATCTATTCGGTCTAGTAACCTCGGCATATTTTGCCTTTTAATAATCATGCTTGGGAGGGTAGTCTCATACTAGCAATATGGGTAGCTATTGTCAAACTATTTGCTTTTTTTGCCCTGCCTGGTTTTAGCCGTTTTCCGGGGAGGTTTAGCCCGTTGCTCTCTCAACCAGCGGTTGATTTCATCCAGGGCCGGAGGCGCAATGTAGAATACTTCTATATCCGGCGGGAACTGGAGCTGGTGCTCTTCCCTTATGAACAGTATGCCAATCTCGTCTGAGCTGAGGGTTTCATCTATGTGGCGGGCGATATATTCGTTTCTCTGTTTATTGACTTCGATATAAGACTCATAAACCCGGGCAAATACCCTTGGATTCTGTAAACCCAGCGCCAGGCATCTACTCCAGTCCATGAATTCGGTCAGCGCTTCGATGTCTTCGGCGGCTTCAAGTTGAGCCCCCCTCACCAGCCTGTCTTGAATAATCTGATAGCTGCTCTGGTTCAGCCCTTTAATTGCTTTCAGCCCATCCTCGCCGCTAACCGGAATCAGCTCATGATATATCCGGGCTATCTTGCCCAGTTTGAGTTCCAGTTCGCCAATCTGGCCTTCAGTCTGATGCCAGTATCGGCTGAATATTTCCCGGTAATCGTCGGGAGATTGCTGACCGCAGTAAATCAGCGGCACCAGGTAGAGCTTCCGGCCCTTTTTAAATTGCTCAACCGGAGGCTTCTCTATTTTGCCCAGTTCTTCAGACATAAGACATACCCCCTCTGCCTGCTCTCTCGGCTTCACCGGCTAACGTTGACACCGTAAATAACGAGCGTGCTATAATATCAACTACTATATCGTGTCCCTGTAGCTCAGTTGGACAGAGCAGCTGCCTTCTAAGCAGCGGGTCGAGCGTTCGAGTCGCTCCAGGGACGCTTTTATATTTGCCCGAAGTTCTTAAGCTGCGAATAGTCAATCAAGCCACTTTCGGCGATGTTCTCGATTTCAATTCCCGCCTCAACAGCGGCGGCTACCGGGTTTAACCCGCTGAGTAGCACCAGGCCGACCCGATTAAGTCCAACTGTTATCTGGCAAAGTGGCTCACTGGTATTGCCCAGGGCATAGACACCACCAATGCCAGCTTCATTAAGCAGGGCTATTTTCTCTTCAACCAGGGCTCTTGATGGCGCCGGTATCTCCCGAAAATTAGCCAGTAACTTCCCGCTACCGGTTCGGACAGCCTGGCTAACATCGGTCATCCTGGCCCGGATATACTGCTCAGATGGGTCGAGTGAGGTACCGGCATAGCTTATTATGGCGACAAATCGTCTTGGCTGGTTAGGGTTAACCTCAAGCACTCCCCCAAATCGCGATTCAATGGGAATACCCGATTTCAGCAGTATGCCGTTGATGACAATGCTGCAAACCGTCGCCAGGCCGACTTTACCCTCCGGGACAACCACAGAACCGAGCTTTTCCCCTTCAGAGGCAGTGGCTACCAGTTGACTGACACAGATTCCAGCCCGGAAGGCTTTACTCATTACCGACCAGGCTTCTTTAAATCTAGCCCTGTCGATGAGTGAGGTGTTTATGGGGATTTTCCCGGTCCGTTTTTGGGGGTCAAAAGATGTGTTGAACGCCAGCAGGTCCAGTTTGTCCAGTATGAAGCCAATCTGCTCCGGGGCGAGGGCTATCTTGAGCTCTTCAAGCCCTCTGGTAGTGAGTGACCTCCCATCATGACCCATTGGCTGGGTATAGCCCCGTTCATCGGTCACTTTCAGGTAATATCTAACCGCTCGCCCGCTCAAAAAGACGCCATGACGCTCCAGTTCGCGGGCAATGGTAATTGACCCCAACGGCTCAGAGGATTCACTCAGCACCTTGAGAATGGTGATTATTTTTCTTTCCGCCTCGGAGCCGGCACTCTGTAGCCGTCGGACTTCTCTTAGCTCTCTATCGGCGGTGATGGGGGTAATCTGATTCGGGCCGATTTGGGGTCGGCGCATAATAAATTCTCCGATGAGGGATACTTCAGTTTATAGAATCGGTAAATATCGTTTAAGCTCGTAGTCGGTTACCTGGGTGCGATACTGGTCCCACTCTATTTTTTTGTTCTGGATGAAGGCGTTGAAAACGTGTTCACCGAGAGCCTTTCGCACCAGCTCACTTTTCTCAGTTAGCAGTATGGCTTCCAGCAGGCTGGCCGGTAGCGTACCTATTCCCCGCTTCTGTCTTTCCTTCTCGGTCAGCTCATAGACGTTTTCCTCAATCGGTTTGGGGACTTCATATCCCTTTTCAATCCCTTCCAGACCGGCCGCCAGCATCACGCTGAAGGCAAGGTAGGGATTGCAGGCCGGGTCAGGAGACCTGAATTCAATACGGGTCGCTTTTTCTCTCCCCGGCCGGTATTCGGGGACCCGAATCAGGTCAGAGCGGTTGCGCCTTGCCCAGGATAGATAGACCGGTGCCTCATAGCCCGGAACCAGGCGTTTATATGAGTTGACCCACTGGTTGGTGACTGCGGTAAGTTCCGGAGCATGCTTGAGCAGTCCGGCGACAAAGCCCTTGGCTATCTTGGACAGGTGGTACTCATCATTCGGGTCAAAGAAGGCATTGCGCTCACCCTTAAAAAGTGACTGGTGCACGTGCATGCCACTGCCATTGATACCTAAAACCGGCTTGGGCATAAAGGTGGCGTAATAGCCGTATTTTAAGGCGATTTCCTTGACCACCAGGCGATAGGTCATCACGTTATCGGCCATGGTCATAGCATCGTTGTACCTTATGTCTATTTCATGCTGACTGGGAGCACCCTCGTGGTGGGAATACTCGACGCCGATACCCATTTCCTCCAGGGTGAGCACGGTCTCTTTTCTCAGGTCGGTAGCCGCATCTCGTGGTGTCAGGTCAAAGTAGCCACCCTGGTCCAGGGGTTCGGTGCTACTGGAATCTCTAAAGTAGAAGTACTCCAGCTCTGGCCCAACAAAATAGGTGTAGCCCAGGTCAGCGGCCCGCTTCAGGTTTCGTTTCAGGATATACCTGGGGTCACCATCAAAGAGCTCGCCACCGGGTCTCAGGATGTCACAGAACATTCGGGCTACGGCACAATTCTCTCTGGGTCGCCAGGAAAGCATATGGAAGGTATCGGGGTCAGGCAGGGCCACCATGTCACTTTCATCAATGCGGGCAAATCCCTCAATTGCCGACCCATCAAAGCCCATCCCCTCCTCCAGTGCCCCCTCCAGTTCCTCTACCGTTATGGCAAAGCCTTTCAAAAGTCCCAGGATATCGGTAAACCACAATCTGATGAATTTAACATTGTTCTCTTTGGCTATTTTGAGGATATCATCAGTACTTTTCTTTTTGGTCATTTTTAAAAGACCTCCTCTTGTTTAACAAATTGTAGCACGTTACCCCAAAGTAAGCTAGAGAGAGGTTATTAAATTACACTCACTTTACCACATATACAATATAAGCAAAATAGGCAGGCTTAGCGCCTGCCTATTCTAAATATATGCTTACTCTTTAAATTTGCCTATACCCAACCACGGAGTTTCATCGCTTCGGCTACCCGGGCTACCGCCACCACATAAGCGGCCACCCGCATATTGACCTTACGCTTTAACGATTCCGCCAGTACCGCCTGGAAGGAGTGTGTCATGTGCTTGTTGAGTCGCTGGTGGACTTCGTTCTCGTCCCAGTAATATCTCGCTGAGTTCTGCACCCACTCAAAATAGGAGACGGTTACACCACCGGCATTACAGAGAATATCGGGAATGATAAATGTCCCTTTCTGGTATAAAATGTCATCCGCCTCCGGGGTAGTTGGCCCATTGGCTAATTCGGGTATTAGCTTTGCCTTGATTCGGGAGGCATTTTCTCCGGTTATCACGGTCTCAATTGCCGCCGGGAATAGTATATCAGCATCCAGTTCCAGCAGCTCACTATTACTGATGTTGTCCGCCTCAGGAAAGTCGACTACCGAACCGGTTTTCTGCAGATACTGCACGACCTTATGCGGGTCTAAACCCTTCTCGTTGTGGATGCCGCCCCGGTAATCACTGACGGCGATAATCTTGGAGTTGAAGAGGTCGCGCATCAAAAGAGCCGCATTTGAGCCGGCATTGCCGAAACCCTGGATAGCCACTACTGAGTTGTTTAAATCGATTTTTAAATGCTTGGCGGCTTCTACCACGGCGTATATTCCACCTCGCGCCGTGGCATCACCACGCCCTGCCGAGCCACCTATGCTCAGGGGCTTGCCGGTAATCACTCCGGGGAAGGAGCAATAACCTTTGAACTTGGAATACTCATCCATCATCCAGCCCATTATCTGTGGATTGGTGAAGACATCTGGCGCCGGGATGTCTCTATCCGGGCCGATAAACTCCCATATGGCGTCGATGTAACCGCGGCTTAATCTTTCTAACTCACCCTCGGACATCTCCAGTGGATTACAAATGACGCCACCCTTACCACCACCGAGGGGAATATCGATTACGGCGCATTTCCAGGTCATCCAGGTAGCCAGGGCTTTAACCACATCAATCGTCTCATCGGGGTGAAACCTGATACCCCCTTTAAAGGGACCGCGGGCGTTATTGTGCTGAACCCGGAAACCCTTAAAAACCTCAGCTCGTCCATCATCCATCTTGACCGGTATTGATACATGGAATTCTCTTATCGGTTCCCGTAGTATGGCGTGAACACCAGGTTCCAGGTTTAACAGGCTAGCCGCTTCGTCTAGCTGGGCCTGGGCCATTTCAAATAGGTTTTGTGGTTTCTTGGTCATAACATACTCCCTTCGTGGTGCTTTTATAGTTTTACCGCTATTCCCCTCTCCTTTAAGTATCTTTTGGCTTCGGGGATGGATATTTCACCAAAGTGAAAGACAGAGGCGGCTAGAACCGCCGATGCCTTGCCGATAGCAACCCCTTCATAAAGGTGCTCCAGCTTACCGGCGCCTCCGGAAGCCGTGACTGGAATACTAACTGCCTCAGCAACCGCTTTGGTCATCTCCAAATCATAGCCTTGCTTGGTGCCATCGGCATCCTTGCTGGTGAGTAAAATCTCACCCGCCCCCAGTTTCTCCACCCTTTTTGCCCAGTCAACAATATCAATGCCGGTAGCCTCGTTGCCACTCTTCACTACCACCTCTAAGCGGGGCGAATTGCTGCCCGGCGGGTTCTTGATGCCATCAATGGCTACCACCAGACGGTCTTTGCCAAACTTTTTGACCGCGCTGGTTATCAGTTCGGGATTCTTGACCGCGGCCGTGTTTATCGATACTTTGTCCACCCCGAGGTCAAACAGGGCTTTCATGTCTTCCAGGCTGGCAATACCACCGCCGACCGCGAAAGGGACCGTAACTACCTCGGCCACCCTTTTTACCCATTCCAGCCTGGTCTGCCGGTTCTCTACGGTGGCAAAGATATCAAGAAAGACAAGCTCATCAGCTCCCTCCCGGCAGTAGGCCTGTGCCGCCTCTACCGGGTCTCGGGCATCTCTCAGGTCGACAAACTTTACTCCTTTGACTACCCTGCCCTCTCTGATATCAAGGCAAGGTATAACCCGTACCGTTATCATCTGTCCTTTCTCCGCAAAGATTACTCTTTCACCAGGGAAATTCTATATTATGCGGCAACCAACTACCGCAATTTATTTTACCTTATTCAGCTTTTTACTGTCAATGTTAAAGTTTGCCAAAACGTATTAGCGGAAAAATATGAGCATATATTGCCATATTCTTGCTATCAGGAACAGCGACTAATTAGTGACGCTTTACCTCATATGACTCAAATATGAAGACCAGGTCTTCCTGTAAAGCGGCAACTTTAGACTGGGAAAAGAGCTTTTCGTCAATGTCGAGCATCAGTTTGGTTTCGCCCTTGGCTGAGCCAACAATGTGTGCCCGAATACATTCTTTCTCTGGTTCTCCGGGCTTAGCCGAGATATTAAAGGTCAGTGTCCCGCGGGAGATAAATGAAGAGGAATCACTGGACAGGGAGTATGTTTCCATCTTTGCTTCACCGATGACGGCTCCCTGCTTCATAATGAAATCTTTAACCTCATCATAGAGTAACTCGGGGTTTATTTCTCGGTAGGTTTTCCTTATCTGCATTCCAAGCTCCTTATACTCTGCCCCACCCTATTCCCCACTTACAGTTTTATAATAAAACTTTTCCCACTTTTGTCAAGAAAAATTAAGTGAAGCTAACGGGCAACCGGGGCAGGGTGCACCAGCTTTATGTAAATGAGCGCGTTGCCCAATCCTGAAAGGTATGCTATACTTTTAAGCTAGTAATCAGGAGGTTATGTAGAGGAAAGGAGATTGGGTTTGTCCGATACGGTTACTGTGAAACAACTTTTGGGAGCCGGGGCGCACTTTGGGCATCAGACCAGCCGCTGGCACCCCCATATGAAAAAGTACATCTTCACCAAACGCAATGGCATTCATATTATCGATTTAGAGCAGACCGCTGACAGGCTGGACCAGGCTTATGATTTCATCCGCCAGGTGGTCACTGATGGTGGCTACGTTCTTTTCGTGGGCACCAAAAAGCAGGCTCAGGAGATAATAGAAGAAGAGGCGAAGCGCTGCGGCATGTACTATGTCAGCCAGCGGTGGATAGGCGGAGTGCTGACCAATTTTGCCACCATTCAGTCCCGCATCGACTACCTGGTCCGTTTAGAAGACCGGCAAACCAGAGGGGAGTTTGCCCGCCTGCCCAAAAAAGAAGCATTGAAGCTGGAGGATGAAATCTCGCACCTTAACCGGTTGATGGGTGGTATTAAAGAGATGACCAGCTTGCCGACTGTCCTCTTTATTGTTGACCCTACCAAGGACAAGATTGCCTTAGCCGAAGCCAAACGGGTTGGCATACCGGTGGTGGCTATGGTCGATACTAACTGTGATCCGGATGATATCGATTACGCTATCCCGGCTAACGACGATGCCGTTAAAACGATCAGGCTAATCTGCAGCAAGATTGCAGACGCGGTTATTGAAGGTAAGACCGGCGAAGCCACGATTCCCGGGGAAGAAGAGGAGAAATTTGAGGAGCTTGAAGAGGCAGAGGCGGCTGAGCCTCTTATCTTAACTCCCGGTGCGGAATAAGAAGGAGAGAGAATTGGAAGTTTCCGTAGAGATGATAAAAGAGTTAAGAGAGGAATGTGGCGCCGGCATTATGGAGTGCCGAAATGCCCTGCTTGAAGCCAAGGGAGACAGGGACAAGGCAACCCAGATTCTAAAAGAGACAGGCTTACTCAAGGCAAAGAAAAAGGCGGAGCGCGTTACCACTCAGGGACTGGTTGAAGCCTATATCCATATTGGCGGGCATATCGGCGCCATGGTTGAAATCAACTGCGAAACCGACTTCGTTGCCCACACCGGTGAATTCAGAGAGCTGGCTCATGATTTAGCCATGCAGGTAGCCGCCATACCACCCCAGTTTATCACCGAAGATGAAGTCCCCGAAGGGGCTGAGGTTGAACCAGAAATGGCCTGTTTGCTCCTTCAACCCTATATCAAAAGCCCGGATAGAACCGTTCAGGATATAATCACCGAAACGATTGCCAAAGTTGGCGAGAATATTAAGGTGAAGAGATTCGCCCGATTTGAAATAGGTGAATAGAGCGGTTGTTAAATGGCTAAATACAAGCGTGTTTTAATCAAACTCAGCGGTGAGTCCTTTAGTGGCGGGGCCACTTTTGGCATTAGTACCGCTACCCTGGCCAAGATTGCCAAGCAGATTAAAAAGGTCATGAAAACGGGGGTGGGTGTGGGTATTGTCGTCGGTGGCGGCAATATCTGGCGTGGTGCTGAGGCAGAAGACAAGGGAATGGAAAGGGTTACCGCTGACTATGCCGGCATGCTGGCCACCGTGCTAAATGCCCTCGCCCTCCAGGACGCGCTGGAGAAGGAAGGGGTAGATACCAGGACGCAAACCGCCATCAATATTGAACAGGTGGCTGAGCCATATATCAGAAGGCGGGCAATTCGGCACCTGGAGAAAGGTAGAGCGGTTATCTTCGCGGCTGGCACCGGCAACCCCTATATGACCACGGATACCGCGGCTGCCTTGAGAGCTGTTGAGATTGGTGCCGATGTCCTCCTGATGACCAAACATAACGTTGATGGCATCTACAGTGCCGACCCACACAAGAATCCCCATGCCAAGAAATTTGATAAGATTACCCATCTTGAAGCGCTGAATTTACGTCTGCAGGTAATGGATGCGACCGCTCTCTCACTGTGTCTGGAAAACAGGCTACCGATTGTTGTTTTCGACCTTCAAGCTCCGGAAAGTATCGAGCGGGCAGCCAGTGGTGAGCCCATTGGCAGTCTAGTAAGCAGTGAGTAAAATGGTAAGCGGCATTTTAGGTAACATCAAAGACAAGATGGAAACATCTTTAAACCTGTTGAAACAGGAACTGGCCACTATCCGCACCGGACACGCTACCCCTGCCCTGATTGAGCACGTCAAAGTGGGATATGCCGGTGTGCCCACCCCGCTAAATCAGATTGCCGGCATCTCCGCCCCGGCGGCCAGGCTGCTGGTTATCCAGCCCTGGGACCGGGGTAGTATCCATGATATAGAGAAGGCAATCCTGAAGTCTGATATCGGACTAACCCCAACTAGTGATGGCAATGTAATCCGGTTAAATATCCCGCCACTTACCGAGGAAAGGCGGCAGGAGCTTACCAAGCTGGTCAAAAACAGGGTTGAGGAGAAAAGGATAGTAATACGCAATCTCAGGCGTGAAGCCATGGAGGGGTTGAGAGGTCTGGAGAAAAACCGGGAGATATCACAGGATGAGCTCAAGCGCTCCCTGGACCAGTTACAGAAGCTTACCGATGGCTACATAACCGATGCCGACCAGATTGGACAGAGCAAAGAGACCGAGCTCCTGGAAGTCTAAAGATACATCCAGGCGGTAGATAATGATGGCTACCCAATCGCTAAAAGAGACTATCTCTACCCCCCAGCATGTGGCAATTATCATGGATGGTAACCGCCGGTGGGCAGAAATCCGTGACTTACCACAGCTTGAAGGACACCGCCAGGGTCTGGAAAATATGCGCTCGGTAGTCTCCTATCTTGGCGACCGCCAGGTAAAATATGTAACTATCTTTGCCTTTTCCACCGAAAACTGGAGCCGCCCCGGAGACGAAGTTAGAGGCTTGCTCTGGCTCCTGGAAGAAAGAATAGAGAAGGAAACGCAGGGGTTTCACCGTAAGGGCGTCAAACTGCGCCACCTGGGCTCTCTTGATAAACTATCCCCGTCCCTGCGGCGGTCGATAAAAAAGGCAGTGGAGCTGACCAAGAATAATACCGGACTGACCCTCAGCTTTGCCTTTAACTATGGGGGGCGCAGCGAGATTTTACATGCCGTTCGCCAGCTTATCAGTGAAAAAATACCCCCTCAGGATATAGACGAGGGTCTTTTTGATAATTATCTCTATACCGCCGGTCTGCCCGATGTTGACCTGCTTATCCGTACCGGTGGTGAGCTGCGCATCAGTAATTTTTTGATCTGGCAGATGGCTTACAGTGAGTATTACTTTACCGATGTGCTGTGGCCCGACCTTAACGGTAAAGAGATTGATAAGGCGCTACTGGCCTATAGCCAGAGGCAGAGGCGCTTCGGCAGGTTATAGACCGCATGCTAACAAAAAGGCTTATAACCTCACTCTGGGCACTTCCCCTGGTTATGGTTGCTATCTGGTTTGACCAGCCGCTACCCTGGTTCGCCATACTGGTGGCTATCTGCGGGCTGGTAGCCGCTTATGAATTCTACCAGATGGTGGCTACAGCCAAGGTGCCCCCACTGACTTACTTCGGGCTAATCGGGACGCTGGTATTTATTTTAAGCCCGCTATTTGAGCTTTCCCGACCGCTGATACTGTCCCTAATCGTGATACTGTCCCTCATCTTGCTCCTGGCACGTCGGCAAAAAGAGCAGGCCTTTGCCAGCTGGGCATGGACGATGGCCGGCATCCTCTATCTGGGCTGGCTGCTCAGCTATCTGGTGGCGCTGAGAGGGCTAGAGGACGGCCGAAACTGGGTCCTTTTTGCCTTCTTCGTCACCTTTGCCACCGACACCAGTGCTTTCTTTGTCGGTCGAGCACTGGGCAGGCACCGCCTGGCACCACAAATCAGCCCGGCTAAAACCTGGGAGGGAGCCATCGCCGGTGTCATCGGCGCCGTCATCATCAGCCAGCTCTTTGTTTTAGCCACCCCCCTCGTTCTCCCCCTCACCTGGTGGCAGGCTATACTTCTCGGCCTGGTGGTTAGCGTCTTTTGTCAGCTGGGAGACCTGGTTGAGTCCCTGTTCAAGCGTAATATGGAAGCCAAAGAGGCCGGCCGGCTGTTCCCGGGGCATGGCGGTTCCCTGGACCGCCTGGACAGCATTATCTTCGCGGGTATAGTGGTATACTATTACGTTATATGGGTGATTTAAAACGATTAGCCGTGCTGGGCTCAACCGGCTCCATCGGCCAGCAAACGCTCCAGGTAGTCCGTGCCCTGCCCAACCAGTTTCGCATCATTGGCCTGGCTGCGGCGGATAACATTGACCTGTTCCAGCAGCAAATCACTGAATTTAAGCCCGATTTCATCTATTTTCTGGCTGAAGAGTCCCGCCTGGCTAACGTGGGCAGCGAGTTTCTAGCTTTGGATGATATTGCCGCTCACCCCGAGGTGGACATGGTAGTTGTGGCCACTTCGGGAAAGGCCGGGCTTAGCCCTACCCTGGCGGCGGTAAGAGCCGGTAAAAAGGTAGCCCTGTCCAACAAAGAATCGCTGGTTATGGCCGGGGAGATAATAACCGCTGAAGCCGAGCGGAACGGAGCCCGGATTCTGCCGGTTGATAGTGAGCACAGCGCCATATGGCAGTGCCTCAGAGGTGAAAGCCAGCAGACAGGCAGAGTTATCCTGACTGCTTCCGGCGGTCCCTTCCTTTACTACACGCCGGAGCAGCTAAATGAAGTGACCGTGGAGCAGGCACTGGCTCACCCCTCCTGGAAGATGGGCCGAAAGGTCACCATTGACTCAGCCACCCTGATGAACAAGGGGCTTGAGGTAATTGAAGCCCACTGGCTGTTTGATATGCCCTATGAGAATATTGATATTCTCATTCATCCGCAGAGCATAATACATTCTATGGTGGAATTCGCCGATGGCTCAATCAAGGCGCAGTTGGGCTACCCGGATATGCGGTTGCCCATTCAGTATGCCCTGACCTATCCGGAGCGTCTGCCCAACCCGGAGCTGCCCGGGGTTGACTGGAGCAAAATAAAAAGCCTGACCTTTGAGACACCCGACTTTGATGCCTTTCCCTGTCTCAAATTAGCCATTGAGGCCGGCAAAAAAGGCGGAACTTTTCCCACGGTGCTCTGCGCCGCTGATGAGGTTGCCGTTGAGCTCTTCCTCTCCCGGCACCTGAAATTCAGTGCTATTGCCCATCTTGTCGGGCAGGTGCTGAACCAGCATCAGGCCACTGCCCACCCCACCCTGGACGAAATCATCAAGGCTGATAGCTGGGCGAGAGAGAAGCTAAATCAACTGGCTGGCGGAGATTAGTCTATGCTAATTGCAGGTATAATCGGTTTCCTGGCACTATCGGTGCTGATACTGGCCCATGAGCTGGGGCATTTTATCACCGCCAAGGCGCTGGGTGTTAAGGTAGAAGAGTTCGGTCTTGGCTTCCCACCCCGCCTGCTATCGTTTAAAAAGGGGGAAACGGCCTACTCGCTAAATGCGATACCCTTCGGCGGTTTCAATAAACTATCCGGGGAAGAAGACCCCAGCATACCCCGAAGCCTGGCCAGCAAAAGCGTTGGGGCCCGGCTTATTATTCTCAGCGCCGGCTCAATAGCCATGTTCCTGCTGGCTCTGCTACTGTTTTCCAGCCTTTTTATGATTCCCCGTGATGTGGTTACCGGTCAGATAGTGGTGCTAGAGGTGGATGGGAATACGCCCGCCGAGCAGGCTGGCGTCAGGCCGGGCGACATTATTCTCGGCATAAATGGCAAGCCGGTGGGCAACCCGGTTGACCTGAACTACTCCATCCAGCGCAGCCTGGGTGATGAATTTACCCTGCTTGTCCAGCACCGTGATTCAACCGAGGAGGAACTCCAGGTTATACCCCAGTGGGTAGAATCGGAAAGCAGATGGCTAATCGGCATTAGAATAGACCTGTTGAACCCGACGGTGTCCAGCCAGCATTATCCCTTCTGGCGAGCAGTACCGCTGGGAGCAGCTAAATTCGCCGATACCATTATTCTATGGGGGGATGGGCTGGTCAGTGCCATTAGCGGAGAGACCTCGGCGCAGTTTCTGGGTCCGGTGGCTCTGGTCCAGCTTACCGCAGAGTTAGCCCAGTTCGGCATTCTACCGGTATTGGAGATTGCCGCCATAATCAGTCTGGTACTGGGTATATGCAATCTGCTCCCCCTCCCCGCCCTGGACGGTGGCCGGATTGCCTTTGTCCTATTAGAATGGGTGCGCCGGGGCAAGCGTGTCTCGCCCAAAACCGAAGGCTTGATACATCTGGTCGGTCTGGCCATGCTGATGGCATTTCTGCTGATCATCACCTATCAGGATATTATCCGTGTCATCAGTGGAGAAAGCCTGTTGCCATGATGTCTCGTCGAATCAGCCAACCGATTCAAATTGGTGGGGTAACGGTGGGGGGTAACGCCCCTATCGTGGTGCAGTCAATGACCAAAACCGATACCCGTGATGTTATGTCAACTATTAATCAGATTAATGAGCTTGCTGAATACGGCTGTGAGCTGGTCCGGGTGGCGGTGCCCGATGCCGAAGCCGCCGAGGCTATCTCAGCGATAAAGAAAGGCGTTTCCCTGCCCTTGATTGCCGATATCCACTTTGACTACCGCCTCGCTTTAGCGGCACTGGAGGCTGGCGCTGA
>DATKYY010000066.1:0-10233 GCA_035528295.1 Dehalococcoidales bacterium | reverse complement strand
CACCTCTATCCACCATTTACTCTGGAGATAAGGTTATATAAGATTATTCCTTCTCTTGTTTGAGCGCCTGTTACAGGCCTTTCCCTTCAGGACCACCACAAGGATATCCCTCCGGGCTTATACTATAGCACCACCCCCTCTCTATATTTAGTACGATAGTATTATACACTGACATTTTACACCCGTTTGTCAAGAGGTGAAATGGAGATGAAAGAGATATAAAGTGATGTTTCGGTATTGAACAATGCGCCACATTGTGGGATTGAGCTAGATTGACAAGCGCCCGCAATAAAAATTAAAGTGTCTACTACTAGTTTGCGCCAATATTGCCAGGGAGGCATATGGTATATATGGAACCAAGCTATATTGCTCTATATAACTCCGGTGAATTGGAGCGCCGTGCTAATCGACTTGAAGGCCGGTTAGCTTCCTGTGATATCTGCCCTAGGGAATGCCATGTCAATCGGTTAGAAGGTGAAGTGGGGTTTTGCCATTCTGGTCATCTCCCCATAGTCTCAGCGGTATGTGCTCATCAGGGAGAAGAGCCCGCTATTTCAGGAAGCAGAGGTTCTGGAACAGTATTCTTCGGTAATTGTAACATGAGATGCGTTTATTGTCAGAACTACCAGATAAGTCAGAATTGGGAAAAACAAAAATCAAAGGAGATAGATTGCCACACCTTAGCTGAAAGAATGCTCTATCTTCAGGATGATCTAGGCTGCCAAAACATTAATTTTGTCTCGCCCTCTCACTTTGTTCCCCAACTGGTTCGTGCAGTGCTAGAAGCCGTGCCTATGGGGCTTAGAGTGCCACTAGTCTATAATACAAGCGGCTATGATTCTATTGTCTCTCTTAAAGAGCTTGACGGTATAATCAGTATTTACCTGCCCGATTTAAGATACGCCTCTGATAAGTGGGCTAAGAAGTTCTCGCACGCCCCAGGTTATGTAGCACGGGCTCGGCAAGGTATTAAAGAGATGCATAGACAATTTGGAAACTTGGTGGTAGATGAGTTTGGCCTGGCTCAACGGGGACTAATTGTGCGCCATCTTATTCTGCCCAACGGGCTTGCGGGTTGTGAGGAATCATTAACTTGGCTAGCTAGGGAGCTTTCTCCGACAGTGACTGTTAGCATAATGTCTCAATACTTACCGCTGCACTGGGCCCGGCGAATCCCTTTGCTTTCCAGGAAGATTTCAACGGCTGAGTATGAAACAGTACTTCAGTTACTATATGATATAGGAATAGAAAACGGCTGGGTACAGGGAATGGGGGCATCGGAAGATTATATCCCTGACTTTGAATGGGAAGGCCATCCTTTCCTTGCCACTCCCAAGACATAGAGATGACCTTACTTTTCTATCTCCTTTGTATCATCCTTGGCATTTGCCCACGATGAAATGGCTTTGATACTCAAGTGTATGATAGAATGTAGCATCGGTTCCTAGCGTACAGAAAGTGAAGTGATTAAATCAAAATGGCTGACAAATCTCTTACAGACCTAAAATCTTTTATAGAGAATGTGAATAAGAAGAACCAGAAACATAATGGCAAGAAAATCCGTTTCGCCTTCGTGAAGAGAAAACGGAAATAGTATCCTATCCCTCTCTCTAAATACCGAGGGGGAAAGCTCATCCCAAAGTAAGGCTTACTGCAGCTCAAAATTACCTCAGATAATTTTGCCGAATAGGCGAAGCATCACCATAGATTCTGGATTCCTCTTTGACGGCTGTTTCACTGAAGTTGCGACCTCAATTCGGCTGGCATGTCCGAACCCGATGTAACGTTAAGCTATTTTGTAGAAATAGTTGAGACAGAGCCATACCGCGCGCTTAATTGCCGTAGTTGGCAAGTCTCAATGGCAACCAAGCTCGGGCGTTGGTCATGACCGCTTCAAAACCTCTTACCTATGTGCCATAATACTAACGAGACTCCCGTGAGTCAAAATCGTATGGCGGTGCACAATGAATCTCAAGACCAGCCTATACCCAACACAGTATGAAACCGAAGCCGTCCTGAAAGATGGTTCCAACATTCGGCTCAGACCAGTCAAGAAAGAAGATGTCCAATTGTGGTTGGATTTTGTTGGTCGTCTCAGCCCTCACACCAAGTATTTACACTTCCAGCATTTGCCTAATCTGACCGCCGATGATGCTGCCAGAGCCTGCAGCGTAGACTACAGCAATACCTTCGCCATTGTCGCTGAGTTAATAAAGGACGACAAGAGGCAGATAGTAGGCATGGGCAGATACTATCGCCTCCCTGACCGGCACTCTGCGGAGGTGACCTTCGTCACTGAGGATGCGCATCAGGGTAAAGGTATCGCTACCAGGCTTCTGGGGTGGCTGGCTAATATTGCCCGTGACAAGGATATTGATAGGTTTGAGACGGATATTCTTGCCGAAGAGAGTCAGCTCGCTTTCTTCAGAGACTACGGCTTCCACATCGCCAGCAGTGTAGAGTCAGGAGTGTATCATGTCATCTTTCCCATTGCCCAGACGAGGCGAGTTATAAGGAAAGAGGAGGAGAGGGAGTCTAGCTCTACCATCGCTTCGCTCCGTCACATTCTCTCGCCCCGCTCAGTAGCCGTAATTGGTGCCTCTCGTGACCCTAATTCAATTGGTAATGTACTTTTCCGGTGCATCCTTCAGGGCGGTTTTCTGGGCACAATATATCCCGTAAACCCGAATGCTGAGGCGGTGCTCGGGGTGAAAACCTATGGCTCGGTACTGGACATACCGGGTAGTGTGGAACTAGCCATCATCGCGGTGCCTGCGCCCATAGTCAGCAAGGTAGCCTATGAGTGCGGCCGAAAGGGGGTTCGGGCGCTAATTGTCATATCGGATGGGTTCAAAGAGATAGGGCCGGAGGGGGCCGCCCGCGAAAGGGAGCTCAGGGAAATCAGCCTGGGTCATGGAATGAGAGTGGTCGGGCCGAACTGTATGGGCGTCATTAATACCGACCCCGGTGTCGGTTTGAATGCGACCTTTTCGCTGGTCTATCCCCCTCTGGGGAACGTTGCCTTTCTCTCCCAGAGCGGCGCCATGGGGCTGGCTGTCCTGGAATATGCTCGGGATCTCAACATGGGCATCTCCAGCTTCGCCAGTGTCGGTAACCGGGTTGACATTTCTCCCCCTGACTTTTTGCAGTACTGGGAGAAAGACGCGGCGACCCAAGTTATACTGCTGTATCTCGAGTCCTTTGGCAACCCTGAGAAGTTCGCACGCATTGCCCGCCGGGTCTCCGAAAAGAAGCCCGTAGTGGTCGTAAAAAGCGGCACCACCCAGGCCGGTAGCAGGGCAGCCGCTTCCCACACCGGGGCCATGGCCACTTCGGATGTGGTGGCCGACGTATTGTTTCGTCACGCCGGTATCGTCAGGGTGAATACCATGGAGGAGCTTTTTGACGTTGCCGCTCTGCTAGCTAACCAACCACTGCCGCAGGGTAAGAGGCTCGTCATCGTCACTAACGGTGGCGGACCTGGTATTATTGCTGCCGATGCCGCGGAACGTAATGGTCTGAAGCTAAGTCCGCTCTCGCCAGACACGGTGGAGAAGTTGAAGCTCGCCGTCAAGCGCAAGGTCTCACTCGCTAACCCACTTGATACTACGGCCGGCGCCAGTGCCGGAGAGTTTGAGAATATACTGAGGATTCTGGCTAGTGACCCCGATAACGATGCCGTTCTGGCCATATTCGTTCCACCAGTGGTCATTGATCCGGAGGCCATTGAGAACGCCCTGCAGCGTGTGGCACCGGTTTTTTGGCGGCACAGAAAGCCGCTGCTGGGCTGCTTCCTGGGACGAAGAGGCCTGCAAGCCAAGATTGGGGCAGCGGGAAGATTGGTGCCCTGTTACGCCTTTCCGGAAGGAGCCGTCTCAGCTCTGGCGAAAGCCGCGGATTACGCTGAGCTGCGGAGCCAGCCTAGGGGAGTCATTCCTGTAATCAGAGGTACGAGACCGGCCAGGGCACGGGGAATTATTGAGCGAGCACTGAGAAGCAGCGTTCAGAGACCAATCTGGCTTTCAGCGCCAGAGATACTGGAACTAGCCAAGTGCTACGGAATACGCATGCTTGAGACGGTTACGGCCGGAACGCCGACCGAGGCTGTCTTGGCTGCTGAGCGCCTGGGCTTTCCAGTGGCGGTTAAGCTTGTCTCAAAGACTATCGTTCACAAGACCGAGGTTGGCGGGGTAGTGCTTGACATAGACTCGGCGGAAGGCGTGAAGAGGGCCTTTCGTAATATCAAAAAGAGATTAGCCAGCATTGGGCGGCAGGATGAAATGCAGGGCGTCACCGTCCAGCCTATGGTAAAAGAAGGCTTGGAGACAATCGTGGGCATGACCAATGACCCTCAGTTCGGGCCGCTCATCATGTTTGGGATGGGGGGCATATACGCTGAATTACTCAAGGATAGGGCTCTCCGGTTGCACCCGCTTACTGATGTGGACGCTCGCGAGCTCGTTAAATCAGTAAAGATGTCAAAGCTGTTTGAAAGCTATAGAGGACTTCCCCCCAGTGATACCGCTGCGATTCACGACCTTCTGCTCAGGCTCTCGGTAATGATAACGGATATCCCGCAAATCGCTGAGCTTGATTTTAACCCTGTTAAAGTGCTGCCCGAGGGCCAGGGTTACTGGATAGCGGACGCCCGAATCATGCTAAGTTAAAGTGGAGTCTACAGCATTCTGGCTAACCATTTCATCGCATTGTGATACAGCCCCTTGAGGTTGATAGGCAAGCATTCCGACAAACTTAAGGAAGGAGAGTTATGGACAAAATATCGCAGAGGAAAGAGCAGGTGTCGCCGGACATTGCCGAGTTGAGAGCCAGGGGTGATGGCGAGCCCATCGCTTCCTTCTTGGGAATGACGCTCAAGGAGCTCAGCCCGGGCTACGCCAAGGTCGTCATGAAGCTGAAGCCGGAATACCAGAACTTTAACGGCCTAGTCTTTGGGGGCGTGGTCATGGCGGTGGCGGACCAGGCGTTTGCCTACGGCTCCAATTCGCTGTCCTATCCCAGTCTGGCTTCCCAGTTTAACATCCATTTTGTGGCCGGGGCCGGGGTGGGTGATGAGCTTATTGCCGAGTGTCGGGTCGTCAGGAGTGGTCGGCGGGTCGGTGTCTCCGAGATAGTGGTCACCAATCAGGAGGGTAAGCTCATCGCTAAAGCTACCGGCACTACTATCCCGGTGGCTGAAAAGGGCCGCTAGATAGGCTTCTGGCGGTGGCGGCGGCTCTTGGTTATTGACAGGGACGAGTGGGTTGTGATACTCTCTCTACATATTAAATTGAGGTTATAGATAGGTTTGATGTTCGCTACCAATAAGAGGCAGTGGAGAACAACAAAATTCGTCTTTACCGGGCGCACTGAGGTGCGCTTGGGGGTAGGGTATGGAGTATAGTTAGCGAGCTGAAGGTATTGTAATTACATAATCCGAATCTGAGATATAGAATACCTCCCCAAGCGGGGGTTTTTTTGTTGCCGAATTTAAGGTCTGGGTTTGAGGATGAGAGAGCAGAATAGCGGTAATATGGCAGTAACCGAAGGCTGGGATACCATTCCCAAGCTCCTTATGCGTAACCATCAGAGGTGGCCTCAGCGAACGGCCATGTGCCGCAAGAGACTCGGTGTCTGGCAGAGGTATAGCTGGGCTGACTGCTATGAAAAGGTGAAGTATCTGGCTCTGGGGTTGGTGAGTCTCGGTCTGGAGCCGGGTGACGTGGTCTGTCTTATTGGGGACAATGAGCCGGAGTGGTTCTGGGGCGCCTTTGCCACTCAGGCGGGGGGTGGCATCGCCACCGGTATCTTCGTTGATTCCACCCCGTCTGAGGTGAAATATATCGCCGCTCACTCCGGGGCTAGGTTCGCTATCGTCAACGACCAGGAGCAGACGGATAAATTCCTGGAAATCAAGGACGAGCTAGCGTCGCTTAGGAAGGTTATCTACTGGAATCCCAAGGGCCTTAAGAACTATGACCAGCCTATCCTGGTCAGCCTCAGCGAGGTAATTGAGAAGGGCCGGCTCTGTGAAGAGAGCGCCCCCGACCTGTTTACCCGGAACGTAATGAAGCAGAGCGGGGACGATACCGCCTTTATCTACTACACCTCGGGGACTACCGACCTGCCCAAGGGAGTAATCTTGAGCCACCGTGCCCTGATTGGCTCAGCCCGGAGGTTCATGGCTCGCTACTCCTTAAGTGACCGGGACGAGTTAGTGTCCAACTTCCCGGCGGCCTGGGTGGGGGACAATATCTTCACCACCATCCCCCATCTGCTCGGCGGGGCCCGTTTGAACTTCCCCGAGAAGCCGGAGACCGTTGCCGAAGATACCCGCGAGGTCGGCCCCAGCCTGGCAAGCTACGGGCCCCGGCAGTGGGAAAGTCTGGTGGGTAATATTCAGGCGAAGATGATATACGCCTCGTCTCTCCGGCGCTCCGTCTATAACCTTTTCCTGCCGCTGGGCCATAAGATTAGCGATGCCGACCTTCAGGGTAAACACCTCAGCCTGTGGTCGCGATTCACCCACTGGATTGCCTATCAGGTTCTCTTTAAACCCCTTAAGGACCGGCTGGGGCTGTCCCGGGTCAGGTTAGCCGTTACCGGGGGCTCCGTATTGAGTCCGCATATCCTCCGCTTAATCCATGCCATCGGTATTGAGCTGAGGCAGAACTATGTCACTACCGAGGCGGGCTTTATCTCCTCCCACGGCAGCGGCGAGATTAAGCTGGAGAGTGTCGGCCGCCCGGCTCTGGGCACCGAGGTCAGGGTAAGCGACAGCGGTGAGCTTCTGGTCAGGAGTGACTCGGTGTTTAGCGGATATTATAAAGACCCGGCCCGGACTGCGGCTACCCTGGTGGGCGGCTGGTGCCGTACCGGAGACGCCGTCAATATTGATGAGGACGGTCACCTGATATATCTGGACCGGCTGGAGCACATGGGGGAGCTGAGCTCGGGAGTCCAGTATGCGCCTCAGTATATTGAGAGCCAGCTGAGATTCAGTACCTATATCAAGAACGCTATTGTTGTCGGCGGTAAGCACCGGGACTTTGTCTCGGCCATACTCAATGTGGATTTTGCCCTGCTGGCTAAGTGGGCGGAGCACCACCGCTTAGCCTACACGGCTTTTGCCGACCTCTCTCAGAAAGACGAGGTAGCCGATTTGGTGCGGGGTGACCTGGCCCGGCTCAATAGCTATCTTCCCGAGCCCGCCAGGGTAAAGAGGTTCGTCCTGCTGCACAAGGAGTTTGACCCCGATGAAGCGGAGCTGACGCGAACCAGGAAACTGAGAAGGGCGTTTATCGAGGAGCGGTATCGAGAATTGATTGATACTATATATCGCGGGGGTAGGGAAGTAGAGGTTAAGGTACCGGTAACCTACCGGGATGGCCAGAAGGGCACCGTAGCCACCGCTATCAAGGTGAGAACCGTATCCGATAGGCTTATGAATAATGGCAGAGTTTAGCCAATTCGCAATTACCGGCGTCACCGTGGGCATGGTCTATGCCCTCATTGCTTTGGGTTTTGTCCTCATCTGGAAATCGAGTGGGGTTGCCAACCTGACGCTGGGGCAGCTGGTGCTGGTTTTCTCCTGGTTTACCTACGGGATGCTGGTTCAGGTAGGCTTTCCCATCTGGTTGGGCCTGCCCCTGGTTATCCTCTTTGCCCTGGGGGTGGGCTGGCTCGTTGAGAGGGTTGCCCTGCGCCCCCTTATCGGGCAGCCAATCTTGTCTTTGATAACCGTTACCCTGGGGGTGGCCTTCTTTATCGAGGGGGCGGTAAGCTTTATCTGGCCCAAAAGCGTGGCCGCCCTGCCACGCTTTTTCCCTGAGGAGCCGCTCCATGTCGGGGCGGCCGTCGTTTCCCAGGAATACCTGTGGGCGGCTGTTATCTCCATAGGCCTGTTTGTCCTGCTGACCCTCTTCTTTAAGCGCCACCGAATGGGCATTATTATGAGGGCGGTTGCCGACGACCAGATGGCCGTTCAGGCCTGCGGCATTCCGGTCGCCAAAATTTTCTCCCGGTCATGGATGTTTGCCTGCGTGCTGGCGGCGGTGGGCGGTATTCTGATGTCGAGCATTGGGGGTATTACCTTCGGTCTGGTTGGAACCGGGCTTAAGGCCTTCTCGGTGGTGATACTGGGTGGTCTTGATTCCTTCCTCGGTGCCATTGTTGCCGGGCCCATAATCGGCTTAGCCGAGAATCTCGGGGGTGGTTACCTGACCCCGTTAACCTGGCCCGGGGTGAGGGAGATTATTCCCTTTGTCATTATCGTTATCGTGATGTTCATCAGGCCTCACGGCCTGTTTGGGGAACGCCGTATAGAAAGGATATAGATAGTTGTCTTTACCGACCGGTATCCGTAGCTATACCTATGCCCAGGATGTGGCCATCTTCCGCACCAGGACCCACTGGGTATGGCTCGGTGTGCTCCTGGCCTTCCTGTTCACCGGCCCTCTTTACTGGGGTGGCGAGTGGTTAAGCGTCGCCAACCTCATCGGGATTACCATAATCGCGGCTACGGGGCTGAATATCCTGACCGGCTACTGTGGGCAACTCTCCATAGGCCATGCCGGGTTCATTGCCGTCGGCGCCTACGCCTCGGCAATACTGACCAATCGCTTTGGGTTCCCCTTCCTGGCCGGGCTCATCTGTGGTGGTGGTGTGGCCGGGCTGGTGGGCATGATTTTCGGTGTCCCCTCGCTAAGGGTCAAGGGTTTTTACCTGGCCATCAGCACTATTGCCGCCCAGTTCATCATTATCTGGGTCATCAACCACTGGACCGGTGTCACCGGGGGCTTTAACGGCATGGTTGTCCCCCCGGCCTCAATAGGCGGCGCCTCCTTCATCAGCCAGGCCAGCCAGTTCTATCTCATTATGATAATTGTGATAATAGTAGTCTTCCTGGCCAAGAACCTGGCTCGAAGCCGGGTAGGTAGGGCCTTTGTCGCCATCAGGGATAACGACATTGCCGCCCAGGTGATGGGGATTAATCTCTTTCGCTATAAGCTTCTCGCCTTCTTTATCGGCTGTTTCCTGGCGGGAATCGCCGGTTCCTTGTTTGCCCACTGGATCGGCTTTCTCAATGCTGAGAATTTCACCATGATGGACTCGATACTGTATGTTGGCATCGTCATCATCGGCGGCCTGGGCACCACCATCGGGCCTATTTTCGGTGTCATCTTTATCCGCTTACTCCAGAAGCTAATGACCCTCATTTCACCGATTATGGAGAGTGCCATCCCGACCCTGCCCGCTGGATTTACCACCGGCATCGGCCCCATGGTATTCGGCCTGGCCGTTATCCTGTTCCTGATATTAGAGCCTCGTGGGCTGGCCCACCGCTGGGCGTTATTCCGGGCTTCGTATAAGCTTTGGCCATTCTAAATAGTTCTGTAAATGAGGGAGGTGATGTCGTATCGCATAAAATCTTTTGACTAAACTTGATTAAAGGAGGAATGCTAAATGAGCTATAAAAGACCATTAAAGGTAGCTTTAGCTGTATCCCTGGTCTTAGCCATGGCCGTGATACCCCTGCTCGGCAGTGGTTGTGTCGGGGGTGGTCCGGGGGCAGCCCCTTCAGGGGTAAAGGTAGGCTTCAGTATCTGTTATACCGGGGTTGCCGCCGAGAAGGGACGCCCCATGGGTGACGGCAAGCTGGACTGCATGAAGTACATCAATGAAGAGCTGGGGGGCATCGACGGGCACCAGATTGAGGTTATCTGGCGTGATAACGAATATGATACCGCTAAGGCGGTTACCGTTATCAACGAGCTGATGGATAAGGGCTGCCTGCTCTTCACCACGAACTCCTCCAAGATAATGGGGGCGTCTATGGAGATTGCCAACCGGGCCAGCTTTCCCGGTTTTACCGTCTTTAGCTCTCCGATATGCACCCACCCGCCGCAGCATATCTATGGCCAGACACCAGATTATGGTGACGACTGGGCTGCCTTCGCTGCCTACTATCTGGAGAATGTCTGGCAGGGCGAGGGGAAGCCCAAGATGGCCCTGCACCTTCTGGATAACACCACCGGTTCGGGGGCCCGAGATGCGGCTCGAGCTTTAGCCGATGAACTGGGTATTGAAATTGTGGCTGATGAGGAACACTCAGCGACCACTATCTCCGAGATGGAGAGCCTGACACGAATTAGGGCCCTGAATCCTGATGTTCTGTTCATCTCCAGTACACCAGCGCCTACGGCCATTATTATCCAGAACGCTGTTGACCTGGGC
>DATKYY010000065.1:0-5952 GCA_035528295.1 Dehalococcoidales bacterium | reverse complement strand
AGAGCCTTAGCCACCGCTGTTTTCCCCGTCCCCATAAAACCGACCAGGGCGAGACTAGTTTTCATGTTTCAGTGCCTTAATTGCCTCTTTTTTCATCAGTTCAACGGGGGCTTTCTGCCCGGTCCACATCTCAAAGGCGAGCGCTCCCTGCCAGACCAGCATGTCGATACCGCTGATGGTCTTGGCGCCAGCCGCTTCCGCCTCTTTTAGCAGTCTCGTTTTGGGGGGATTATAGACGATGTCAGAAACAACCAGCCCCGG
This sequence comes from Dehalococcoidales bacterium, assembly GCA_035528295.1. Taxonomy (GTDB): domain Bacteria; phylum Chloroflexota; class Dehalococcoidia; order Dehalococcoidales; family JAUYDJ01. Next base: position 5,691 of record DATKYY010000065.1, on the reverse strand, counting down.
TTTCAGCAGTCTGGCGGGGACCGGGCTTTCTTTGTGGTTGGGTTTCATACCGACACTGGTAGCGTTGATTAAAACATCTGCCCCCTTCAGTGCCGAGGCCAGATTTTTATCACTCAGTGCCACGGCTTTAGTCTTTTGGAAAAGCCGGGAGAGCCGGAAGGCCAGTTCTTTAGCCCAGTCAAATTCCGATTGCCGGTTAAGAATGGTCAGGCTGGCTTCATTCTGGGCAAGGATGAAGGAAATTGCCCGGGCGGCACCGCCGGCACCGATAATGACTATATTTTTAGCCTCTGGCTCAACCCCGTTCTCCTTCAGCGCCCGCAGAAAGCCGGCGGCGTCAGTATTGTAGCCGGTTAAAACACCGCCCTTGTTGACCACGGTGTTAACCGCGCCGATATTCTCGGCAAGCGGGTCCAGTTTATCCAGAAAGGGGATAATGGCTACCTTATGGGGCAGGGTTACGTTAAAGCCGCTGACATTAAGGACTCTCATCCCGGCCACTGTTTTGCCCAGGTCCGCCTTCTTTACCGGAAAGGGAGCGTAGAGGTAATCCAGCCCCAGCTCCCTGAAGGCGGCATTGTGCATTACCGGTGATACGGTGTGCTCTATCGGGTCACCGATTATGCCACAGAGTTTGGTTTTCCCGGCAGTACGGCTACTCATTTTTTAACATCCGGTAGATCTTTCTTAAATCGGCTACCGTTATCTGGCCGGCGGCGGACTCACTGCCTTCTTGGGTGGCGGCGTAGCTGAATTCGCCGCCGAGCAGGGGACAGAGAACCCGGCTTATGGTGCCCAATCCTCCCATGGCAAAAGAGACTATTCTGCTCTGGGGAAAGTCGGCAATAAGCTGCAGCACGGTCAGATTGTCCTGGAATTTTTGGGCGGTGGTGACCACCTTGCCGATATCGGCACCGGCTTCTATTTCTTTATTAACTATCTCCCGCAGCCGCTCTAAAGGGGGTGTTCTCTTAAAATCGTGGCAGGAGATAAGGCATTTTGCCTTTCTTTTAATCATAGCTACCATCTCTTTCAGGTTGCCGGTGACGAGCTCGATATCAACCATGTCTGCTCCCAGCTCCACCGCCCGGAGCAGCTCTTCTCTTCGCTGGGCTTCGCTTCCTGACCAGCTGCCCCCCTCTTCGGCGCAGCGGTTGCAGGCTATCCAGGGCTTTTTCAGCTGTTTTACTAATTCAGTCCAGCCGGTGCCGATGAGGTCGATGCGGACTTCAAACAGGTCGACCAGCGGCTCGACTCTCTTTACCGCTTTGATTTCATTATTTACGATAACGGCACAGATTCTAGGTCTCTTCATCAGTTAAAACCTCGGCTATCAGGGAGGGGCTTACCTCATCGGTGATAAAGGCATCGCCTATCTCCCGGAGCAGGACAAATCTTATTTTGTCCTGCCTGACTTTCTTATCGTGTTGCATCGCCTCGATTAACTTTTTCGGGTTGAGTTTGGGCATTTTGGTGGGCAGACCGGCTTTCTGGATGAGGTTCTTTAATCTGGTGGCTGCCTCTTTATCCATAGTGCCCATCTTGTTTGAGATTCGGGCGGCGGCGAGCATGCCGAGAGCGACGGCACCGCCGTGTTCCACCTTGAAATCAGAAACGGTCTCAATGGCGTGCCCGATGGTATGGCCGTAGTTCAGGATGCTTCTCAAGCCGAAGTCCCTCTCGTCTTTGGCCACGACTTCGGCTTTAATCTTGGCCGCCTGGAAGACTACCTCCTCCAGCGCTTCGTTGTCCCGCGCGTTTATGCGGTCAATATTTGCCTCCAGAAAGGCAAAGAATTTTTTGTTTCTTATGGCGGCGCTTTTGATGACCTCGGCCAGCCCGTTGGCTATTTCAGCGGCGGGGAGGGTCTTCAGGGTATTAATATCGGCGATGACCAGTTTGGGCTGGTAGAAGGCGCCGATTTTGTTTTTCAGCTGGCCGTGGTCTACGGCCACCTTGCCCCCGATGCTGCTATCCACCTGTGCCAGCAGGGTGGTGGGCATCTGGATGAGGGGCACCCCCCGCATATAGCTGGCGGCGACAAAGCCGGCCAGGTCGCCGATAACCCCGCCCCCCAGAGCCAATATGGGGGTGGTCCTTTCCGCATGGCAGTCGGTCAGTTCATGGTATAGCCTGCCGGCGGTCTCCAGCGACTTCTGCTCTTCCCCTTCCGGGACCAGCAGGGTGATTACCCGGAAGCCGTCTCTGTCCAGAGTCTGCTTCAGCCCGTCGCCGTATCGCTTTTTCAGGGTGGGGTTGGTGATAATCACCAGCTTGCCGGCGAAGCCGTGCTCTTTTAGCCGGTGTCCGGTTTGGGCCAGCAGTCCCGAGCCGATGTGAATTTCATAGCTGCTGGCACCCAGTTCTACTTTAACTTTTCGCATCATGTCACTCATTTTTGGTTGCTATGGGTAAATCGCGGCGGATTCTCTGGCAGGCATCAATGATGTCTTTGAGTTCATCCGGGGTTATCGTCTGCTGTCCGTCGACCCATGCCTCCTGGGGGTTGTAGTGCGTTTCCAGCATCAGACCGTTGGCGCCCGCGGCGATGGCGGCACAGCTCATGTTTAAGATGAGGTCGTGGCGACCGGTGGCGTGACTGGGGTCGGCGATTATGGGCAGATAGGTCTCTTTCTGGATGGCCGGGATAGACGCCAGGTCAAAGGTATATCGGGTGTAGCTTTTGCCCTTACCGATGGGTATGATCCCCCTTTCGCAAAGGATAATATCCTTGTTGCCCTCGGCGGCGATGTATTCGGCAAAAGATAAAAATTCCTCAATGCCGGCCCCGAAGTGCCTCTTCAGCAGCACCGGCTTCTTTTTGCGGGCAACCGCGGAGAGCAGGTCCTGGTCATACATATTTCGGGACCCGATTTGAAGTATATCCACATAATCGGCAATCAGGTCAACCTGGGTTTCCCCTCTCACCTCGGTGATTACCGGCATTTCAAATTTTTCCCCGGCTTGGCGCAGCCAGCTTAGCGCCTCTTCGGCGCCTTCCCGGCCATTAGCCCCCAGCCCCTGGAAGGAGTGCACCGAACTCCGCGGCTTAAAAATACCGCCTCTCAGCATATGAGCCCCTGCCTTCTTTATCCCCTCGGCAATCTTGAATAGCTGCTGCTTGTTTTCCACGGCACAGGGTCCGGCGATAAATACCGGCTCATCGCTGCCGATGCTGGTGTTCTTTACCTTGATTAGCCGGCGTTCCCTCTTTTCACCGGATAGTTTACTATATTCCCGGCTTATCAGTTTATACGATGTTTCCACCATCATGGCTTCTTTCACCCCGGGGAAAACGGCGAAATGGGAGAAGGGGATTTTGCGCTCATCTCCCACCAGCCCGATTATTGTCCTGAATTCGCCCCGGGAGACATCAGCCTTGAGCCCGTGTTTCTGGATTTCTTGCACCACCCTGGCTATTTCTTCATCGGTTGCCTCAGTTTTCATGATTATCATCTTTCCCCTCCTGATTCGTCTTCTAGATTAGCCTTCTAAATGAGAAGAACCCTCTGCCGGGGAGGGTTCTCTTTAAATTTACCTTAATTTATTGTTATCGCGCCGTTTTTAGACCAATGCCCCCCCAGCGCATCCGGTGCGCTCCGTAAAATAGTAGTAATACCAATAGGGGGCAAAGTAAATTGACATATTCTTTACTCTATATTTAGCTTGGGTTAATATAACACAGGCGATATCGTTTGTCAACCTTCACCGGTATTTAGTCTAGCCCTCGACGACATCACCGGTTGCCGGGTCGACCCTTATCCCTTTCTGGGTCAGCCAGGCGATGCTCCGTTCGATGTCCTTCTCGTCACCCTCCAGCTCCAGAACTACCCAGCCCTTGTTTTCCGAGATGTCAGCCCGGCGGATGTTGGGTACCACCTTGAACTGCTGGCTGATGTTATGGATGATGGGCTCCCGAACCAGTTCCGGAGGGAAGGTAAACATTACCTGTCTCTTCGCCATCTTAGTCCCCCCTGTCTTTATTAGCATAGCCTTTATTATCGGTTCGGCCCGGCAGACTGAGCACCTTCTCCAGTGATTCCAGATTGGGCTCGGTGACCACGGGCTGGACCGTGCCGGCTAGTATTTCCTGTGTTCTCGGCCCGGCGCCGGTGATAAAGGCTACGGTAAGTTCTTTTCGCTTGATTGCCCCGGTGGCAGCCAGTTTTTTCAGGGCGCTCACCACCACCCCCCCCGCCGCCTCGGTAAAGATGCCCTCGCTCTGCGCCAGTAGCTTTATGCCGGCGATGGCTTCGTCATCGGTGACGGCACAGGCGCCACCGCCTGATTGTCGGGCAATGCGGAGGGCATAGTAGCCATCGGTCGGATTGCCGATGGCGATGGACTTGGCAATAGTACTGGGCACTACCGGGTTGACATGGTGGCTGCCCGTTTCAAAGGCGTTGACAATCGGGGAGCTACCGGCGGCCTGGCTGACGAACATGTGGGTATTGGCCGGTTCAATCAGACCAAGCATGGATAGTTCGTCCAGCGCCTTCCAGATTCGGGTAAAGAGCAGCCCGGAAGCGGCCGGAGCCACCACGCAGTCGGGGGCACGCCAGCCTAGCTGCTCGGCAACTTCATAGCCCAGCGTCTTGCTCCCCTCGGCATAATATGGTCTCAGGTTGATATTGATAAAGCCCAGCTTGTATTTCTGGGCCACCTTGGCGCAGAGGCGATTGACATCGTCATAGCTGCCGTTGACCGTGATTAATACCGGGTTGTAGATGGCCGCTCCCACCAGCTTGCCCGGCTCAACATCCGCCGGGACGAAAACATAGGCCTTCATCTTCGCCTTGGCGGCATGGGCGGCGACGCTGGCGGCCAGATTACCGGTTGAGGCGCAGGCGAGGGTATCAAAGCCAAACTCCCGTGCCTTGGTAGCCGCCACCGAGACCGGGCGGTCCTTGAAGGAATAGGTCGGGTTGAGGCAGTCATTCTTGATGTAGAGCTGTTCCAGCCCCAGCTCACACCCCAGGTTATCGGCTTTGACCAGGGGGGTGAAGCCGGTGCCAATGTCCACCTCTTTGTCTTCTGCAGGCAGCAAATCGCGATAGCGCCACATGCTCCGCGGTCCCTGGCTCAGCTTATCCCGGTTTATGGCTTTAGCCATCGCCTGGTAGTCATAGCTGACCTCAAGCGGGCTGAGGCAGAAGTCGCAAACATTGAGCGGCTGCAGGGGATATTCCTGCCCGCACTTTCGACAGCGCAGAGTTCGGGCAAAAGACATGTCTGGCTCCTTCAACTAGACTTGAGCGCCTGGCCTAAATCGTCAATCAAATCGTCCGCGTTTTCCAGGCCCACGGATAGGCGGACTAGCTCATCAGTGAGGCCTATTTTTTCCCGGTGCTCTTTCGGCATTGAGGCGTGGCTCATTGTCGCCGGGTGTTCAGCCAAAGAAGCAGCCCCTCCCAGTGATTCAGCCAGCGAAAATACCTTGATTCTCTTCAGAAAACGGTTGGTCGCGCTGGCGCCCCCTTTTAATTCAAATGAGACCACCCCGCCGAATCCCTTCATCTGCCTTCGGGCGATTTCATGACCGGGGTGGGATTTCAGTCCGGGATAGAATACCCGCTTCACGGCGGGGTGCTCGGCGAGATAGTTAGCCACCCGGGTGGCATTGGCCTCATGCTGTTTCATTCTTACCGGCAGGGTCTCAATGCCGCGCAGTACCAGCCAGCAATCAAAGGG
>DATKYY010000064.1:0-9594 GCA_035528295.1 Dehalococcoidales bacterium | reverse complement strand
CCCGGGCGGTAGCCGTGGAATTAAACTCATGTTTAATAAGTCCGACTGTTCCGGTGCCAATCAGCGCCACAATCGCCAGACCAACCACCAGCTCCAGAAACGCTGTCCCCTTTTGATTTTTGTGCCAGTTCATCATCGATTAACCTTCAGGGTTTCTACCGTCAAAATATGCTTTCCGGCACGAAGTACCGTTACCGCAGTTTTTTGAAGGGAATCGGGGTGTTCCCCAGGGGATAAATCGGTTACATCTATCAGGACGGTGTACTCGGGCGGGGGTGAAACAGTTACTGTATATTGATCTTCAACATTATAAGGCTGGCTTTTGATTTCCTCTAACTGGGTCCGGACCAGGTTGGCGGCGACAAAATGTTCCTCGATTATGTCGGCTCCAAAGAGACCGCCACATATCGCACCCAAAAATACGACTGCTATCGTCCCCAATATCGCTACTGCCAGAAGCGACTCAAGCAGTACGGTTCCTCTTTGATTGGTCCGGGAACCCTGCCAATTCATAGTCTTCCTCTCACACTTTCGATATCGGGAAATGCTTTTATATCTGTGTATGAGTTCTGGTGGCTAATCTAGTTTATTTATCCTGGTTCCAGAGCATCCCCCCTCATTCGCTATCGCTGTCCAGATTTCGAGTGACTACACATAAAGTATAGCCACGCTCAATTACGATACTGTGAAAATAGGTGGTTAATCGTTAATATCGGGTTACAAAGTTGTTACAGATTCATTACAAATAGAAGCGTAACCAGATACAGGTAAAAATGGGGGCAGTTTGGGGTGGGGAACTAATGTGGGGAACTAATAATGAAGTGGTGGGCGATACTGGGCTCGAACCAGTGACCTCTGCGATGTCAACGCAGTGCTCTAACCAACTGAGCTAACCGCCCACACATGCTGGATTTTATCGTAATGCCTTGCCTAGCGTCAAGGTGATTATGCCGCCCGCTTTCCCTGGCCGATAATGGTAATTTCTATCTTCTTGCCACAATTGGGGCAGGTTATATTGAGAGCCAGCGGCTGGCTCATTACCCGCTCCGCAACCGCGGTAACTATTGAGTCAATGTTATCCAGGCGCTGGTCTAATGCGCCCAGCCGCCGCTTAAGTTCCTCAACATCGGACAGGAGTTCTTGCTCCTTTGCTTTCGCCGCTTCATCTTTTTTGGCCAAAGACCTACTCCCAAATTGAATTTAGACTAATTATATTCGGCAAATGATACCATGTCAAAGACAAGCCGGTAATATTGATTTACATCACTTTCATAGCGTATACTAACCGTATCAAGGCAAAGGAGGTTTCCAAATGCCTGAGGAGCTGGTCGGCACGGTAACCGACTTTTTTGCCCACCCGGTAGTAGCTGGCATTGAGCTAACTGGAACACTGAAAGTAGGCGATAAAATTCATATCAAGGGCCATACCAGCGACCTGGAAGTGGTGGTTAACTCAATGCAGATTGACCGAGTGGAGGTTAGCCAGGCCAAAGCGGGAGATTCAGTAGGCATAAAAGTCAGCGAGAGGGTAAGAAGAGGCGATAGCGTTTATATCGTTACCGACTGAAAATTAAAACCGCCTGAATCACCCCGGCTGACAGTTAGCTTATCTCTTTGGCCAGATTAGCCATCTCAATAGCGGACATTGCCGCTTGAAAACCTTTGTTGCCTTCCTTGGCCCCCGCCCGTTCAATAGCCTGCTCCAGAGTTTCGGCTGTGATTATGCCGTAAGCAACCGGCAGACCAAAGTCCAGACCTATCTTGGCAATACCCTTGGTTACCTCAGTGGCAATATACTCATGGTGAGGGGTACCACCCCGAATTACGGCACCAAGACAGATAATGGCATCATACCGTTTCGTTTCCGCCAGTTTCTTGGCGAACAATGGGATCTCGAATGAGCCCGGCACCCAGGCAACATCAATATTTTCCTGGCTAACGCCATGGCGGATCAAGGCGTCCTCCGCCCCCTCAAGCAGTTTCTTGGTAATAAACTCGTTGTAGCGGGAAAGAACCAGCCCGAACTTTAACCCCTTCCCCAACAACATGCCTTCAAAAAGTTTGCCCATTGTTTCCTCCTTAGTGTTTCTTGACTTAATCTATTTATCCGGAGTCTCCGGTATTCTCAAGAGATGACCCAACTTTTTCTGTTTTACCTCCAGGTAATGGCGGTTGTGTGGATTGGGCGGAATTATCAGGGGTACCGTTTCCACCACTTCCAGCCCATAACCTTCCAGGCCGATTACCTTCTTCGGGTTATTGGTCAACAGCCGAATCTGGTGCAAACCCAGCTCGGCCAGGATTTGGGCACCAATGCCATAATCGCGCAGGTCAGCAGCAAAACCCAGAGAAAGGTTGGCTTCCACGGTATCCAGACCCTGGTCTTGCAGGGCATAAGCCCGTATCTTGTTATGGAAGCCGATACCACGCCCCTCCTGTCTCATATAGAGAAAAACACCCCGTCCCTCTTTGGCAATGGTCTGCATGGCCATCGTAATCTGCTCACCGCAATCACAACGCAGGCTCCTGAAGATATCACCGGTAACACACTCGCTGTGGACCCGCACCAGCACCGGCTCACTGGTAGCGATATCCCCCATGACCAAAGCCAGGTGCTCATCGGGGTCAATATCACTTTGGTAGGCGATAGCGGTGAACTCGCCGTGCTTGGTCGGCAACTTAGCCTCAGCAACCCGGTGCACCAGCCTCTCATGGCGGAGGCGATAGGAAATAAGGTCAGCCACGGTCACTATTTTAAGCCCGAATTTATCGGCCATTTCTTTCAGTTGAGGCATGCGTGCCATTGAGCCGTCTTCATTCATAATTTCGCAGATGACCCCGGCTGGATAAAGCCCGGCCAGTTTGGCCAGGTCAACGATGGCTTCGGTCTGGCCAGCCCGCGCCAATACCCCACCCTCCCGGGCTCTTAGCGGGAACATATGCCCCGGGCGAGCTAAATCCTCCGGCTTGGTGGCCGGGTCAATTATCGCTTTAACCGTCTCGGCCCGGTCTGATGCCGAAATGCCGGTGGTCGTCTTGTGCTTGGCTTCAACCGACACGGTAAAGGCGGTGGTAAACTTTGAGGTATTCTCCCCCACCATCAGGGGGATTTTTAGCTCATCCAGCCGCTCGCCGATGATAGGCATGCAGATTAACCCGCGGGCGTGCTTGGCCATAAAATTAATCGCCTCAGTGGTAACCTTCTCCGCCGCTAGGGCCAGGTCGCCTTCGTTCTCCCGGTCTTCATCATCAACGATGATGATGAATTTACCCGCTTTTACATCTTTAATAGCTTCAGCAATAGTCGCCAATCCCATCTTTACCCCTCTCAACGTAAATCAGCCGACAGGAAACCGTGTTCCTGCAGGAAATCAACCGTTACGCCGCTCTGGCGGGGCTGGCTAAGCCGTTCCACGTATTTCGCCATAACATCTACCTCTATATTAACCAGATCACCCACCCGCCGGCTATTTAAATTAGTATGCTTTATTGTATAGTCAACCACCGAAATCGTAAAAGAGGCGGCGTCCAAATCAACAACGGTCAGGCTGATACCGTCAACGGCAATAAAGCCTTTCTTAACTATGTAGCGCATTACTTCCGGCGGGGCTTCAAATCTAATGATTGACTCCCTGCCGGCTCGTAAAATTGAGACCACCCGGCCGGTATCATCCACATGCCCCTGCACCAGATGTCCCCCCAGCGGTTTGCCTAAAGTCAGCGGTCTCTCCAGGTTCACCGCATCACTGACAGTGAGTAGCCCCAGGTTGGTCCGCTTTACGGTTTCTGACATTATGTCAACTGAAAAGGCGCTGGTATCAAATTCAGTTACCGTCAGGCATGCCCCGTTAACGGCGATGCTCCCGCCCATTTCTATACCCCGGAGGACATCGCCAGCGGCGATACTTAATTTTCCCGCTTTAATTGAGACTACCCTACCCGTCTCTTCAATAATACCGGTAAACATTCTTACCCCTTAACATAGCCGCTGATCATCAGGTCATCACCGAATCTTTCGACATTAATACGTTCTAATTTAATTGAATTTATCACCTTGTCAACCCCCCGGCCACTGACCGGGGTCTTGGCTTCCTTGCCGCCAATGACAATCGGCGCAATAAAAGCAATAACCTTATCTACCAGCCCGTTGTCAAACAGGGAGCCGATGAGAATTCCACCCCCCTCCACCAGGACACGGGTAATTCCCCGCTCGCCTAAATTCTTGAGCAACTTCTCCAAATCCACCGTCTCTCCGTCGGAAGGCAACTCCAGTAACTCCGCGCCCGCCCGGACCAGGGCGTCTTTATCTTCCGGTTTAGCTGTCCTGCCCAGAGCCAGCAGCGTTTTACCGGGCTGCTCGAATATGCGGGCGCTGGGTGGTATCTGCCCCTTACCATCGACAATGACACGTAGCGGTTGCTTTCGGGCAGTCCCCCCTCTACCGACACAACACCGGGAGGTGAGGCGGGGGTCATCGTTTATTATGGTCTTGGCGCCGGCCATAATGGCATCAACGGTACAGCGCAGGTGATGAGCATATCGTCTGGCTTCCTCGCCGCTAATCCACTTGGAATCGCCGCTACCGGTGGCAATCTTACCATCCAGGCTCATGGCAAATTTGGCGATGACAAAAGGCATACCGGTGGTGATGTGTTTGGTATAGGCTTCATTAACCTGGCTGGCTGCCTTCTCATGCTCGCCAACATATACTTTTATGCCTTCTTTCTCCAGCTCAGTTCTGCCCCGCCCGCAGACCAGGGGGTTAGGGTCAATCATGGCCAGATGGACCTCGGTGACACCGGCCGAGATAATTGCCTGGGTACAGGGTGGAGTGCGCCCGTAATGGCAGCACGGCTCCAGGGTAACATACATCACGCCCCCGCGAGCTTTTTCCCCGGCCTGCTCCAGAGCCGAAATCTCGGCATGCCACGAACCGGGCGGCTGGGTATAGCCCTGTCCGACAACGATATCGTTGTTAATAACCACGGCGCCCACCGCCGGGTTAGGGCTAACCTGCCCCAGCGCCAGCTTGGCCAGCGATACCGCCTGTTCCATATAATCCATACCTGGTAATTCTAGCACCCCATTTTTGCAAAGTGCAAATTTAGCCGACTAGCCAGATAAATTGGGATGGGGTATAATTGGGTCTAGTCTGGAAGGAAATGACTACCATATGAAAGTTCTTCTCCGCGAGGTTATCGGAACAATTTTGCTGGCTGTGGCAGTCTTCTTTCTTTTACAGGCTACCGTCCAGAGCTCCATCGTCAAAGGCGAAAGCATGGAGGACAGCTTCCACGATGGCCAGAGGGTATTAGTCGTTAGAGAGGGCATCGCCTACGCCTTTCAGGAGCCGGAAATAGGTGATGTCATCGTATTCCACTCCTCCAATGATAATAGCCATAACGAATACATCAAGCGCATCATCGGCAGCCCCGGTGACACCGTAGAGGTAAAAGACGAGACGGTATACGTTAACGATATACCGTTAAACGAACCGTATATCAAACAACCCCCCGACTATACCGTTGACCTGGTAGAGGTCCCCGCCGATAAATACTTCTTCCTGGGTGACAACCGTAATCGGAGCAGTGATTCCCATAATTTATCCCCCGAACGGCGCTGGGTGACACGGGAAGATATCACCGGCAAGGCCTGGCTATCCGTCTGGCCGCCAGGCGAATGGGGGCTGGTACCAGACTATAACCCGGCAGAATAAACACCAAGCTCATAGTGGGAGGCTACTTTGGCAGTTAACGCAGAAGACATCCTGCAAAAAGCGGGGGCAATGCTCAAGGGACACTTCCTCCTCACCTCCGGGCTGCACTCCCCTATCTACTGGGAGAAGTTCAAGATATTACAGTTCCCCGCTTACACCGAGCAGCTTTGCCAGATGATTGCCGACTATTTCCGTCAGTACGGGGTTCAGGTAGTCGCCGGGCCGACCACCGGCGGCATTATTTTAGCTTACGAAGTGGCCAAACAGCTGGGAGTGCGGGGCATATTCGCCGAAAAGGAAGGAGATGCGCAGAGGGCTTTCCGGCGCGGCTTCAGCATCAGCCCCGGCGAGAGGGTTCTGGTGGTTGATGACATCATTACCACCGGCAAATCGACCCGCCAGGTTATCGACGCGGTAACCAAACAGGGCGGCACCGTGGTCGGCGTCGGTGTCCTGGTCAACCGCTCCGAGCAGGAGCTTGAGTTCGGTGTCCCCTTCTTCAGCTGCCACCGCGTTATCACCCCGACCTACCCGCCAGAGAACTGCCCGCTGTGTAACGCCCAAGTCCCGCTAACCAGACCGGGTGGTGGTTAAAATGCACCAGACCGGCATAGATATAATTGAAATCGCCCGTGTTGAGAAGGCACTCGCCCGCTGGGGAGACAGCTTCCTGCAGCGGATATATACCGAAGCGGAACTGAATCTATACCATCATAAACCGGCATCGCTGGCGGCCCGCCTGGCCGGTAAAGAGGCCGCCGTCAAAGCCCTGGGCATCACCCGGGGGGTCAACTGGAAGGAAATCGAGATACTGCCTAACGCCAACGGTAAGCCTTTGCTTCGTCTCTATGGCCAGACACAGTACCAGGCCCGAAAGCTGGGCTTGGACCACCTTGCTATCAGCCTCTCCCACTGCCGGGAATACGCTGTTGCTATGGTAACTGCCGAGACCAGGCAGTAACAGCAAAGCTTTTGACCCTGAAACAGCGGGGTGATAGAATTAAGTCAGGCTGGCTAGCCAGCCCGGGGGAGTTTTAATGTCAGGGCATTCTAAATGGTCTTCGATTAAGCACCAGAAGGGGGTCACCGATGCCCGCCGCGGTCAGCTCTTCACCAAGCTAACCCGCGAGATTATCGTGGCGGTGCGGGAGGGGGGCAGCAACCCGGAAGCAAACTTCCGCCTGCGCCTGGCCGTCCAGAAAGCCCACGACAGCAATATGCCCCAGGATAATATTGAAAGGGCAGTCAAGCGGGGGGCTGGTGAGACCGAGGGCGTCAGTCTGGTAGAGCTGGTCCTGGAGGGCTATGGACCCGGCGGGGCAGCCATTCTGGTGAAAGCCCTGACCGATAACCGCAACCGCACCCTGCAGGATGTGCGCAACATATTTTCCCGCAGTGGCAGCAACCTGGGGGAAAGCGGCTGTGTCGCCTGGCTCTTTGACTCCAAGGGTCTAATCAGGGTAGAGGCTAACGACCTGGATACCGAGGCGCTGGCGCTGGAGGCAATTGATGCCGGGGCTGAGGATGTCAATGTTGACAATAACCAGATGGAGATTTACACCAAGCCCGAGGAGCTGGAGGCAGTGCGGAAAGCACTGGAAGAGCGAAAGATAATTATTGCCTCGGCTGAGCTGGCCATTGTCCCCAAGACCACCGTTGAGCTTGAGGAAAAAGCCGCCGAGCAAACACTGAGGCTATTGGATAAACTGGAGGAGCTGGATGAAGTCCAGCATGTCGCCAGCAATGCCAACTTCCCTGACTCGGTTCTGGAGAAATATCAGCTAACGGCTTAATAATTCAAGGAGCAAAATGAAGATTTTGGGCATTGACCCGGGCACGGTGAATATGGGCTTCGGGGTAATCGAGGCGGGCAAGAATAATATCAGCCTGGTTGATTACGGCGTACTGGAGAGCCCGGGGCGCTCTTCATCTATCGAGGAGCGCCTGAGCCATTTTTATGGCGCCCTGCTAAAAATTATCGCCCACTATCAACCCGATGTGATGGCTATTGAGCAGCCCTTCGTGGCCAAAAATGTCAAGTCAGCCCTGGCCATCGGCCGGGCTCAGGCAGTAGCCATGCTGGCCGCCGCCTGCAACGGTATTCCCGTCTATGAATATGCCCCGACCGAGATAAAGCAGAAGGTGGCTGACTACGGAGCCAGTTCCAAAGAGCAGGTCCAGGAGATGGTCAAGCTCCAGCTCGGTCTGCTCGAGGTGCCCCAGCCCAACGACGCCGCTGATGCCCTGGCCGTCGCCATCTGCCACCTGCGTGAGGCACAGCTAAAGAGTCTGCTCGACCAAGGCAAGTGAGGTTAGAAATTGATTGCCAGTCTTCAGGGGGAGATTGAGGCGCTCAGTAGCGATTGGGCAATTATCAACGTTGCCGGCATCGGCTTTCAGGTATATATGCCCACCTCCACCCTCGCCTCCCTGGGTGCCGTCGGCAAGGAAGTCAAGCTGCACACCTACCTTCAAATTCGCGAGGACAGCGCCGCCCTCTACGGCTTCGCCTCCGCCGATGAGCTTGCCCTCTTCCAGACCTTAATCAGTGTCTCCGGGCTTGGTCCGCGTCTGGCGCTGGCGATGCTTTCGGCGATGGACGTGGAGAAGCTGACCATCGGCATTGCCACCGGCAGCGCCGAGCTTTTGACCGAGATACCGGGCATCGGCAGGAAGATGGCCAGTCGCCTTATCCTGGAGCTGAAAGACAAAATCGGTGCCGGGCGGGTGCCCGTCCCCACCTCCCAGGTCGCCGCCGAAAACGCCGATATCATCGCCGCCCTGACCGCCCTCGGCTACTCCGCCACCGAAGCCACCCGCGCCGTCGCCGCCCTCCCCGCCTCCGACCTCACTTTAGAAGAAAAGGTCAAACTCGCCCTGCAATATTTTGGCGGTAAATAAATCTTTTAGCCAGAACCCGAGTTCCAATATGTCAAAATTTGAAATTGTTTCTGATTTCGGGATGACCGGTGACCAGCCCCAGGCGGCGGACAAACTGGTGGAAGGGCTTGAGAAAAAATACCAGCACCAGACGCTGCTCGGGGTTACCGGCAGCGGCAAGACGTTCACCATGGCCAACGTCATCCAGCGCCTGCAGCGACCGACGCTGGTCATCTGCCACAACAAGACCTTAGCCGCCCAGCTCTGCGCCGAATTTCATGACTTCTTCCCCAACAGCGCCGTGGAATACTTCGTCAGCTACTATGACTACTACCAGCCCGAAGCCTATGTGCCCCGCACCGATACTTATATTGAGAAAGAGGTGGATATCAACGAGGAGATTGACCGCCTGCGCCTCTCAGCGACCCGCTCCCTCTTTGAGCGCCGCGATGTAGTCATCGTGGCTTCGGTTTCCTGCATCTACGGCCTGGGGGAGCCGGAGGAATACCACCGCTTCGTCTGCAGCCTGAAGCGGGGGGAGGCGGGGCGCCCCAGAGATAAAATCATCCGCCAGCTGGTGGATATGCAGTATGCGCGCAACGACATTGACTTCACCCGAGGCCGGTTTCGCCTCCGCGGCGATACCCTGGAGATACAGCCCGCCTATGAAAAACTGGCTTTGCGGGTTGAGTTCTTCGGCGATGAGATTGAGCGCATCGTCCAGATTGACCCGCTCACCGGCGAGCTTTTAACCGAAATGGACTCGGTGGATATCTACCCGGCCAAGCACTTCGTCGCCCCCCACGATAAGCTGATGCGGGCGATTGAGACCATCAAGCAGGAGCTTGCCGAGAGGCTGGCGGAATTAAAAGCGCAGGGCAAGGTACTGGAGGCCGCCCGGCTGGAGGCAAGAACCAACTACGATATTGAAATGCTGCGTGAAGCCGGCTACTGCACCGGCGTGGAGAACTACTCGCGCCATTTATCAGAGCGGGCGC
>DATKYY010000063.1:0-6003 GCA_035528295.1 Dehalococcoidales bacterium | reverse complement strand
CAGCCGGTCGGGGTCTATCCCGGTTAAGGCATGCACCAGGACTGACTTACCGTGGTCAATATGCCCGGCCGTACCCAGAACAAACATAGCCTTGCCTTACTTCAACCCAGCGGCTAAATCCCGAAGCGCCCCCAGCACAATCTTATCTTCTTCCGGAAGCACGGTGCGGGGGTCGAGGAGCAAAATATCCTCATTGATGCGCCCGATGACGGGCACCTTCTGAAAACGCAGCTTTTGGGCTAAACCCTGCGCCCGACCCGGGCTCTTGCTTTGGCCGCCAATGGCGACCAGCCTGGTCGGCAGGGTGCCCCCGGGCAGGCTACCACCGCCAATCATGGTCTCCCCATCTATTACCTGTGCCAGGCTACCCAGAGCCTGCGCCCAGAGTTGGGCGCGCCGGTCAATTTCGGTTATTGGGACAGAAACCATCCGCCATACCGGGATTTTGGTCAGCGCCTCACCCTTCAGGTAGTGAATCAAAGTAGCCACCATACCGGCTAATCTTATCTTGTCAATGCGCACCGCCCGCGCCAGCGGGTGTCTCCGCAACTTATCAACATACTCTTTGCGGCCGACGATAATCCCGGCCTGGGGACCACCGACCAGCTTATCTCCGGAAAAGAGGGTAAGCGCCGCGCCCGCGCTGACGCTCTGCGGGACCATCGGCTCCGGGTCAAGCCCGAACTCGGTTGTGTCCAGGAAGCAGCCGCTGCCCAGGTCATCAAAAACGGGAACACTACTGCGTTTGCCCAGGTCTATCAGCTCCTCCAGGCTTGCCTGGTGAATAAACCCGATCTGGCGGAAGTTGCTGGCATGAACCCGCATCAGGGCGGCGGTGCGCGGGCTCAACGCCTGTTCGTAATCAGCAATGTAGGTACAGTTGGTAGTACCAACTTCAATCAGCTTCGCCCCGCTCTGGCGCATTACATCCGGGATGCGGAAGCTGCCCCCGATTTCCACCGCCTGACCCCGGGAGACGATGACCTCTTTCCTTTTGGCCAGTGCGGTCAGGGCTAAAAGAACGCCGGCGGCATTATTGTTCACCACCAGGGCGGCCTCGGCGCCGCTCAGCTGGCACAGAATCGGCTCGACGTGGACCTGACGGGAACCCCTCTTGCCACTGCCCAGGTCATACTCCAGATTGCAGTAGCCGGAGGCAACGGCGTCCATGGCGGATATTTCTTCCTGGCTCAGTAGAGCCCGGCCAAGATTGGTATGCAGTATTACCCCGGTGGCATTGACCACCGGATGCAGGCTGGGACTCTCCAGAAAATTGAGCTGGGCCGAAACTGCGGCCACTATTTCATCGAGGGCGGGACAGGGACTGCCCGCTGAGATAGCCTGACGGGCATCTTCAAGTTGTTTCCGGACCAGATCTACCAGCAGGGTATACGAGCAGGTCTGGCTGAGCCGTTTAATCCGCCGGTCAGAAAGCAACCGGTCCACACTGGGCAGATGGCGAAACTCACTACTCATCGCCAGTATTCTACTATATCCAGCCTCAATTTCAAAGTTTTTGCTTTCGTTATCCGGTCAATGCTAAAATAGCAGACAAGACCAGGCTGATTCACCAATCGAGGAGTCAGATGGAAAGAAAGAAAAACCTACGTTTAACCGAAAGTGTCCGTGGCGCCGGTTGAGCTTCCAAGATAGGTCCGGGTGACCTGTTTGGTGCTCTAGGCAGACTGCCGCTAACCTCCGACCCGAAGGTAATTCGAGGCATGGAGAGCCTGGACGACGCCGGTGTCTACAAGCTATCGGACGACCTGGCAATTATCCAGACCGTCGACTTCTTCACGCCCATAGTTGACGACCCCTACGCCTTCGGGCAGATTGCCGTCGCCAACGCCCTCAGCGATGTCTACGCTATGGGCGGTAAGCCGCTGACTGCCCTGAACCTGGTCTGCTTCCCGATAAACTCGATGGACATCTCTATCTTAGAGAGCATCCTGAGGGGAGGCATCGCTAAAATGAACGAGGCGGGGGTAATTCTGATTGGCGGCCACAGTATTGACGATACCGAGCTGAAATACGGTCTGGCCGTTACCGGCACCGTCCACCCCGATAGACTGATCACCAATGCCGGAGCCGTAGCCGGAGATAAGCTCTTGCTTACCAAGCCGCTGGGCACCGGCATTATCAATACCGCCCTGAAAGCGGGCATGGTGAGTGAGGCGCTTGCCCGGAAGGTGACCATCTGCATGGCCACCCTGAACAAAAAAGCATCCGAATTAATGGCCGAAATAGGGGTTCATGCCTGTACCGATATTACCGGCTTCGGGTTTCTCGGTCACTCGGCGCAACTGGCCAAGGCCAGCCAGGTAGGCCTTGAATTTAATCTGGACTCAATCCCCTACTTTACCGAGGTAATCGAGTTCGCCCAGCAGGGGCTATGCCCCGCCGGGCTCTTCCGCAACAAAGACTACTACTCAGCCAAAGTAAAATTCCCCAGAGACATACCGCAATATATGCCCGACATTCTGTTTGATGCCCAGACCTCGGGTGGCCTGCTCATCTCCCTGGAGCCGGCCAAAGCCGAGCTAATGCTGAGCAGGCTGCACCAGGCCGGCGTGAGCGACGCCGCCATCATCGGTGAAGTAGTCAGTGAGCCAAAAGGCAAGATTACCCTGAAGTAAGCTTACCCCCAGACCTTACCCCCTAATTACCCGGACTGTGATATAGGTCATATGAGTATTGAAAACTAATTATTTAAAATAGGTCATAGCGGGAGGGGGAAATGACGGAGAAATCAAGCTCCCGGAAATCAGAGAAGGCTCGTATCCATATTACCGGTATGACCTGCACCACCTGTGCCGCCACCATTGAGAAGGGGCTGGCGGATACGCTGGGCGTCGACCAGGCCAAGGTCAGCTTTGCCTCGGAAAAGGCGGCGGTAGAGTACGACCCCCGTATGGTAAGCCTGGCCAAAATCAAGGGTAAAATCGCCGAGCTGGGCTACGCAACGGCTACCAAGAAATCAATCTTCCCGGTGGGCGGGATGACCTGCGCCTCCTGTGTTGCCCGCGTGGAAGAAGCATTAAAGAGCGCCCCCGGGGTAATTTCAGCCGATGTCAATCTGGCTTCCGAAAAAGCCACTGTAGAGTATCTTGAGGGAACCGATATCGCCGAGATGAGACGGGCGGTGAAAGAAGCCGGCTATGAACTTGGCGCCGAGGTAGAGACCCTGGAAGATGTGGCTTCAGCTACCCGGCGCGAGACTGGACGCTTAAGAAAGAGGCTTATTATAGCCGCAGCTCTGGCGGTACCGATTTTTGCCCTTTCCATGTTTATCCCCTCTTTCACCGGGAAGCCATACCTGCTCTGGGCACTGGCCACGCCGGTGCAGTTCTGGGCGGGCTGGCGCTTCTACCGGGGCGCCTGGGGGGCACTAAAACACCGCACCGCCGATATGAATACCCTGATTGCCGTCGGCACCTCAGCCGCCTATTTCTACAGCATGCTCGCCGTCCTATTCCCCCGGCTTTTTACCGCCGGCGGGCTGGAAGCCCATCTCTATTTTGATACCTCAGCCATGATTATCACCCTCATTCTGCTCGGCCGTTTTTTTGAGGCCAGAGCCAAGGGACAGACCTCAGAGGCAATCAAGAAGCTCATCGGCATGCAGCCCAAGACGGCTCTGGTCATCCGCAACGGCGAAGAAGCCGAAATCCCGATTGAGGATGTCCAGGTCGGCGACCTTATTGTGGTCAGACCGGGCGAGCGGGTGCCGGTGGACGGCATAGTCCGCCGCGGGCACTCCACCATTGATGAGTCAATGATTACCGGGGAGAGCATCCCGGTGGAGAAAAAGACCGGTGACGAGATTATCGGCGCCACCATCAACAAGACCGGCAGCTTCCGGTTTGAGGCAACCAAAGTAGGCAAAGACACTACACTGGCGCGGATTATCCGGCTGGTGGAAGAAGCCCAGGGGAGCAAGGCGCCCATTCAGCGCCTGGCTGACATTATTGCCAGCTACTTTGTGCCCACCGTGATTGGCATTGCCACGGTTACTTTTATTATCTGGTACCTGGTTGGACCTGCCCCCAGCCTCACCTTCGCCCTGCTCAACTTTATTGCCGTGCTCATCATCGCCTGCCCCTGTGCCCTGGGGCTGGCCACGCCCACGGCAATTATGGTCGGCACCGGCAAGGGCGCCGAATACGGCATTCTGATTCGCGATGCCGAGGCACTGGAGAGGTCTCACCAGATAAATACCGTGCTGCTGGACAAGACCGGCACGCTGACTCAGGGCGAGCCGGAGGTGACCGATATCGTTGCCGCAACGTCAATATCCCAGGAAGAGGTGCTTAAGCTGGCTGCCTCGGCGGAGCGAGGCTCGGAGCACCCGCTGGGGGAAGCCATCGTCAGGGCAGCTTCAGAGAAGAAGCTAAAGCTTTATGCCGTCTCTAATTTTAATGCCATTCCGGGACACGGTATAGAGGCTTCCGTAAAAAAGAAGCCGCTTATTCTGGGTAACCTGAGATTGATGGAGAGTAAAGGGCTTTCTCTTAATGGCATGGAAAAAGAAGCCGAGCGCCTGCGGGCCGAGGGCAAGACGGTGATGTTCCTCGGCTGGGACAGCCAGGTGGTGGGCATCATCGCCCTGGCCGATACCCTCAAAGCCAACGCCAGAGAAGCCCTCAACGCACTGCGCCGAATGGGTATTGAGGTGGGCATGCTCACCGGAGACAACCAGCGCACCGCCGAGGCGATTGCCCGAGAGGCAGGCATTGACCGTGTATTGGCCGAGGTACTGCCCGAACACAAGGCGCAGGAGGTCAAGAAGCTTCAGGGTAAAGGCAAAGTAGTGGCGATGGTGGGGGACGGCATAAATGATGCCCCGGCGCTAGCCCAGGCTGATATCGGCATTGCCATCGGCACCGGCACCGATGTCGCCATGGAGACCGGTGATATTACCCTGATTAGCGGTGATTTGACCGCCATAGCCACCGCAGTATCGCTGAGCAAGCGCACCATGAGAACGATAAAGCAGAACCTGTTCTGGGCTTTCGCCTATAATACGGCTCTTATCCCGGTAGCCGCCGGTGTGCTTTACCTTGTCTTCGGGCAAAGCGGTGTTCCCGCCGGACTCAACTTTGTCCTGGGTAAATATGGCTTCTTGAACCCGATTCTGGCTGCCGCGGCTATGGCGGCTAGCTCACTGACGGTGGTATTCAACTCACTTCGTCTCCGCAGCTTTAGCCCGGCGAAATAAATAAAGGGGGTGTCATCATGGCAATTGACCCGGTTTGTAAGATGGAAGTAGACGAGAAGACGGCAGCCGCGACCTCGGAATATGAGGGCAAGAAGTACTATTTCTGCTCAGGGGGCTGCAAGAAAACCTTTGACCAGAACCCGGAGAAATACCTGGGCCGGGGAGAGGAAACTGAAGCCGGCAGCGCGGACTTTGCCTGACTTAATCCGGTAAGGCTACCGGGATAGCAGCTTATCCAGCAGTGGCTGATCAAAGCCGACCACAATCTCGTCACCAATGACGATAACCGGCACGCCCATCTGCCCCGACTTCTGTATCATCTCCTGCGCTTTCTCCCTGTCCTCAGCCACATTGTGGTCAACGTAAGCAATCCCCTTCTCAGTAAAGTAATCCTTGGCTCTCTTGCAGTGGGGACAGGTAGGCGTGGAGTAGATAACCACTTTTTGCTCAGCCATTTCCCACCTCCAACAGCGAACTACCGGTTTTTGCCGGCTGCCCGAAAATCTTAATCAGAGTCTATCGGGAATGTCAAGCTCTGGCTCGCTTGGGTTCTTCTCCAAAGTGGTTGGTTCATAGCTAACCCTTAACCCTCATTATTACAGGATGGATTCCCCTACTTTCACACCTACGCTTCCGCTTTGGACGCTTAATAATTCGCTTCCGTAGAATCGTGTATCTTACCCCTTCGGGCAATTCGGGAATATCGGTCATACTTGTGGCATTAGCTTGGCTAACAGTATCAATTCTGCGACCTGCCACAATATCCTGCCAGTTACGATAAGGGT
>DATKYY010000062.1:0-4523 GCA_035528295.1 Dehalococcoidales bacterium | reverse complement strand
CTACTGATTGCCGATGGGCTGCCTGAAGTCCGCCAGGCTCTGGCCAGCAAGCTGATGGCCGACCCCGCCATAGAGATTGCCGCTGAAGCTGGCGATGGGATAGAAGCGGTAAGCATGGCAGCCAAGGGCGAGCCCAATGTGGCTTTAATCGACCTCTATCTGCCCCCTATGGGTGGCATCATGGCGATAGAGTGGATTAAAGAGAAGCACCCCAATATAGTTATTATTGCCCTTGCCAGCCGTGATAATGACCCCCGCATTATTGATGCCCTGCAGGCCGGCGCCAGCAGCTATATACTAAAGGAAGCCTCCTCAGAACTACTGCTTCATATTGTCCGTAGTGTCAGTGTCATCTTTTGTTTCCCCGGCTCGGCATGAATCCCCGAAGTTGACATTATTTTAAGCGGCGTGGTATATTACGGCTAATTAAATACTGACCACTAGGGGAGCTAGAAGGCTGAGAGTCCGGAAGGGACACCCTTGGAACCTGAACTCGACAATGCGAGCGTAGGGAAGTGGAGACTCAAAACCAGAAGCCTCTAAAAACTCGGCTCCTGGTTTTCTTTTGCCTCTTCTCCGCCTAGAAAAAAGGAGGAGTCATGCTACCACAGATTGGAAAGGTCGACCGAGCCACCTTTGACAGCCTGATTTTGCCCCGACTGGGGAAGGCGGACAAAACGGTCCTGGTCGGACCACAGCACGGGGTTGATGCCGCCGTGATTGAACTGCCCGATGGTAATGTCATGGTTATCGCGGAAGACCCTACCTTCGGTTTGCCGGTGCTGATGCCCCACTTCGGCTGGTGCATTGTGCACATCTGCGCCAGTGATGTGGCCGTGCTGGGAGTGAAACCGAGATACCTGACCATTTGCCTGATGCTACCCCCGGGCACCGAAGACAACGTCTTGGAGCACATCTGGAAAGAGGTCCATCAGGAATGCCAGAAGCTGGATATCGCCGTTGTCGGCGGGCATACCGGCATTTACCCCGGAATCGCCTACCCCCTCAATGGCGGCTGCACCGTCATCGGGGTGGGGTCTAAAGAACAACTCACCCCCGCCTCCAATGCCAGGGTCGGCGACCGGGTTATTATCACCAAGGGACCGGCCATTGAAGCCGCCGGCATACTTGCCTTTCAGGCGGAGGCAGCCCTGGAAAAGAAACTGGGCCGGGATACTGTCGCCAAAGCCAAAGATTACTTCCTTCAGATGAGCGTGGTCAAAGACGCTATTACCGCCGGCCCCTACGCCCATGCCATGCACGATGCTACCGAGGGCGGGCTGCTGAACGGTGTCTATGAGATCGCCGCCGCCTCGGGCACCGGGGTAACCCTGTTTGAAGACAAGATTATCACCCCCGAGGAGATTGAAGCGGTCTGCCAGCATTTCGATATTGACCCCCTCATTTCAATAAGCGAAGGGACGCTGGTGATTACCGCCCCGCCCCAGAAAACCCCGGGCTTACTACAAGATTTAAAGCAAAACGGCATTAACGCCTGGGATATCGGCGAGATAACACCAAAAGACAGGGTCTTTATCCGGCGCAACGGTAAAAAGGAAGAGCTAAAGCCGGTGATGGTTGACCCGTTCTGGGCAGCCTACTTCAGCACCCTGGAGGGGTAAGGTGAATAAAACGAAAGATAGCGACCAGATACTGGGCAACCTGGTACAGGCGGCTAAAATGCTGGAGGATTGCCCCGAGTTTACCGCTCTCATCCCGGAGGTGAGGGTTAACCTGGTTTACGCCCTGCCCGGGGCTACATCTCCGCAGCAGGTAGCGGCGGTAGAGGGCAGAATAACGGCAGTTCGGGGGCATCCCTATGCCCCCGGTTTGCCTGCTTTCGGGGCATCAGACCACATGGCGCGGCTGGTGCTTGAGGTAAGAAAATATGACGCCGAAATTAATGCCGGCATCAACTTCAAGTGTGACCCGTCCATAATTAAAGTGGTCAAAGATTACGGCACTGAGAAGGGGCTGCTCTTCGGCTGGATTGACCGCAGCCACGAGCCGGATGAGGTTGCCCGGCGTGATGGCACATCTATGCCCTGGAAGATAAAACAGCTGGCGGAAAGATACGGGGCGATACCCCGCTTATTCTATGAAGGGGAAGGCTGGGGAAAAGAGCCGCTGTTTGTTGCCACCGGTAAGGACGCCGCTCAGGTAACCGAGATAGCCATTGACATTGCCCGGCGCTACCGGGATAAAAGCGGGAAGTAATTATTCTGGTCAGGCGGTGGCGAGCTCATAGTCAAGGCTGCCCATACCCAGCTTGGCGGCTACCTCCAGCTGGACCAGGCTGTTTACGCCGTGTAATTTACCCAGCAGGTCGGGGGGTCTGGTCTCGGTGGTAATCAGCGGCGCCCGGTCAATCAAGTCCAGCGAGGCTTTATCAATCGCCACCGGGTCATAGGAAGCCAGCATGCCGACATCCGCCACCAGATAACTCCCCGCGGCGGCGGCGCAGTCGCAGTATGGCGTCACATCCTGAATAAAGTTGATATACCCCACCCTGCCCTTGAACTGGGCATGTATCGCCGCCGCGGCGTGAGCCATTTCCACCTGAAGCTTCTCCTTGACGCCTTCAGGCCAGAACCATGCGTCGTTGGGGCAGGTAAAGAGACAGTCACTGCAGGCATTGCACTTATCCCGGTCACGGTTCAACTGGTCCTGGCTGATGGTCAGCGCTGCGGTGGGGCATATCTTGACACAGTCCCCGCAAAGGTCACACCGGGAGTCGTCATGCCCCGGGCAGTTGACCATATGCTGGGCACGCTTGGTTGCTTTGGTGACACAGCCCATCGCCAGATTCTTAAGGGCGCCGCCAAAGCCGGAAAGGGCATGCCCCTTGACATGAGACAGCACCAGCATATTATCCGCCTGATAGATTTCCGAGGCGAGCCTGACCTCCCGCAGCTGGCAGCCCCGGATGGGATTTTGAACCGCCAGCGAGATGGCAGAATTTTCATCATCACCGGCGATAACGATGGGGGCACCAATGCTGTCGGCAACAAAGCCATTGCTGGCGGCGGTAGATAAGTACCCGGCCACGGTACCCCTCCCGCCCGGATAGTTAACCGTAGTATCGGTGGCAAAAGGCCTGCCGCCGGCGTTCTTGACCAGGCTAATAATCTTGGCGGCAAAAATCGGCCGGAGATAGGCGGTGTTCCCCAGTTCACCCATATGGAGCTTAACCGCTACCGAACCCCGGGCTACTTTAGCCAGTCCCAGCCCGTTAAAAAGGGCTTCCAGACCGCCTAAAATGTTGCCTTTTCGGGAGTAATCAAAGAAAAGAACCCTGGATTTCATTTAGCCTTCGCACGCGATACCGATGCTTTAACTGCCTGATAAAACTCATCCGGGGACTTGCCCTCGGCGAGCTTCTCCATAGGGCAGACATCATCTCCCACCTGGATGTGGTTGACGATACTGGAAAAATGATGGCTGATGCCAAACTTCTCCATGCTTTGCACCGCCGCCTGGCTGGCCACCAGGCTATACACCGTGAGGCAAAGGGCTTTCTTTAATAGTAGTGCGGCGGCATTACCCACGATGCGGTCATAGATGATTACCCCCTCTGTCTGGGGCACAAAGGCTTTAATATAATCAAGCAGGGGTGATAACCTTTTCCTTCTTGACTTGAAAATCAGTTTGGTCCCTTGATATACCCAGAGGGTGTCCCGGCTAGCGGCAAACTCTTCTAATAACTTACTGCCGTGCATCTCGTATTCCCCAATATTGTCCTAGCCACCTGACCAGAAGCGGGAGGATGATTAGCTGGCTGAGCATGCCCGGCCAGCCCTGGACGATAACCGACCATACATAGTGAAAAGGGTTGACTCCGCCCAGGTAGACTAATAGAACCGCCAGCCCGAGAAATAGCCGCCCGATGAGCATGGCACCGACAACTGACCAGAATATTCCCAAATTAAATCTCTCCCGCAGAATACCGACGGCCAGACCGTAAAAGACGATTTCAACTGTAATCTGGGGCAATACGGCTAATACCGGCATCCCGGAAACACCAAAGCTGACCAGCGGGGTGACCAACCCCACCAGTAAACCAGCCCTCCAGCCGAACAAAAGAGCGGCCAGAATAACCAAGAGGTGCATCGGTAAAAAAGTAGGCCCGGCCAGGGGATAGAACTGATGGCAAGCCCAGGGCACCAATACATCCAGCGCAATAAAGACACCGGCCAAAAGATAAAGGCGAGCCTCATTAAACTTTAATGCCCGAAAAGGAGCGGTGGCGGAAACTGCCGGCAATTCAAGTTGATTGCCCATAGTTAAAAGCCCCTCCTTCCTTCCTTAAAATATATGGAGATTATACCGTGCCGAAGTAGCGTAGTAAAGGTTGAGGAGCACTATTATGCCGGTTATTTTGAGGGTATTGACAATTATTTTAACAAGGATTAAACTTAGGCTGCTGTGCGGCAGGACCCTAAGATAATGGATTTTGTTATACTGGCTAGGAGCTTAGGGAATGAGTCAACGTCTTAGACGTGTTCATTTTAACGCAATAAAAA
>DATKYY010000061.1:0-2384 GCA_035528295.1 Dehalococcoidales bacterium | reverse complement strand
GATGAAACCTATAATATGCTGGTGGAACAGCTGGACCTGTCGGTGCGCACCATGAACTGTCTGCGCCGCGGCGGCATCACCACCGTTGGAGAACTGATAAGCAAAGGTGAAAGGGAACTGCTCGCCCTGCACAATTTCGGGCAAAAGTCCAAGCTGGAGGTAGATGAACGGCTGGAGTCACTGGGGTTATCGATTACCCCCAAGGCCGAGGAGGAAGCCGGTGAGAGCGAGGAAGAGGAGGAAGCGGCATGAGACACAAGATAGCCGGTAGAAAACTGGGGCGGTCATCAGCCCACCGCAAAGCGCTGTTTCGCAACCTGGTCACCGACCTGCTCAACCACGAGAAGATTACCTCCACCGAAGCCAAGGCCAAGGAAATACGCGGCCTGGCGGAGAAGATGATTACCCTGGGCAAGAAGGGCGGGCTCACCTCCCGCCGTCAGGCGCTTGCCTTTATTATAGATGAAAAGATAGCGGCCAAGGTCTTTGACGAGCTGGCTCCCCGCTACGCCGAGCGCCCCGGCGGTTATACCCGCCTCATCAAGCTGGGCCCCAGGCTGGGCGACGGGGCGCCCATGGCCAGAATTGAGCTGGTGGAATAACGGAGGCGGTAGTTTGGTAAACGGCACTCAGATTTTACTCATTATAGAATACGACGGCACCGGCTACCACGGTTTCCAGTGGCAGAACGGGCTTCCCTCCATTCAAAAGGAGGTGGAGAAAGCCATCAGTAAGCTTACCGGGGAGAAGCGGCGGGTGATATCCGCCAGCCGCACCGACGCTGGCGTACACGCCAAAGGTCAGGTGGTCGGCTTCAGAACAAGGTCAGAGCTCCCCACACGTAACTTTGTTAACGGGCTAAATCACTACCTGCCCAGGGATATTGCTGTAAAGGCAGCTTATAGAGTAAACGATGCCTTCCGTATCCGGCGTGACGCCGTCAGCCGCGAATACAGCTACTATATATTAAACAGCCCCACCCGCTCCCCGATAAGGGAAGGCCGGGTCTACCAGGTAGCTAATCCGCTCGACATAGAGGCGATGAACCGGGCTGCTCAGACCCTTATCGGCGAGCATGACTTCGCCTCATTCGTCAACGGCGACGGCAGCTGGCTTGAGAGCACGGTAAGGAATGTATCTAGAGCCGAAGTGGAAAGAGACGGGGAACTGGTCACCTTCCACATAGCGGCAAACTCCTTCCTGCCCCACCAGGTGCGCACCACGGTAGGGGTGCTAATCAGGGTTGGGCAGGGCAAGATGAAACTTGACCAATTTAATAGTATAATTAAAGCAAGACTGCCGGGAACGGCGGGGCCTACCGCCCCTGCCTGCGGGCTGTGTCTTGACCGGGTAAACTATTCTGTTCCCCTAGAGGAAGAGGCGTCATGAAAACCTATAGCACCAAGGCTTCCGATATCCAGCGCCAGTGGCATGTCCTAGATGCTTCGGGCAAGATTCTGGGCAAACTGGCCACTCAGGCGGCAATCTTGCTCCTGGGCAAGCACAAGCCTATATTCACTCCCAATCTGGATACCGGTGACTTTGTGGTCATCATCAACGCCGAAAAGGTCCGTTTCAGCGGCGGCAAAGAAGAAAAGAAGGTGTATTACCGGCACTCCGGTTACCCTGGAGGGCTAAAAAGCGTCAGTCTGGAGAAAATGATGCAGGACGACCCCACCCGGGTGATCGAGCACGCCGTCAAGGGGATGTTGCCCACCAACCGCCTGCGGGCGGTCAGGATGAAAAAGCTCAAGGTCTATGTCGGTGAGGCTCATCCTCACCTGGCTCAGACCGGGACTAGCAAAAAGGAAGACTAAGTGGCTAAAACAGATAAGAAAAGCTATTTTTACGGCACAGGCAGACGCAAGACTTCTACAGCCAGGGTAAGACTGATGCCGGGCACCGGCGAAATTATCGTCAACGGTATCCCCTACGAGGAGCGATTTCCCCGCCCCGCCCACCGCCAGGCAATAACCAACCCCCTCCTGGTCACAGAAAACCTGGGTAAGTACAACACCGTGGTCAAGGTAGAGGGCGGCGGCATCACCGGCCAGAGCGGCGCCATCAGTCACGGCATTGCCCGGGCCCTGTTAAAAGCCGATGAAAGCCTCAAGCCGGTACTGCGCCAGAACGGCCTGCTCACCAGGGACTCCCGGGTCAAAGAGAGAAAGAAGCCCGGGCTCAAGCGGGCGCGCAAGGCACCTCAGTACACCAAGAGGTAATATTGCCCCCGACCGTATTCCCTTGACGCCTCATTATTTAAGCAGGTATAATCCCCTTGCATCATTCTATATGCCGAAGTGGCGGAATGGCAGACGCGCTACGTTCAGGGCGTAGTGTCCGTATGGACGTGAGAGTTCAAATCTCTCCTTCGGCACCATTTT
>DATKYY010000060.1:0-4880 GCA_035528295.1 Dehalococcoidales bacterium | reverse complement strand
CCCGACCGCTGATAACCAGCCGGGTATTGGGTGTCAGCGTCTTGACCAGGTATGGGTTATTGAACCAGACTACCCTGATGTTACCGGTCTCATCGCCGACGATGGCTTCGGTGCTCCGCCGTCCCCCCGGCATAACCAGCTTTGCCTCCCAGACATTAGCCATGATGGTCTGTTCATCGCCCTCGGTTAGCTGGGAGATAAACTTGCGCTGGCTGTAGTCAAGGTGGCGGCGGGGGAAGAAATAGAGCAGGTCACGGATTGTTTTTACCCCCAGCTTGCCGAACTTGGCCGCCAGGCTGGAGCTAATCCCGCGAATACCGGTAATGGCCGCTTCTGTGGACTGGCTGACCGCGCTTACCCGTGGCTTTGGCGGCGGTCGGCTGATTATGGGCGGCTTGGCTTTGCTTTTGGCCACCGGCCCACGCTCTAATTCGGCCAGAAAGTCGAGCAGGCTCTGGACCCACTCCTTGCGCCCGGGTTTGGTCAGGGAGGCGTATCTGGACTTGACCAGTTTAAGGCTCTGGAAGCGTTTCAGCAGTTTGGGCTGGTTGATTGATGCGGCAGCCTGGCTTGCCCAGTTGCGCAGCAACTGGTCGAGGCCACCGATTACGGCTGAATCCTGGTAGCCTTTCTGGTGCTCAAGCTCAAGAATTTTGCGCAGTGATTCAGTATTTATCACCCGGACCTTGCCTCTGTTCGCCTCGGCTGATGGCGGCTACTTATCGCCCAGCACAGATACCACCAGGGTATGTGGACCGGTATGGGTGCCGATGACCGGGCCGGTCTTGGAGCGGAAGATGCGCTCTTTAGGGAAGCGGGGGCTAACCCGTTCGGCCAGCAGTTCGGCATCATCAGGACACATTGCGTCCTCTATCGCCATCTCTTCGATATAAGAATGGCTGGTCACAAAATTGGTGAGGTGGTCGATTATTTTAGTCCAGGAGCGCTCCCGCCCCGCCGGCTGGACCACGCCATCTTTCAGCATTATTATCGGGTTTATCTTGAGCACCGAGCCCAGAAAAGCCTGGGCGGCACCGATGCGCCCGCCCCTTCTTAGATATTCAAGGGTATCAAAGGCGGCCCGCATATCGACTCGGTTCAGGTTGCGGCGGGTGATGTCTACTACCTCGTCAAAGCTGGCTCCAGTCTGAGCCGCCCGGGCGGCGGTAATAACGACCATCCCCTGTGCCATTACTGCCCAGCCGGAATCAATCACCTCAACCCGGCATTTCCGCTTCATCAAGCCGACACTTTGCACGGCTACCTGATGGGTACCGCTGAGCTTGGAGGTAAGCATGATGACCAGGATTTCATCGGTCTCCTCCGCCACCTTATCATATATCTCGGCGAAGGTTGCCGGCGCCGGCACTGAGGTAACCGGAAGGATTTTGTCATGCTGGAGCCGGCGGTAGAACTCTTCGGCGGTCATGTCAATACCGTCGCGGTAAACCTCGTCGCCGAAGCGGACATTGAGTGGAACTACGGTAATTCCCAGCTCTTTGGTCACCTCAGGCGGGAGGTCACAGACGCTGTCGGTGACAATCTTGACCGTCATTGAAGCTACTCTACAGAAACAATGTAGTTGTAGTGAGGCTGACCGCCATGGACGACTTCAATCTGAAGCTGCGGGTGTTGTGCCTGGATTTGGGTGCTGGCCTCTTTGGCTTCTTCTGACTTGGTATTAGCCCCGTAGTAGATGGTAATCACCTCAGCTTCATCCAGATTGAGCTTGGCCAGTACCTGGTTCAGCACATCGGTGGGGTCTTTACCGGCGGCTACCAGCTTCCCATCGAGGAGACCGATAGCCTGTTTCTTCTTGATATCGAGGCCGCCTATTTTAGTAGAGCGGGTGGCCCGGGTAATTTCAACGGACTTCACCGTTGATTTTGCCTGGCTCATCAGGCGGGCATTGGTTTCAAAGTCAGCCTCGTAGTCAAAGGCGAGCAGGGTGGCTACTCCCTGTGGAATTGTCTCGGTGGGCACCACTTTGATTTTTTTCTCGGTCAGGGATTGCACCTGCTGGGCGGTAGCCACTATATTTTTATTATTGGGTAAAATTATAAACTTATCCGAAGGCACTGCCTCTACTGCCTGAAGTATATCTTTGGTGCTCGGGTTCATGGTCTGTCCGCCGGGGACAATGGCGGCTGCCCCCAGGCTCTTGAAGACCTCGGCAAGCCCATCGCCGGAAGCTACCGCTACGATAGCCACATCAATTTCGGGCATTCGCTCCTTCTGCATTTCCACGTAGTCCTGGTGCTGCTCGTCCATATTGCGGATGGATACCCGGTGCATTGTGCCCAGGGAGGTGGCATAACGGACCACATTGCCCGGCTCCAGGGTGTGAATATGAATCCTTATCGTAGATTCATCACCGACGACAATCAGCGATTCGCCCTTCTTCTCCAGCTTGGCTCTTATCTTGTCCGGGTCGAACTTCTCACCCTTAAGCATGAGCTCAGTACAGTAGCCGTAGGGCACCTCTTCACCGGCAATCATCTCGGGCAGCTTGGTCGGGTGAATGTCACTGACGATTATCTGTGGCTTGCGCAGTTGTATCTGCTCCATTTCACCCTTGAGGTAAAGAAGAGCACCCTCCAGAATGGTATAGAGCCCCTGACCGCCGGCATCCACCACGCCGGCATCTCTTAACACGGAGAGAAGCTTGGGGGTGTTGGCCACTGATTCACTGGCGGCATCAACTGAGGCCTCGATGACCGATATCAGGTCATTCTGGGCACCGGCTGCCTGGGATTGAGCCGCGGCGGCGGTGTCCTTGATTACGGTGAGAATAGTCCCCTCAACGGGCTGGCTCAGTCCCTTATAAGCCAGTATCGATGACTGTAGCAGGGCGGCAGCCAGGTCTCTACCGCTGAATGATTCTTTATCGGCCAGTCCCTCGGCCAGACCGCGGTAAATCTGCGACAGAATCACCCCGCTGTTGCCCCGGGCGCCCATTAGCGCCCCTTTCGCCATCGCCTTAGCCACCGCCGAGGCGCTGCGGTCGGGAGCGCGGTAGGCTTCATCGATGACCGAGCGCATGGTGAGCAACATGTTGGTGCCGGTGTCACCATCGGGTACCGGAAAGACATTCAGGGCGTCAATATCAACGGCATTCTTCTCCAGCCAGGTAGTGGCGGCAGCAAACATTTCCCTCAGGTCTTGCCCGTTAGCGGTGTTAATTTTCTTCATTTTGGTACCATCCTTATGGTTACTAACCCGCCGGGTTTTACTTTTCCAGTTATCCTTGCCAGACTCTGCTGGCTTGTGGTAGTATTATAACGTAATTTTACCATAAATCAATACTCAAGGGAGAAAAGATAATTGAAGTGTGATTTGTGCGCGAAAACCCCTCAGTTCGGTCATAATGTCAGTCACTCCAAACGACGCACCAATCGTCGTTGGGTGCCTAATATTCACCCGGTTACCCTGCTAGTAGATGGTCAGCCCAAAAAGCTCAACCTGTGCACCAGGTGCCTGCGCACCCAGCACAAGTTAGTCCGAAAGCTGCCCTCCAGCTCAGCTTAACTAACTATCCCCGCTTACTATTTTTCTCGCCCGGGCTAAGGCTTTATTTACCTGTTTGGGCGCCGTGCCGCCAATATTGTCCCGGGCGGCGATAGACGTTTCGGTAGTAATAGACCTGACATCCTCACCGAATAAGGGCGAAAACTGCTTGTATTCCGCCAGGCTGAGTTCGTTAAGCGCTTTACCCTTTTGTGCAGCGTAGCTCACCAGCTTGCCCACGATGTTGTGGGCACTGCGGAAGGGTTCCCCCTTGCCGACCAGATAATCAGCCAGGTCGGTAGCCAGCAGGTAGCCGCGCTGAGTCGCCTGCTTCATATTTTCCTTTTTAACCCCTATGGTCTTAATTATACCGGCCACTACCTCCAGGGTAGCCAGCAGGGTATCTACACAGTCAAAGAGGCCCTCTTTGTCCTCCTGCATATCCCGGTTGTAGGCCAGGGGGAGGGCTTTCATGGTGGTCAGCATTGCCGTGAGGTGACCGTAGACCCGCCCCGTCTTGCCACGGACCAGCTCGGCGACATCGGGGTTCTTCTTCTGGGGCATGATACTGGAAGCGGTGGCATAGGCGTCATCAAGCTCGATGAAATTAAACTCGGCCGATGACCATAGAATAATCTCCTCAGCCAGTCGGGAGAGGTGCATCATACCCAGACTGGCGGCGGCTTCATATTCAATGACAAAGTCCCTATCCGAGACTGCATCCAGGCTGTTCTGGCTTATCTCGCTGAAGCCCAGTTCCCGGGCGAGAAACTCCCGGTCGACTTTATAGCCGACCCCGGCCAGTGCCCCGCTCCCCAGTGGCATAACATCGGTGCGCTTCAGGCAGTCGCCAAAGCGGTCAATGTCCCGCTGCAGCATCTCAAAATAGGCCAGAAGGTGATGGGCCAGCAGCACCGGCTGGGCCGGTTGCAGGTGGGTGTAGCCGGGCATAGCCACCTCTTTATTGGCTTCCGCCAGGTCAATCAGCGCCCGCTGCAGTTCCCTCAGCTTGCTCAGCGTTTCGGCGATGGCCTCTTTTGTCCACAGGCGCAGGTCCAGAGCTACCTGGTCATTTCGGGAGCGGGCGGTATGGAGCTTACCCCCCACCTCGCCGACTTTATCCATCAGGCAGGCTTCAATATTGAGGTGGATGTCCTCTAGCTCCGGCTTGAACTGGAATTTGCCCTGCTCTATCTCGGCTTTGATTGACTCCAGCCCCGAAATAATGCTCTCCGCCTCTTTCGGGGCAATGATGCCCTGTCTTGAGAGCATCTTAGCGTGGGCGATACTGCCGGCGATATCGTGTTGATATAAGCGCCAGTCAAAGGGGATAGAAGCGGTATATTTGGTCACTAATTTATCGGCTGCCTTAT
>DATKYY010000059.1:0-2007 GCA_035528295.1 Dehalococcoidales bacterium | reverse complement strand
CTGACTTCAGCGTTAGCCTGAGCCTGCCGCTTGAGTATCGCCAAACCCGCGGCGGCGGTGCCGAGGTAACCGGTAACGGCTATTTTTTCACCGGGCCTGGCCGTAGCGCGGGTGAGTAT
This sequence comes from Dehalococcoidales bacterium, assembly GCA_035528295.1. Classification (GTDB taxonomy): domain Bacteria; phylum Chloroflexota; class Dehalococcoidia; order Dehalococcoidales; family JAUYDJ01. Next base: position 1,888 of record DATKYY010000059.1, on the reverse strand, counting down.
GTGCTTTGTCTGGCTTGAGGCGCTGCCGAGGACGGTAATATTAATCATTACCTGGGGAGCATTACTGATATTACCGCCGACGATGGCGACCTTGAATTTCTCGGCGAGTTCAATCATCCCCTGATACAGGAGAGTAACATCGTCGACTTCGGTAGTCCCGGGCAGGGCTAGAGATACCAGGGCATATCTGGGCACCCCACCCATAGCGGCAATGTCACTCAGGTTGACGGCGAGTGCTTTCCAGCCCGTTTCCCGCCAGGGAAGTAAACCGGGGGGAAAGTGAACCCCCTCAATAAGAGAATCAACCGTTGCCAGTTGTATTGAGGTGTCGCCCTGCCAGGCAGCGGCATCATCGCCGATATCAACGATAAGCTTTTGCCAGGGGGCAGGCGCCTTGCTCCGGGAGCGGGCGACCATTTCAGCCAGCAGGTCAATCAGCCCGAACTCTCCCAGTTCCGAGACTTTCATTGCAGGGTTGATTATAGCACGCCCCTCATTTGGCTCACAAGCTGACTCTAGTCATAAAATAGCAAAGGTGTTATAGTCAATAGGTGCGTTACGCCCTGATGGCTGATATTCACTCTAATCTGACCGCATTCCAGGCAGTGCTGGGTGATGTTGAAGCGAGGGGAGGGGTGGCTGAGATCTGGTGCCTGGGGGATGTGGTCGGCTACGGCCCTGACCCCCACCAGTGTATTGAGCTACTTAGTCAGTATGAGCACGTCTGTGTCGCCGGCAACCATGATTGGGCCGCCATTAACAAGCTGGATACCGCCTATTTCAATCCGGCCGCCGCCGCCGCCTGTCACTGGACGGCACAGCAGCTGACTGATGAGGATAGAGGCTATCTTGAGAATCTGCCCCTGACTATCAAAAAGGGTGATTTTACTCTGGTGCATGGCAGCCCCCGCGAGCCTATCTGGGAATACCTGCTAACAGTCGGGGAGGCTGAGGAAAACCTGGCTCACTTTGAGACGAAGTTCTGTCTGGTAGGTCATTCCCATATGCCGCTGGTCTTCCGCTGCAGTGAAAGCGGCAGGTGCTCCCTCAGTCCATTGTCAACCGAGGAAGAAGTGGCACTAAACGAAGCTCGCCTGTTTATCAACCCGGGTGGGGTGGGGCAACCCCGCGATGGCGACCCCAGGGCCAGCTATGCTATCTATGACGAGGAGACCGGAACGGTAACGTTGCACCGGGTTGCCTATGATATTAAGGCTACCCAGAGCCGGATGATGAAACATGGCTTACCCATGCCCCTGGTGACCCGTTTGAGCTACGGGATGTAACTGATGGCCAAGAAGCCAGTCCGCAGAAGAATAAGACCAGCAGGGTCGCTTTTACCGCAGACCAGGCGGCTGCTGCGCCGCTTTGGTCTTCAGGCAAGAAAGGGGCTGGGGCAGCATTTTCTCATTGATGAAGAAGTGCTTAAGCGCATTGTTGCCTCGGCCGAGCTTTCGGCCAGTGATATTGTCCTGGAGATAGGCCCCGGTCTGGGGGTGCTGACCAGCGAGCTGGCCAGCAAAGCGGGGCGGGTGGTGGCTATTGAGCTGGATAGCAAATTAGCTGCCATATTGAAAGAAACCCTGGCTTCTTTTAACAATGTGGCTATCGTCAACGCCGATATCCTTGACCTTGACCCGGCACAGCTAATACTGGCACCAACTGGCTACAAGGTGGTCGCCAACCTGCCTTACTATATCGCCTCAGCGGTGTTGCGCCGTTTCCTGGAGGCTTCACTCAAGCCGGAGATAATGGTGGTTATGGTGCAGAAGGAGGTAGCCGAGGTGATTGTGGCTAAACCGGGCCAGATGAGCCTGCTCAGTGTCAGCGTGCAGTTCTACGGGAAGCCGGAGATAATAGACTATGTGCCGGCGCACTGTTTCTACCC
>DATKYY010000058.1:0-2600 GCA_035528295.1 Dehalococcoidales bacterium | reverse complement strand
GTCAGACCGGTATCCACGATGTCCTCAATAAGCAAAACATCCCGGCCCTTGACCGGGGTACGCAGGCCCTGCACCTGGCTGACCTTACCCGAACTCCGGGTACCACCATAGCTGGACAGGCGGACGAAGTCTATTTCTAGGGGTAAGTCAAGGTGCCGAACCAGGTCAGCCATAAACATAAACGAGCCCTTCAGAATGCCGACCAAAAGGGGATACTTACCGAGGTAATCTCTGGTGATTTCAGCCGCCAGTTTCTCAACTGCGATTGCTATTTCTTTACGGCTGATAAGAATGCGGGGTTCAGGTTCAGAACTCATCACCGCTAAAATTATAGCCTTCCGCCCCAATTCTGTCTACCAGAAAAGCTAAAAATTATTCTTCGGCTGTCACCCGGGTCTGCCCTTCCATAGCGCCCGGATGACCCAGATGACCAAGATATAGCCACCAAGCGCCGCCAGAGTGAGCATGGTGGCAATTGCCACGCTGAGGGGTGCCCACGCCTCCGGTGAGGGCACGAAGCGGGTGTAATGCCAGAGAGTGCCGAGAAGACCAACGGTAAATATGGCGATTATCCATACCCCCACCAGCCGGCTTTTCAGCTTCTTCAGACTGGGTGAGATAAGAAGATAGAGGCTAAGGGCATAGATGCCAACGATGGTCAGTATAACCAGAAGCACTACCCACAGGCTGGGCGGTGATGTGGACAGGGTAATCTCCCAGATTAAACGGATAACCACCGCCCCCAGCGACAGGGTAAGGACTACCAGAAACCATATTCTGAGCAGCAAATACTTCGCGTCGCCCAAGATTAAAGCCCCTTAATCTGTCAGATAATCAATCGCCCACTTAATGGCATCCTCACCGCTAAGCTCAAGCTCATAGTCGGGAGACAGGCCCTCACCCTCTATCAGACGACCGTTAGGGGTGAGCCAGCGAGCGGTGGTGATATACAGCCCGGAGCCGTCTTTCAGCTGGCGCAGGACGTTAACACTACCCTTGCCATAGGTCTGGCTGCCGGCGATGGTCGCCCGTCCGTAATCCTGCAGGGCGCCCGCCAGCACCTCGCTGCCACTGGCGCTATAATTATCTACCAGAACCACCATCGGCAGGTCAATAACTTCATTATCCGCCCTGACTTCAATAGCGGTTTGCTCCCCGGTATTATCCACCACCATGAGCACAATACCCTCACTCAAGAAGCAACTGGCGGTATCAACCACGGCGCCCAGGGTGCCCCCGGGGTTACTGCGCAGGTCGAGGACAATGCCCGTCGCCCCGGCGGCGACTATGCCCTCCAGCGCCGGCGGAAGCTCATCATCAGTGTGCTGCGAAAAGTGGGTGATATTAAGATAGGCGATTTCGCCCCTCATCTCAAAGAAGACGCTGGGCACCTTAATTTCCGCCCTGGTTATTTCCATTTCCACCGGCCCAACTTCACCCTGATGCCGGACAAGGAGCCTGACTTTGGTCCCCTCCGGTCCGCGGATTTTAAGCACCGCTTCAATCAGGCTCATCCCGGCGGCCGGTTGACCATCGATTTTGATAATAATATCGCCCGCCTTGATACCAGCCTCAGCGGCGGGGGTGCCGGGGAAGGGGGCAATAATGGTCAGATAACCACCCCTGACCGCCACCTCAGCACCGATGCCGCTGAACCCGCCCTCCAGACTGGTCGAGCTCAACTGGTAGGTCTCCGCATCAAGGTATGCCGTATAGGGGTCATCAATTGCCGCCACCATACCCTTAATTGCCGCCTGACTCATTTCACCGGTATCGAGCTGGTCCCGGTCCACGTACTCATCAAAGATAATGCCCCAGGCTTGCCCGACCACATCGAGGCCCTCACCCGAGCTGAGTGAGGCTTCACTACCCAGGGCGTAACCCGTCCCGAAAGACAGACCCAGGCTCACCAGCAATAACAGGGCAAGTATGATGTAACTCAGTTTAGTCTTCATTGGAACCACTCTCCTTAACCTTGTTGGCGGCAAAGTTTATCGCCTTTAAGGTAAGCCGAGGGAACTCCGCTTGTCAAATAATTACCCGTTTTTTACCTGATTGAAGGAAAGCGCCGCGGCAAAACTTATCAGTGGCTGACTGGATACTACCGAAGAGGCCGAATTCAGGCTTCAGCGTCACCCGTCTGCTGAGCGGTGACCATGTCTATCAACCTGACCGTGTCCTCTATTTTGGTGAGACCGAGGGACAGACCCCGGTTTTTTAACTCGTTATAGCCCAGCCCCCGGAATAAACGGCGCCCCGCCACCCAGCACATCTCGTCATAGAGAGCGGGCCACTCCCTGCCCTGACGGTGGACACAGAAGAGAATGAAGTCACGAGCCAATGGGTCCAGGATTTCCATTGGCAATAACTATATGCCCGACCGGCCTGCCTATCAACCTTGTTGAGGGCGGTTGGGGTTACCCCCCTAACCCTAATTATTCTCTCTCTAAAGAGTCGTAGCTCAATTTCTCTCCATCCCAAGCTTAAAACCAAAAACTTTGCGAAATTGACAATGCGACCCGGCCGGACTACGATTTAGCTATAACTCGGGGAAGTTTAGCCTGCCATGAAGGCCAAGCGATACCGCCGGTACCCGGTAA
>DATKYY010000057.1:0-22406 GCA_035528295.1 Dehalococcoidales bacterium | reverse complement strand
GGGTGCTAACCGGTGAGACAGTCTATTCCCACTCCTGGCTCGAGATTTAAACATGCCGGAAAAGAGTCGTATATTGTCCGACCAGAAAAGTCGAGAGTATGGCTATGATAAGGCTTATAAGCTGGCTTACCGGCTGGCCGGTGAGCAGCTTGCCCAGATTAAAGACGTCAAAGCCCAGTGCCGCAAGGCTGGCGCCGGCTATAGCGAGGCCAAGAAATTAATCACTCTGGAGTATTTGAACCAGTCCTGTTTAATCTCGATGCCTGGTATCGATATTTCGTATCCGGGTAGTGAAGAAGCAGTCCCGATAAGGGAAAAGATACTGCTACTTCATTATCTCATCTCGGCAAAAGGTACCCCCCTCTCCAATCAGATGATTACTTATAAGGAGTTACCGGGAGGGGCAAACTACTTTCCTTCCTTTGCCGGTAGGGCAATAAAGCCTCTCTTAGACCATTTTAGCCGGGAGCCTTACCGGCTGATTGAAGTGGCTAAAAAGCTGGGCGGCGTCAGTGCTCAATACGGCGATGTCGCCGTGGCCATTAAGGCTCTGCCCAGGGTGCCGGTAACCCTTGTCCTGTGGGGTGGTGATGATGAGTTTCCGCCCCGGGGTAGCATCGTATTTGACCGTAGTATTACCGATTATCTCGCCACCGAGGATGTCAATGTGCTCTGTGAGACCATAGTCTGGAGTCTGGTCAAATCACTGGGTAACAACCCGGCGCAGAGTGTTAAAGATAGGCTGGACGAGATTTTATCACGCTACAGTAATGATAAGAGTGACCTTATCCCCATTCTTCAGGAAGTTCAGGAAGCATTCGGTTATCTACCCCGGGAGGCAATGCAGGCGGTAGCCCGCTTTTTGCGTTTAGCCGACAGCACTGTCTACGGGACGGCAACCTTCTATACCCAGTTCAGGCTTAAGCCCGGCGGCAGGCGGAGAATCACGGTTTGCCGGGGAACCGCCTGCCATGCCTGCGGCGGGGTGTATATTCTGAGTGAAACGGAAAAGCAGCTGGGTATTAAGTCCGGGGAGACGGCGGCTGACCGGAGCAGTTCTCTGGAAACCACTGCCTGCCTGGGCGCTTGTTCCCTGGCGCCGGTTATGACGGTTGACCATAGCATATACGGGCGTGTGAAAATAGCTAAAGTAAAGCAGATTCTGAGGGAAGAAAAGTAGTCGGTTGGTGAGGCTTGGCATGACCTTTAATAAGATAAAAAGTCGGGCAATAGCAGAGTGGGAAGCTCTGCAACAGAGCGATAAACCACACATCCTGGTCAGTACCGCTACCTGTGGTCAGGCAGCGGGTGTCCTGGCGGTGCTGGATACGATTAATAACGAACTGGCCGAGCGCCAGCTTGAGGCTACGGTCACTCAGATTGGCTGTATCGGGCTCTGCTATGCCGAGCCGATAATATGTATCACCAAGCCGAATTGCCCCGGTATCTTCTATGGTGATGTTACCCCGGAGATAGTCCCCCGGCTTATTGAGGACTATATTCTCGGTGATAACCCCCATCCCGAGCTGGCTCTGGGTACCGTCGGCGAGGGCGTCATCAAGGGTATACCCCGGCTTTTTGAGCTGCCCATGCTTCTGTCCCAGCTACGCATTGTCATGCGTAACTGTGGCTTGATTGACCCGGAGAACATCAATCACTATATCGCCGGGGGTGGTTACGCCGGTCTGGTCAAGGCACTGGCGATGACGCCGGAAGAGGTGATTTCGGAGGTCAAGAAGTCGGGACTGCGCGGCCGGGGTGGCGGTATCGGCTTCTCCACCGGGTTAAAGTGGGAAATCTGCCGTAAATCGCCCGACCCGATAAAGTACCTGATATGTAACGCCCATGAAGGCGACCCGGGCACTTTTGTTGACCGTGCCCTTTTGGAGAGCGACCCCCACATTGTAATCGAGGGAATGCTCATCGCCGCCTACGCTATTGGGGCGAGGGCAGGCTATATCTATATCGGTGATGAATACCCGCTGGCTATGCAGCGGCTCAAAGTTGCCCTGGAGCAGGTCAGGGAGTATGGCTTATTAGGGGACAATATCCTTGATTCGGGCTTCAGTTTTAAGGTGGAAATCAGGCGTGGCGCCGGCGCTTTTGTGAGTGGGGAGGAGACCGCCTTAATCGAGTCAATAGAGCGGGGTCGGGGGGTGCCCCGGGTCCGTCCGCCCTATCCGGTCTATCATGGCTTGTGGGGAAGGCCAACCAATGTCAATAATGTCGAAACCCTGGCCAATGTCCCGGCCATTATTGAGAAGGGTGGCGATTGGTATGCCAGCATTGGCACCGGAGGCAGCAAGGGCACCAAACTATTTAGCCTTAGCGGCAATATTGCCTGTACCGGTATCGTTGAGGTCCCCTTTGGCATGCCGCTGAGAAGGCTGGTGGAAGAGATTGGTGGCGGTATCAGCGACGGTTGCCGGCTCAAGGCACTTCAGCCGGGTGGAGCTATGCTCGGTCTGATACCGGCCAGTCTGATTGACCAGCCGATTGACTTTGAGGGACTGGTCAGCATTGGCAGCCGGGTGGGCAGTGGTGGTCTGGTGGTTCTCGATGAGACTGCCTGTGTGGTTGACCTGGTTAGCATGATGATGTCCTTTGCTTACAGCGAAAGTTGTGGCAAATGTGTCATCGGACGGTTGGGCACCAAGCAGGTACTGAGCATTTTTCAGGATGCCACCAGTGGGCAGGGCAAGCCCGAGGATATTAACCTGCTTGCCGAGCTCAGCGAGTCAGTGGCAATTGGCTCATTATGCCCCCTCTGTGGTGGTATCGCCGGTCCCATTGTGGGCCTGTTGAGTTACTTCCGTAAGGAACTTGAGGCACATATTATCGAGCATCGTTGCCCGACCGGGGTATGCCCGGCTTTGATTAAGTAAGAGGTATAAGTATAAGAGGTATAAATGGAAGCAGTTTCCCTGGTTATTGATGGTCGGCAAATAAGGGCAAAAGAGGGGATGACGATACTGGAAGCAGCCCAGGCGGCTGATATCTACCTCCCCAATCTGTGCCATGACGCTGACCTGAAACCCTACGGGAGTTGCCGTCTCTGTGTGGTTGAAATTCAGGGCTCTCATAATCTGGTTACCGCCTGCACCACCCCGGTCACCGAGGGAATGGTGGTGTATACCAAGACGGCCGCCATCAATAAGGTGCGCCGCACTGCGGTGGAGCTAATCCTGGCTGACCTTCCCGAGGACTACCTCACCTCCCCCCGGAATCAGAACTACGACCTGCCCAAGGTGGCTGCCTATCTCGGTATTGACCGGCCGTCCCTGCGCCGGACAGCCCGGACGTTGGCCGTTGATGCCTCCAACCCCTTTTTCGACTTTGACCCGAACCGGTGCATCCTCTGTGCCAAGTGTGTCCGTACCTGTAATGAGGTAACCTGTGCCGGGGCGATTGACCTGGCTTATCGTGGCTACGAAAGCAAGGTGGCTACCTTTGCCGATGAAGCGCTGATGGACTCAATCTGCAAGTCCTGTGGCGAGTGCGTGGTCCGCTGCCCCACCGGTGCCCTGTCGCCGAAAGAGGCCGGAGAGCCAAAGCGGGAGGTGTTGACTACCTGCCCCTATTGTGGTGTTGGCTGCCAGATGTATCTCGGTGTTGACGATAACCGGGTAACTAATGTCAGGGGCGAGAGGGAAGGCACTACCAATAAGGGCTGGCTCTGTGTCAGGGGGCGCTACGGCATTGCCGAGGTGGTCAACCACCCGGAGCGCTTGACCACCCCGCTGGTGCGGCGAAACGGGGAGTTCGTCGAGGCAACCTGGGAAGAAGCCCTGGACCTGGTTACCGGCAAACTGGCCCGTTACCGGGGCGACCAATTAGCCGTGATTTCTTCAGCCAAGAGTACCAATGAGGACAACTATGTTATTCAGAAATTTGCCCGGACGGTGCTCGGCACCAACAATATTGACCACTGTGCTCGCTTGTGCCATGCCCCTACCATAGCCGGGCTGGGGCAGAGCTTCGGCAGTGGCGCCATGACCAACTCCATAAATGAGATTCTGGGTGCTGCCTGCATCCTGGCTATCGGTACCAATACCACCGCCGGTCACCCCATAATCAGTTTTATGATAAAGCAGGCGGTGGCTAAGGGGACCAAGCTCATTATGGCTAACCCCCGTGATGTTGACCTCTGCCGTTACGCTGACCTATGGCTGCGAAACAAGCCGGGTAGCGATGTTGCCCTGCTTATGGGTATGATGCGGGTCATTGTCGATGAGGGGTGGCTTGACACCAGCTTCATAGAGGAGCGCACCGAGAATTTTGCCGCCTTCCAGAAATCACTGAAGGGCTTTGACCTTGACTTTGTCGAGGGTATTACCGGCGTGCCCCGGGAGCGGCTGGTTGAAGCGGCCCGGATGTATGCCACCAACAAGCCGGCATCAATCTTTTATGCCATGGGGATTACCCAGCACTCACACGGCACCGATAATGTGATGGCGACGGCTAACCTGGCCATGCTTACCGGAAATATTGGTAAGCCATCAAGCGGGGTTAATCCATTGAGGGGGCACAATAATGTTCAGGGTGCCTGTGATGTGGGCGCTCTGCCCGATGTTTACCCCGGGTATCAGGCGGTGGCCGATGCCACCATCAGGGCTAAATTTGAAGCTGCCTGGGACTGTTACCTGCCTGCCGAACCGGGGCTGACCATCACCGAGATTGTTGAAGCGGCCGGCCAGGGGCAGATCAAGGCGCTCTATCTGGTCGGTGAGAACCTGGTGCTGAGTGAACCGGCGGCGAAAAAAGCGGTTGCCGCGCTGGAAAAGCTGGAGTTTTTGGTCGTCCAGGACATTTTTATGACGGAGACAGCCCGGCTGGCACATGTTGTCCTGCCGGCGGTAAGCTTTGCCGAGAAAGACGGCACCTTTACCAATACCGAGCGTAGAGTACAGCGGGTAAGGCAGGCAATAGCCCCGGTTGGTCAGGCTAAGCCGGACTGGTGGATTACCGCCCAGCTTGCCCAGCGGATGGGAAGCCAGGGCTTTGATTTTGCTCACCCCGCCCAGATTATGGACGAAATTACCCGCCTCACCCCCAGCTATGGGGGCATCTCCTATCCGCGTCTGGAAAAGGGTGGCTTACAGTGGCCCTGCCCTGATGCGGAGCACCCGGGAACACCCATTCTCCACACCAGGCAGTTCACCCGGGGTAAGGGCAAGTTTATGCCCCTGGTTTATAAACCGCCGAAGGAGCTCCCCGATAAGCAGTACCCCTTGATTCTGACCACTGAGCGCAGCCTGTTCCACTTCCATACCGGGACGATGACCCGCCGGGTAAAGGGGCTGAATAGCTTCCTCGGGGAAAGCCTGGTGGAGATAAACCCTCAGGATGCGGCGGCTCTGGGCATTGCTGATGGCGAGATGGTCAGGGTAATTTCCAGAAGGGGAGAGGTCACAGCTAAAGCCGAGCTGACCGAGGTTTCACCGGTAGGCGTGGTGACCATGAATTTTCACTTTGCCGAAAACCCGACCAATGTGCTGACCAACCCGGCCCTGGACCCGATATCCAAAATGCCCGAGCTCAAGGTCTGCGCCGTCAGAGTTGAGCATATCTAATTTAACTTCAAAAAACCTTTAAATATATGTTGACAAATATAGAGAAGAGTGATAATATAGTAGTTTACGGTGTGCCTCTTGTTATTTTTTCACCTATTTGGTTTCTTCCAATAACTACTGTTTGTTTTTGGCGCCACGTAAGATTCAAAACTTTGCTTTTGGTTAGGGTGTCGAACTAAATATGACTTTTGTTTCATCAGCGCATGCTCGGCAGAGCAGGCCGACTGTTGGTCGGAAATCTTATGCTAAGTTGCCCCATATACTGGACGTGCCCAATTTACTTGACGTTCAATTGGGCTCCTACCAGTGGTTTCAGGAGGACGGGTTAAGGGAACTGCTGGAGGGCGTATCCAATAAGAAAGATGCAGAAGGCAACACCCACGGCATTCGGGACCTCACCGGCAGCCGGCTTGAGCTCAGCTTCGTGGACTACGAGTTTCGTGAGCCTCGCCACTCCGAGGCGGAGTGCCGCGAACGCGGCTTGACCTATTCAGCGCCTCTTTATGTCAGGGCGAAGCTCCTGATTAAGGTAACCGGTGAAATCTCAGAGACGGACATCTTCTTTGGTGATATCCCCCTGATGGCCGCCGGCGGCACCTTCATTATCAGCGGGGCAGAGCGGGTGGTGGTCAGTCAGTTGCTGCGCTCTCCGGGTGTCTATTTCACTGCCGAAGAAGATGCCACCAGTGGCCGGGAGCTATGCCGGGCAAAGCTCGTGCCCAGCCGGGGTGCCTGGCTGGAGTTTGAGAGCAGCAACCGCAATGTAATCTCAGCCAAAATAGACGGCCGGCGCAAAATTCCAATTACTACCTTGCTGCGAGCCATTGGCTACAGCGATGATGAGCAGTTACTCGGTCTTTTCCCCGAGGACAACTCCGATGAGCACCAGTTTATCAAAACAACCATGGAACGCGAGCCCCTGGTCAGGAGTGAGTCTCAGGCTTTGATTGACATTTACCGCAAGCTGCGTCCCAATGACCCGCCTAATATGGAAAACGCCCGGAAGCTGGTAAGCAGCCTCTTCTTCAACCCGCTCCACTATGACCTGGGGAGGGTAGGGCGCTATAAGCTTAACAAGCGGTTGGGGCTTAATGTCTCCGAGGATGAGCGAGCCCTGACTCAAAAAGATATTGTGGAAATAGTCAGACACATTATCATGATTAACAACGGCAATGACAATGCCGATGATATTGACCATCTGGGCAATCGGCGCATTCGCACCGTGGGTGAGCTGATACAGAACCAGTTTCGTATCGGCTTGCTCCGCCTGGAGCGGGTAGCCACGGAGCGTATGAGTGTTATCAGCACGGATGCGGTTAGCCCCAGCGCCCTGGTCAACGTTCGTCCCGTGGTGGCGGCGATTACCGAGTTCTTCAATAGCTCCCAGTTATCACAGTTTATGGACCAGACCAACCCGCTGGCGGAGCTGACCCATAAGCGGCGCCTGTCGGCGATGGGGCCGGGGGGGCTATCTCGCGAGCGTGCCGGTTTTGATGTCCGTGATGTTCACTTCTCTCACTACGGCCGAATCTGCCCGATTGAAACACCGGAGGGCCCCAACATCGGTCTTATCGGCTCTCTGGCTACCTATGGTCAGATTAACCGCTACGGCTTTATTGAAACCCCCTACCGCCGCGTTATTGCTGAGCTGGACAGTACCGATGATAGTCTGCTGGGCAAGACGGTGCAGGAAGCACTCTTGGATGAAGAGGGCAAAACTATAGTAGCCGCCGGCGCTGCTATTACCCCGGAAAATGTTGACCGGCTTCGCCAGCTCTCTCCCCGGAAGGTAAAGGTGGTGCCCTTTGTCTCCAGTGAGGTGGAGTATCTATCCGCCGACAGGGAGGATATCTATTCTATTGCTCAGGCCAGTGCCAAGCTTGACCCGGAAAGCCGGTTTGTCGAGGAGAAGGTTGAGACCAGGCTGGCGGAGCGTTACCTGATGGAAGAGCCGGATAAAATCGGGTTTATGGATGTATCACCGAAGCAGCTCTTCAGTGTGGCTACTTCCCTGATACCATTTCTGGAGCATAATGATGCCAATCGTGCCCTGATGGGGGCTAATATGCAGCGTCAGGCGGTACCGCTGCTTCGTGCTGAGGCACCCCTGGTGGCTACCGGTATGGAGGTGGAAGCGGCCCGGCATAGCGGGGAGGTAATCTATGCCAAGAATGCTGGTCAGGTGACCTCGGTTACCGGTGCCCAGATTGTGGTTACCCACGACAACGGAAATACTGACACCTACCAGCTGATGAAATTTGTGCGCACCAATCAGGGGACCTGTATTAATCAGCAGCCGGTGGTGAGCAGTGGTGACCGGGTGGAAGCCGGGCAGGTTCTGGCAGATAGCTCAGCCACCGAAGAGGGAGAACTGGCTCTGGGGCAGAATGTGACCTGCGCCTTTATGAGCTGGGAAGGCTATAACTATGAAGACGCGATTATTATCAGCAACCGCCTGGTCGCGGAGGATAAATTTGCCTCCGTTCATATTGAAAAGCATGAGATAGAAGCCCGCGACACCAAGTTAGGCCCTGAGGAGATCACCCGGGATATCCCCAATGTGGGTGAAGAGAATCTGCGTGAGCTTGACGAAACCGGTATCGTTCGCATTGGTGCTGAAGTTCTCGCCGGCGATATCCTGGTGGGCAAAATTACCCCTAAGGGTGAGACGGAGCTCTCCGCTGAGGAGAAACTGCTGCGGGCTATTTTTGGTGAGAAAGCCCGCGAGGTGAAAGATACTTCACTGCGGGTGCCTCACGGTGAGTGGGGCAAGGTGATTAATGTCAGGATATTCTCCCGGGATAACGGTGATGATTTGCCAGCCGGAATCAATCAGCGAGTCCAGGTCTGGGTGGCTCAGAAGCGAAGGGTATCCGTCGGAGATAAACTGGCTGGTCGGCACGGCAATAAAGGGGTTATCGCCCTCATTTCTCCTCCTGAGGATATGCCCTTCCTGCCTGATGGCACACCGGTAGATATCGTTCTCAATCCCATCGGTGTCCCCTCACGTATGAATATCGGTCAGGTGCTGGAAGCTCATCTGGGCTGGGCAGCTCAGATCCTGGGTTTCAAGGTGCTTACCCCGGTCTTTGATGGGGCCACTGCGGTTAATATTGAGGATGAGTTAGCCCGGGCGTGGCTGGTCCAGAGAGCCGGCGCCGCTAATTCGGGCAACGGGGATGCTAACGCAGCGCTGGAGCTGACCAAGACATGGCTTAAAGACCATGGCTACAAAGGGGACAGAGTTTTCAGTGATGACTATTCCGGTGAGGCCAGGGAGACCTGCCTGCGCCTGTGGCTGGAAGACCTGGACATATCCAGCCGGAAACTAAAGGCAGCGGAGCTGGAGAAGACGGTGCAGACGGTAAGTGCCGAAAGACACCTTTGCCCACCCATTTTAGGCAAGATTGTCCTCCGTGATGGGCGGACTGGTGAACCGTTTGACCAGCCGATAACGGTGGGTAATGTCTACATTATGAAGCTAATCCACCTGGTTGAAGATAAGGTTCATGCCCGCTCTACCGGCCCCTATTCCCTGATTAGCCAGCAGCCCCTGGGGGGTAAGGCTCAATTCGGCGGGCAGCGTTTTGGTGAAATGGAAGTATGGACGCTGGAAGCCTACGGCGCCGCCCGCAATCTTCAGGAAATTTTGACGATTAAGTCAGATGATATCGCCGGTCGCGCCAAGACCTATGAGGCGATAATCAAGGGCGAGGATATTGTGCAGGCCGGTGTGCCCGAATCATTTAAGGTTCTGGTTAAAGAGTTGCAGAGCCTGGGGCTGGCCATTGAAGTGATTAGTGAGGAAGGGGAGCTGGTCTCTGCGGAAGAGCCCCCCGAATTAGCTGAAGCAACCAGTCTGGAATCGGCTGAGGCTAAAGAGGGAGAATTAAGCCCGGCTGAGCCAGCTACTGAAGAAGCTGAAGCAAAAGCTGGTGCAATAGAGGAAAGCAAAGCAATTGATGAAACCGCCGCTGAGGAAAGCAAAGTAATTGATGAAGCCACAACTGAGGGAGAGGAAGAGAAGGATGTTTGAGGTCAGTGATTTTGATGCCATTCGCATTTCCCTAGCTTCGCCGGAGCAGATTAGAAGCTGGTCCTATGGTGAAGTAACCAAGCCGGAGACAATCAACTACCGTACTTTGAAACCGGAGCGGGACGGGCTTTTTTGCGAGCGCATCTTTGGCCCGATAAAAGACTTTGAGTGTGCCTGCGGTAAATACAAAAAGATACGCTATAAGGGGATTATCTGCGATAAGTGCGGTGTTGAGGTTGCCCGCTCAAAGGTGCGTCGGGAGCGGATGGGGCATATTGAACTGGCCTGTCCGGTGAGTCATATCTGGTTTTCCAAGGGCATACCAAGCCGAGTGGGGCTGCTGCTTGACCTCTCACCCCGAAGCCTGGAGCGGGTTTTATACTTTTCCCGCTATATCGTCACCTCGATAGATGACGACGCCCGTCAGGAAGCGATTAAGCAGTTTGAGGAGAGTGGCCGCCAGGAAATAGCCGAGCGGGAAAAGGCGGTAGAGGACAAGATTGCTGAGATGGAGAAGGAAGGGGCGGAAGTAGAGAAGGTAAACCAGTTCCGGCGAAATTGGGCTGAGGAAAAGGCGCGGCTTGAAGAACAGCACTCCATTGAAGCGGGGCAGCTGAAAGACCTGCGGGTACGGGCACTGCTTACCGAAAACCAGTACCACGAGCTCAAGCAGAAATACGGTCCGGTTTTTGAGGCGGGAATGGGGGCGGAGGCTATTCTCCAGCTGATTAAGGAAATCAACCTTGATGAACTGCATAATGAGCTAATCCTGGAGATTCACTCTACCTCAGGACAGCGTAACCGGAAGGCATCAAAGCAATTACAGGTGGTGGAGGCTCTCCGTCGCAGTAGTAACAAGCCGGCGTGGATGATTCTGACCATACTGCCGGTGTTACCACCCGACCTCAGGCCTATGGTTCAGCTGGATGGCGGTCGGTTTGCCACCAGTGACCTCAATGACCTCTATCGTCGCGTCATTAACCGTAATAACCGGCTGCGTCACTTACTTGAAATCGGTGCTCCCGATATTATCGTCCGTAACGAGAAACGGATGCTTCAGGAAGCAGTGGATTCCCTTATTGATAATGAAAAGAGAGGACGGGCGGCTTCGGTGAGCGGTAATCATCGCCTGAAGTCGCTCTCCGATATGCTCCGTAGCAAGCAAGGTCGCTTTCGCCAGAATTTGCTGGGCAAGCGGGTTGATTATAGTGGACGGTCAGTCATCGTGGTTGGCCCGGAACTCAAGCTTAACCAGTGCGGACTACCGCGGCGAATGGCTCTGGAGCTATTTAAACCGTTTATTATGCACCGTCTGATGAGGGAAGGGCTGGCTCATAATATCAGGAGCGCCCGGAGACTGGTGGAGAAGGGCCGGCCAGAGGTGTATGACATACTGGAAGATGTCATCAAGGAGCGCCCGGTGCTGCTCAATCGGGCGCCAACCCTGCACCGGCTCAGTATTCAGGCATTCGAACCGGTGCTTATTGATGGCAGTGCCATTCAGATTCACCCCTTGGTGTGTACCGCCTTTAATGCTGACTTTGATGGTGACCAGATGGCGGTCCATGTCCCGCTCTCCAAAGCGGCCATTAAAGAGGCTCGTGAGATGATGCTCAGCATTCACAACATGCTGATACCAAGCAGCGGCGAGCCACTGGTAAGCCCGACCCTGGATATGGTTCTCGGCTGCTATTACCTGACCACGGTCAGACCCGGCTTTAAGGGGGAGGGTGCTATCTTCAGCAGCTTTGAGCAGGCTAAGCTTGCCTATGAACTGGGTATTGTTGACCTCAGGGCTGAAATTGAGGTCAGGAACGGAGACGGGCAGAGAATTAAGACCAGCGTCGGGCGGATTATCTTTAATGAGGTTTTACCACCCGAGGTCAGGCATTATGATAAGGCGGTTGATAAGGCGGTCATAAAGCAAATAGTAGCCGACTGTTGTAAAACGCTGAGTCACCAGGATATGGCGACGGTACTGGATTCCCTCAAGCATCTCGGTTTTCACTATGCCACCAAATCGGGGACTACCATCGCCATGAGTGATATCAAGATTCCCGAAGAGAAAGCCAAGCTGCTGGAACAGGCGGAGGAAAAGGCAGCCATCATTGAAAGTCAGTATCATCGCGGCCTGATTACGGAAGATGAGCGGTATAACGGAGTCGTTGAGGTATGGACGGAAACGGCGGACAAAGTTACCGAGGCCATCTCTAAGTCTCTGGACCGCTACGGCGGCGTTTATATGATGACGGCATCCGGGGCAAAGGGTAACATCTCCCAGATCAGACAGATGGCGGGTATGCGTGGTTTGATGACTGACCCGGCGGGCAGAATTATTGACTTTCCCATTAAGTCAAGCCTCGGTGAGGGGCTCACCGTCCTGGAGTACTTTATTTCCACCCACGGTGCGCGTAAAGGCCTGGCCGATACCGCCCTGCGGACATCGGGTAGCGGTTATCTTACCCGGCGGCTGATTGATGTTGCCCAGGATGTGATTACCCGCCAGGTTGACTGCGGCACCACCGAAGGCGTATGGGTATTTGAAGTCAAGGCTGGGGAACTGCTGGCCTCGCTTGAGGAACGAGTCATTGGCCGCCTGGCGGCCAGCAGCGTGGTTGACCCCCGCACCAAAGAGATGATTGTTGAGCGCAACGAGGAAATTGATGAACTGAAGGCGAAGGAGATAATCGCCGCCGGGGTAACCAGGGTCCACGTCCGCTCTCCGCTTACCTGTCAGTCCAGGCAGGGTTGCTGCCAGTATTGTTACGGTCGGGACCTGGCTCGGGGGGGAACAGTCGCCGCCAACACTGCGGTCGGTATCATTGCTGCCCAGAGTATTGGTGAGCCGGGTACTCAGTTGACACTGCGCACCTTCCACACCGGCGGTGTTGTCGGGCTTGACATAACCAGTGGTCTGCCCAGGGTGGAAGAGCTCTTTGAGGCAAGGTCACCCAAGGGTCAGGCTATTATATCTGAAATAGACGGGGTGGCTGAGGTAGTGCAGGATGAGGAAAGTAAGCTGGTCCGGATTGCCCGCTCTGAGGTATTCCGCGACGAATATTCACTGCCGGCTGGTGTTAAAGTTATGGTAGAGGATGGCCAACAGGTAGATATCGGCACGGTGCTCGCCGCACCGGTGGCTGAAACCAAGTCTAAGTCCAAAGCGAAGACCAAGTCCAAGGCGAAAGCAGTCACCACCGAAGTTCAGCCTGTGGTCGCTCGTGTTGCCGGTGAGGTGGAGGTTGACGACAAACAGTTAGTTATCAAATACGAAGAGCGCGAGGAGCGGGAGTATGTGGTGTCGGCGGCAGCCCATGTCCATGTTCGGGATGGAGGCCTGGTTAAGGCCGGGGAGCAGCTGACCGATGGCACCATTAACCCGCATGATATACTGCGTATTCTGGGCGCGGAGGCGGTCCAGCAATACCTGGTGAATGAGGTGCAAAAAGTGTATCGCTCCCAGGGGGTAAACATAAACGATAAGCATATTGAGGTTATCGTCCATCAAATGCTTTACCGGGTGCGTATTGATTCCTCGGGCGATACCGAGCTGGTGCCCGGGGAGCTGGTTAACCGCTACCGCTATGAAGATACCAATGCCAAGGTGCTGGCTGAAGGCGGTGAGCCAGCCACTGCCCACACCGTGCTGGTCGGTATAACCAGGGCCTCGCTGAGCAGCGATAGCTGGCTGGCGGCAGCTTCCTTCCAGGAGACTACCCGCGTTCTTACCGAGGCAGCCATTTCCGGTAAGGTGGATAGACTGGTCGGGCTTAAAGAGAATGTCATCATCGGCAAGCTGATACCGGCCCGCTATCCGGCTTCGGAGGAGAAGCCTGAGGCGATTACCGAAGCGGAGGGGGAGCTGGAGGCAGGTGAGGCAGAAGAGGGTGAAAGGTATGAAGAGGTGCCGGAGGTAGCCGCGGCTCAGGAACAGGGAGCGGAAGAGGCGCCGGAGACAGCCACCGCTCAGGAGGATGAAGAGACGCAAGCCGGCTAGAATCTTGGCGAGCTTGATTAAAAGTAAGCGAGTCGCCCAACGGGCGGCTCTCTTTATTTTCGGTGGGTGGGGATGTGGTATAATAATGTCGTTTATTAAGGAGGATTGAGATAGACCGCATTGTATCCAGCAAAAGTAGTGCTGAGGATATGCCGCTTGATGTTAGCCTCCGCCCCCGTCACCTTGACGAATTCGTTGGCCAGGCCCGGATTAAGGAGAACCTGAACATTGCCGTCACGGCGGCTAAGGGGAGGGGCGAGGCTCTGGACCATATCTTGCTCTACGGTCCACCCGGCTTGGGCAAGACTACCCTGGCTTATATCATCGCTACCGAGCTGGGGGTAAACATACGGGTTACCTCCGGCCCGGCGATAGAGCGCACTGGCGACATGGCGGCCATTTTAACCAATCTCCAGAGTCATGATGCCCTCTTTATTGATGAAGTCCACCGCCTCAATCGGACGGTAGAGGAGTTGCTCTACCTGGCGATGGAGGACTTTGCCCTGGATATTGTTATCGGCAAGGGGCCGGGGGCAAAGAGCCTGAGACTGAGTCTGCCCGCCTTTACCCTGGTGGGGGCGACCACTCGCTTTGCCCTGCTTAGCCCGCCTCTCCGGGACCGCTTTGGTGCCGTCTACCGCCTTGACTTCTATGACCAGGCGGCTATACAGGAAATTCTGCAGCGTTCCGCCGGTATTCTGCAGATAAAAGCCGAAGATAGCGGGCTGGAGGAGGTAGCCTGTCGCGCCCGGGGCACGCCCCGCGTGGCCAATCGGCTGCTCAAGCGAGTTAGAGATTATGCTCAGGTGAGGGCAGACGGCATCGTCACCCGGTCGGTGGCGGTTGAGGCTCTGGCCAAGCTTGAGGTTGACAAAATCGGTCTGGACGAGGTGGACCACAAGCTGCTGCATACCATTGTGGACAAGTTTAACGGCGGCCCGGTGGGGCTGGAGACTATCGCCGCTGCCATCAGCGAGGAGTCAGATACCATTATGGATGTTTATGAACCCTATCTGCTGCAGCTCGGTTTTCTGGAGCGGACTCCCCGCGGCAGATTAGCCACCCGGCTGGCCTATCAGCACCTCGGTATCCCTTACGGCAAGGGGCAACCGCCTCAGCCTACCCTGTGGAACGAGAGCCGCTAAATTCCGGGGAGAATTATCAATATAGATAGAGTAAGGGGGTCTCAAAGAGACCCCCTGTTTTATTCTATATTGACGGTGAACACCAGCTGTTCCAGGTACTCTTCTTCCCAGCTCCGCTTATAGGTTATGACGAGCTCGGTCTCACCTGGCTGTAGCGCCTTGAACTGAAAGTATTCCGTGCCACCAGCGCCGACGACTTCCGGTTCCGCCTCTGCGCCGGGGCGATAGCTCTTTTCTACCAGTTCCAGGAAGCTCTCGTCATAGCTTTCCTGCCAGCTATAGCCGGTAGTGGGATTGGAATTGAGAGCAATAGTGAATTCCTGGTTGACACCGATGCCTATCGCCTGCTCCGCATCGGAGTAGGGTTCTATATCGCCCCCGCCGCATCCCGTCACCAGCGTCAGGGCTAATATTATCGCGCTAGCCAGTATCAGATACTTTTTCATAGTTCCTCCCCTAATGCCTATCAAGATGATAGCACCTGGCGGTCAATTTGTCAGCTAATTAATTCTACCGTTTATTATTGAATGGCGTAGATTACCTGGACGGTAAGGCTGATCTCCGTCTCGCCGGCACTGATTGGTGTTTCCGCCATTGCCGGGGCGGCGGCTTCGGCTCTAACCGGGTAGATAGGAGACGGCGTTACCATGCTCTCCGAGATGTAGGTTGGCTGGCCTAAAGTGATGCCACCCAGCTCAGCCAGTTGCTCCGCCTTGGCTTTGGCGTCAGCCATCGCCTTTCCCCTGACTTGCTCATAATAGGCGGAGGGGTCATCAACCGAGAAGCTGACGCTGTCTATCCGGGTGAGGTCTCCACCCGCCAGGGCGACGGCATCAATAATTGTTCCCGCCTTAGCAATATCCCTTATCTTGGCGGTCACTATATTGGTTACTCGGTAGCCGATGACAACCTCCTGGTATTTTTCGTCGTCCCATCTGGTTACCTTCTGAATGCTGAAATACTGCGTCTGGATATCTTTATCAGCCACGCCATTGTCTTTCAGGGCATTCATCACCTGGTTCATGGCTCCGGTCGCTTCTGATTGAGCCTCGGCTACGGTCGCTTTCTGGGCTTCGATGCCCAACCTCAGGTTGGCAATATCGGGCGCAACCATCACTTTTCCGGTGCCGCTAACCCAGACCCCTTCCTGCTGGGTGTTGAAGAATCCGGTTACGTCCGGGGATGCTGTTCCGGCACAGCCCCCCAGCGTGGCTATGGCTAGCACCGATACCAGACCCAGGACTAAAAACAATCCCTTTTTCATTGATGTTTACCTCCTCACTCCCTGCTTTATATAACGTAAAGGTCAGCACCGGGTTAGTGCCAACCTGTGAATTTATTGGAAATTACCCGGCGGCTAGTCATCCTCATCTTCATCACCACCGTGACGCTTCTTTCCCTCGTCGTCATCATCGTCATCATCCAGAGCCTCCAGGGCTTTCTGGTAGTTAGCCTCGGCGTCGGCGATTGCCTGCAGCAGGGCTGGCCTGGCTGAGTCGGGGACTTCATCCAGCAGGGCACGCAGTACCGCCGGGTGAACGGTCTTATTCTGCTTGAGGAGTTCCTTGAGTTTAGCCTTGGCCTCAGCCTGTTCCGGGGTCTCTTTAGCGGCTTCTTCAGCCGCTGGCTCTGCCGCTGGTGTCTCGGCTAGCTGGGGTGCCGGCGCCTCGGCTGCTCCCGCGGCTGGTGCCTGCATGAGCCGGGGGGCGGCCTCTTCGGCGGGTGGCTCTCCTGGCGCCGCCCCCTCGACGAGGGACAGGCTGACTATCATGGCCAGGTGATTGCTCAGCCGCTGAACGGTTGCCTCTATCTCTTCGGGCTTGCCCTGGTTAACCATATAGGCAATCTCGGTGACTCTCTTATCAGCCAGCTCGACATAGAGTTTGGCTTTGCCGATATCAGAGAAGGTTAATCCCAGCTGCGCCTGCTCGGTAGCCAGTTTCACCGGGTAGAGGGGGCTATCGGGCATACTGTTACCGGCGGCGGCTACGGTGCCGCTTCCGGCCAGCAAAAAGGCGAGGCCAATAGTCAGGGCGGTTGCCCAGCGCGGTTGCCAGCTAAAGAAGGGCAGCCCTCTCCTGGGTTTGGCTTCTTTGAGCACCGATTGAAACTGGTACCTGGCTCTGGCTTTAAACTCAACGCCGGGCTGGATAGCCAGTGCCTTTTTGGCGGCCATAGCCGTCTGGAGCAGCGGCTCAATTTCTCCCGCGTATTGCGGGTAGTCCTGGAGACACTGCTCTATCGTCTCTCCCTGAAGCAATCGCTCCAGGCAGTCATTCAGGATGTTGGCTAATTCTTTATCTCGGTTCATTGTTTTCGGTCCTCAGGCATTGTCTTGCGCAGGGCGACTATGGCGCTGTGCTGCAATGCCTTAATTGCGCCCTCACTCTTGCTCATAACCCTGGCTGTCTCCGTAATTGATAGCTCACCGGCAAAGCGCAGACCAATCACCTCCCGCTGTGCCCTGGTCAGCTGCCGGGTGGCTGAAATCAGCTGCTCAATATCCAGACTGCGCTCCGCCATTTGCTGCGGGTCGCTATCACTCCGGAAAGATGATTCATTAAGCGGCACCTTGATTACCTTCTTTTCCTTTCTAAAGTAGTCAACCACCTGGTTATGGGCAATACGGAAGAGCCATGCAGAGAAGGGTATCCCCCGCCACTTAAAAGAGGCAATAGCCTGGAGGGCCTTGATGAAGACCTGCTGGGTAACATCCTCCGCATCTGCCTTGCCTATTTTGAGAACCACATAGCGATAAATCTTATCAAAGTAGTTCTCATATAGCTGGGCAAAAGCCTCTTTGTCCCCCTCTCGTGCCCGGTGGGTGAGGCTCTGCTCCTCTTGCACCTGGTAACCATTCATAGCTAAACCTTAGCTCTATTGTATAATGCGCCTGGGTCTAGCTGCAATTCGGTGTTACCCGGTGCATATAATATAACGCACCGGGGCAGTAAAGGTTAGCTTTGGCAAATCGCCCTTGCCAGAGTGGGTATGTTACAATAACTCTAAAATTACTTCCGGAATGAGTTATGGCTTACTATTTGCGTTTAATGGGACCGGATGACATTGCCCAGATTACGGCCATTGACCACGAAGCCTTCCCAACTATGTGGCCACCGCCTGACTTTAAGAATGAGCTCAAAAACCGCCTGGCTCACTATATCGTTGCCTGTGAAGAAGGCAGAACGATTGAGGAAACCGCGACCAGGGCTATTTCAGAGAGGGTTTTTTCCGGGCTGGTATCTCAGGTGCAGCGTCTGTTTGGTCATGAGCCTCTCTCCGAGGCAGAGGTGCCCGTCTTCAGCCGGGAGTATGTGGTTGGTTTTGCCGGCTTCTGGGTTGTCGCCGGTGAGGCTCATCTGACCAACATCGCGGTTCGGGAGGAATCCCGCCATCACGGGATAGGGGAGCTACTGCTGATATCGGTTATCGACCAGGCAACCGGGCTGAAAGCTCATCTGGGCACCCTTGAGGTGCGTGTCTCTAACGACGCCGCGCTGAGTCTCTATGGCAAGTTTGGCTTCACCCGCACCGGTTTGCGCTGTGGTTACTACACCGATAACCGGGAAGACGCGGTATTGATGAGTCTGGAAAATATCAGCTCGGCTTCGTTCCAGCGGCGCCTTCAGCAGTTAAAAGACGCCCACTTCGGCAGGTGGGGGTATCCCTATGAGAAATTGCCGGCTAAATCTTATGTTTCCGCCCGATAAATAGAAGCGCCCCGGCATTGGCAGCTAGCCCGGCTATTTGCCAGCATACTTTTCCGAAGCCAGCTCACCACCCATACCCCAGTTGTGCTTGGGGTTATCCTTGATGATAATTTGCACTGCCTCCGCGGGAACGCCGATATCGACGATGGCTGAGGTTATACCCTTTATCAGCTGTCTCTTCTGCTCAATGGCGCGCCCCTCCCACATTTCAACGATTACTACTGGCATGATACCTCCTCGTTTTACTTTTTATTCAGCGATTCAAGCCAGGCTGACGCGGGAAAAGAGAAGGTTGGCAATCAGCCCGGCGATGGGCGGGAAGAAGAAAGTGCAGGCAAGGCGAATCATGGTGAATTCCCAGCCCAGCATGCCGATTTCCAGTGGCAGTCGGCTGACTGCCCACAGTGACCAGCCGGTCAGGAAGGCGACCATGGTGCCGATGCTGGCTCCAGAGCGTAGCAGTCCGGCGGCGATGGGTAAGCTGATGTAGGGGCCACCCGGGGCTAGACCGCCCAGCAGGGTGCCAATGAATAAACCCTTGAAACCGGATTCCATGCCCACCCACTTGGATATCAATTCCTGCGGAATCAGGACCTGAATCATGCCGGCGACGATAAAGGCAAAGATAAGCAAGGGGATTATCTGTACCAGTAGGCTGCCGGCTGTTTTCATGCCGAGAATATGTTCCCCGGCCCCCCTCTGATAGCCAATATAGAGCAGGACCAGGGCGATTACACCCATGACAATAGTCGGGACAAGCATCTGCTGTATCCTCCTGCTTTTATTCATCTGGTTTCTCCATCTTTATTTACCGGCCTATTGCCGTTTGAATTTGGCTTTCAGGGCGTCTATTTCCTGCTGTTTCTTTAATTCTGCCTCGTGCTGCTTCAACCCTTCCTCGGTAAGCGGTTCGCAGGTTTTAAGCTCGTTGCTCTCTATCTTGATGGTGAAGAGCGCCCGACACTTCCAGCATCGGTATGGGCCCTGATAGACTGGGTCGGTCAGGGATAAACTGCCCTCGGTGCCACATTCAGCACATTTAATTTTTAAAAGCATCTCTTGACCTTAACTCCTTTCCTGCCGTTTTAATCATCAGGCTTCTTTGAGGTAATCCTATTTCTTACCCACCGGCTTTGTCAACGCATTAATCGGCGTGGCTCTTCTTCACCAGCAGGCATATGTTGCGCGAGAAGAACTTCAGCGGAAAACGATAGGCACTTTCCGGGAAGGACTTTAGCACCTGAAAACCAGCCTGTTTGGCCAGTTTCTCCAGCTCGGGATAAGAAAAGAGGTGGTAGTAGCGGTACAGGGTCTCGGTCCTGGTGCGCCAGGGCACCGACACCTCGCGGCGGCGGAACCAGAACCGGGGTTGCCAGTGGTTCCATACCGTGATGAAGGCTTCACCACCCGGCTTCAAGACCCGCCTTAGTTCGCTCAGTGCCGCCAGCCTCTTCTCTTTATCTTTTATATGGTGATAGGTGGCTACCGAGATTGCCCAGTCAAAGGTCTCATCACCGTAGGGGAGGTGGCTGACCTCAGCCTGGGTCAGACTGACGCTAAATTTGAACTTTTGCGAGTATCTCCGGGCAAAGCGGAGCATCTCCCGGGAAAAGTCAACACCATACAGCTCAAAGCGGGACTGAAAGGGGAGAAAGTCCGGTCCGTGGGCACAGCCCAGGTTGAGCAGTTTCCCTTTCTGCCACCGCCTGGCCATCCCCTCCAGCTCACTGCGGAAGATAGACCAGTGGCGGAAGTTATACCAGCCCGGGGCAATCTGGTCAAAGACGTTTGTTACCATCAGCTTCAATCTGTTAAACTGTCGTTACTGGGAAGTATACTATGAAAAAATTGACCAGGACAATATCCGGGGTTACCCCGGTGGCGGTGATGACACTGCCCATGCCTTGCCCCGGACAGTGCATCTATTGCCCCACCTTTCTGGATATACCCCAGAGCTATACTCCGGAATCGCCGGCGGCGATGCGAGCCAGGCAGTGCGGCTATGATGCCAAAAAGCAGGTTGAGCTGAGGCTGAGAGTGCTCACCGATATGGGGCACCCCACCGATAAGATTGAGATGATAATAATGGGGGGCACCTTTCTGGCTTACCCTAAAGATTATCAATACCAGTTTATCAAGGACTGCTATGATGCCCTGAATGGCAGCGAGTCAGTCAGTCTGGAAGCGGCCAAATGGCTCAATGAAACGGCCAATCATCGCTGTGTCGGGCTTTGTGTTGAGACCAGACCTGACTGGTGCGGGCCGGCGGAAATAGACGGGATGCTTGAGCTGGGCGCTACCAGGGTGGAGCTCGGGGTTCAGACACTGGATGATGAGGTCTACCGGCTGATTGGCCGGGGGCACGGGAGTGGGGAGGTGGTCAGGGCGACTGCCTTGCTCCGCCAGCACGGCTTTAAGGTGCACTATCACTGGATGCCCGGCCTGCCCGGCTCAACGCCAGAACTGGACTTGGAGCTGACCAGAAGGCTGTTTAGCGACAGCCGCTTCCGACCGGACGGGTTGAAGCTTTACCCGACGATGGTGGTGACCGGCACCGAGCTGGAAAAGTGGTACCGGGAGGGGCGTTACCAGCCCTATGACGCCGAGACCATGATTAATCTGATAGTTGACATAAAATTAACGGTGCCCAAGTATGTCCGCATCTCAAGGGTGCTCCGTGACATCCCGCCCAAGTTTATCGTGGCTGGCTTGAAAGACTCACTGCGGAATGTGGTTAAACAGCGGATGGGGGATAGAGCCATTGAGTGCAAGTGTATCCGGTGCCGGGAATACGGGCATCGGGTGCAAAATGGCTGGGAGACAGGTGAGCCCAGAATGGTCAGGCTGGATTATGAAGCCTCAAGCGGCAGGGAGATTTTTCTTTCTTTTGAGGATGAAAATGAGACGCTGTTCGGTCTGCTGCGGATGAGAATCCAGGCCGAGCCGATAGCTAGGCTGGGGCCGGAGGTGGGGGGGAATCTGGCCATAATCAGGGAACTGCATGTCTACGGGCCTGAGGTCTCCCTCGGTCAGCAGAGTGCTGTTGCTGCTCAGCATAAGGGCCTGGGCAAGGCGCTGCTGGGGGAGGCGGAGCGGATTGCCGCTGAAGAATTTCGGGTGCCGGTGATAACGGTGTTAAGCGGGGTGGGGGCTAAAGAGTATTACCGCACTGAATTTGGCTACCGCTCGCAGGGCGATTATATGGTCAAGAGCCTGGCTTCAGGTTAGAAGGCAATTTTTGGTCTGGTCTTAGCCCCGCCTTGAGAGCAACAGGGAGATAGAGAGTGCCAACCAGAATGGGGCTGATTATTGTTACCGCTATGATGTCACTGGTTTTGCTTGGCGGGAGCTGTGCCCCCGCCCCGGATTTCGATAAACAGTTGAAGTCAGTTGTTAAGCCCTACCGATTCAGTGTCGCCGGCTGGGAGTTCCGGACGATTCCCGCCGAGGTCGGCAAATGGCTTTTCCACGGCTCTCAGAAGGCAAATGACGAGGTTAACCTGGTTAGCGAGTACTTTGCTACTGTCGGGCAGATAAAGAGCCTGAAAACAGAGATAGAAGCCGTCAAAAAAGGGGATAAAGCGGGTGGCCTGGCTTCACTGCAGGCGAAGCTGGACAACTTGCTGGAGCAAAGGGCTGCCCGGGATGAGACGGTAGAAGGGATAATCGCCCGCCAGATAAAAGAGACCCTGGTGGAAGAGGGTATCTACAATCCAATAGTCGGGCTAAAAATGAGCTTCCCCCCGCTTGTCTTCAGATTAGAATCCCCGCCCAACATGCTGGTGATTTCGCCAAGAGAGCGTATTGAGAGTATGCGCGAAATCCCCCTCCAGTCGGCTATCAGCCGGGACGAGACAGAGGCCATTGAAGCCGAGATTGATAAGCTGAATGTTTCCTCACTGGTGGTGGGGCTGGGTGGTTTTGCCACCTATCCCAGTGTGGTCA
>DATKYY010000056.1:0-27418 GCA_035528295.1 Dehalococcoidales bacterium | reverse complement strand
ATTGACCTGGTAATATTAACCCACCCCCACGCCGACCACCTCACCGGTCTGGTTGAAGTCCTGGAGAGATATCGGGTGAAGCAGGTGCTGACGCCTGAGTGGGACGGCGCTTCTTCAATATATGATGAGTGGCTTAAATCTATTGAGGCAAAGCAGGTTAAGCCAAGCTTTGCCCGGGCCGGGCAGCGGATTGAGCTGGGTGATGGGGTAGTCATCGAGGTGCTCAACCCCCCCACCCCCTATTTAAGCGACACCGAATCTGATATCGACAATAATGGCGTCGCCCTGAAGATAAGCATGGCTGAGGTTAGCTTTCTGCTTACCGCCGATATAATGTGGGAGGCGGAATCTGAGCTCATCGCCCGTAGAGCTAATCTCAATAACACCGTGCTCAAGGTGGCTCACTGCGGCTCAAAGACCTCCACCACCCCCATATTTCTGGCCATGGCCAACCCCCAGGTAGCCGTCATCTCCGTCGGTGACAATACCTATGGCCATCCCAATCCTGAGGTTATCGCCCGGCTGGAAGATAGCCTTGGCCCGGACGGTATCTACCGCACCGATGAGCAGGGCACCATAGAATTTATTACCGATGGGGAGAGGTTGTGGGTAGCAGTGGAAAAGCCAAAATAGTAACCAAAAATTAGACCAAAAGGCTATTGTAGATTTTTAATTATCGGATTATAATAACCTTCAAGCCGCTGGAAAAGGCTTTGGGTGATGGGGTTTAATAAAATTCTGGTGCCGGTCTGCGGCACCGAAGCCGATGAAGAGGCGATCAAGCTGGCCTGTGTGCTATCCAAGAAGGCTAAGGGTAAAATCTGTGCGGTTTACGTTATTACGGTAAAGCGGAGTCTGCCCCTGGAAGCTGAGATTGAGCCGGAAACCCGAAGAGCCGAAGATATTCTGGACCAGATGGAGAGCTGTGCCGAGGAGCAGGACTACGAAGTGGAGACTGATGTGCTCCAAGCCCGCGAGGTCGGCTCAGCGATTATCGATGAGGCAGTGGAACGAGGGGTAGACCTCATCCTGATGGGGGTCAAGTACAAGAAACGCTTCGGTCAGTTCAGTCTGGGCAACGTGGCACCCTATGTTCTGAAAAACGCCCCCTGCCCGGTTATACTCTACCACCAGTACACCGCATAATAAGTTTGCCATATGAAAATAGTGATTATGGGCTCGGGACGAGTCGGCGCTCAGCTGGCCGTATTGCTGGACGCTGAGGGGCATCAGGTTACCGTTCTGGATACCGATGCCTACAGCTTCCGCCGCTTGCCCGCTGACTTCGGCGGCACGGCTCTGGTCGGCAATGGCCTTGACCAGGTAAGTCTGATAAAAGCGGGCATTGAAGAAGCTGATGTCTTCGTAGCGGTAACCCAGGGCGATAACCGTAATGTCATGGCCGCCCAAATTGCCCAGCATATCTTCAATGTGCCCAAAGTAATCTGCCGCATCTATGACCCCTTACGGCAGGAGCTTTACCAGACCCTGGGAATAGAAGCGATTAGCCCGACGACCATCTTCGCCCAGATGCTAAAGGAGAAGATAGAGGGCTAGGGGAGAAAGATGTACATCATCGTGATTGGCGGCGGCAGGGTGGGTTACTACCTGATTAAAGCCCTCCTCGAGGAGGGGCATGAAGTACTTCTGATCGAAAAGAACGCTTCTATATGTGAAACCATTAATGATGAGTTGGGCAATGTCTGCTTTCGCGGGGATGGCTGTGAAGCGGCTACCCTGGCTGAAATAGGCACCGGGCGGGCGGATATGCTTATCGCGGTCACCGGTGATGATGAGGATAACTTTGTTACCTGCCAGGTAGCCAAGCATAAATTCAATGTGCCCCGCACCATTGCCCGCATCCGAAACCCCCAAAATGAAGTCCTCTTCAAGAAACTGGGCATCGATGTTACCGTGAGCAGTACCAATATTATCCTGGAACATATCGAGGAACAGGTACCTACTCATCCGCTAACCCACCTGTTGACCCTGAGAGACAAGGGGCTGGAAGTTGTGGAAGTAAAAATCCCCCCCGAAGCCAACACGGTGGGCAAAGCAGTCAAGGAGCTTTCACTACCCGAACAGAGTAAGCTGATCCTGGTTATCCCCAAAGAGCACCCGCCCCGCCTGGCTACGGCCAATACCGTTCTTCAGGGTGGAGACCAGATAATCGCCCTCACTGCGCCGGAATCAGAAGAGCAACTGCGAATGGCACTGAGAGGCGGCTAACCCTCTTTGGGCAGGTTTTTGCCGGCGGACTGAGTCAGGGACAGGCCATTTCGGCGCCGATAGATAACATAGATAATCAGGCCAACTACCATCCAGGCCAGACCAACCCAGCGACTGTAGGGCTGGGTAATCATTATAATCAGCCATATTACCATGGTGACCACTAATCCCAGGATAGCGCTTATCGGCATCTCATAGCCTCTAAAACGCAGGTTCCAACCGAGCTTGAAGGGGCGGGGCATCTCCGGCTTTTTGGCTCTCAGTCTGAGAATTGAAGCGTGGGCAAACATAAAGGCCAGCAGTGAACCGAAGGCATAAAGGGTGCCCATGTTTCTAAAGACATCAGCGGCAAAAAATCCCGGCGACAGGATGAGAATAGCCACCAGGCTGAATAGAATTACGGAAACATAGGGGGTCTTAAAACGGTGGTGGACCCGACTCAGCACCGGTGGCACCAGCCGATGACTACCCAGCGAAAAAGCCAGCCGTGATATGCCCATCAGCCCGGCATTGGTGGCGATGAGCAAAATAGTACCGGCTAATATGGCAATCAACGGTTTGAGGACATCACGCAGTAATACCAGCGGTAGATTGGCGGCGATGCCGGCTATCGGGTCTCTAGACCAGTCTGCGGCAATCTCCTGAGGAGTCATTGCCGACAGGGACACCAGAGAAATGCCGGCAAAGATTACCAGAACGGCAAATATCATCATCACCAGTGACCTCGGTACATTTTTCTCCGGCTGTTTCGTTTCCTCAGCCATTTGAGACATGGTTTCAATGCCGGTATAGGCAATGGCGGCTAAGGCTATGCCCAGAATCAGATTGTCAAAGGTGGGCCAGTTATCAAAGATACGGTGCAGCAGAACCACCGGATTAAAGAGCAGAATGAAGCCAATGACCACCAGGGAAACCTGGGTAGCCAAATCTATTATGGCGGCGCCGATATTGACGAAAGAGGTCTCCTTCACCCCGATGACATTTATCATCATCAGGAAGAAAACAATACCCATAGAGAAGGCCGTACCCACAATAACCGAGTCCTTGAAGGGTGCCCAGAAGTAGCCGAGATAAGGCGGAATAGTATAGGCTGAGATGGCGATGGTGACAATATAGCTCAGCATCAGCGCCCAGCCGGCAGTGAAACCAATGGCATCGTTAAAGCCGTGACGGGCAAAACTGGCTGAGCCACCCGCCTCAGGCAACATGGCAGTGCCTTCAGCGTAGGTAAGGGCAGTA
Organism: Dehalococcoidales bacterium; assembly: GCA_035528295.1. Taxonomy (GTDB): domain Bacteria; phylum Chloroflexota; class Dehalococcoidia; order Dehalococcoidales; family JAUYDJ01. Next base: position 23,950 of record DATKYY010000056.1, on the reverse strand, counting down.
AAGATAAAGAGGATGCCGGCAATACCAAGCACCACCGGGGTAGCCCCCATTGCCACCAGGACAACAATACCCAGAGCATAGTAAATGGAGGAGCCGACATTCCCATAGCCAGCACTGAAAAGGGCGGGAACGCCTAATACTCGCCGCAGGCGGTAACGCTTAATCCGTCGGGGGCGAAAAACACGGTCACCAAGTTTTGGGCGCCATTTATTTTGCATCCGTTATCTGTCTGATATCTGTCTGGCGATTAGAAAATTCTACCCCTCAACCAAGTAAGTGTCAATATACGGTAACGAGTATTGACAATCAAATATGTCTCCTCTAAACTGAAAACGAAAGTGCTGGATATGAGCTTTTTCGCGGCGCCTGCTTTTCAGAGGATTAGCCATGTTTAAATTCCCCTTCATTCCCCGGGAAGAGAAGTTTTTTGAGCTTTTTGAAGAGAGCGCCCACAATGCCGTCAAAACCGCCCATAGCTTAAAAAATCTACTTGATACCTGGCATAATGTCGAGATAATGATAGGCGAAATAACCGAGCTAGAGCATGAAGGTGACCGCATTACCCACCAGATTATGAAAGAGCTAAACCGCACCTTTGTTACCCCCTTTGACCGGGAGGATATCGCTTCACTGGCTCATTCCCTGGATGATGTCACCGATTTTATCCACGCTGCGGCCGATGCCATGCTGATATATAAAATAGACCAGCCCACCCAGAGAGCTAAAGAGCTGGCGGAGACCATAGTCCAGGCAGCGGCTGAGATAGAAAGGGCGGTGCCCCAATTGCGACACCGCGCCCAGTTAAAACAGGTCCTGGAACGGTGTGTGGAGATTAACCGCCTGGAAAATGTGGCCGACAAAGTATTTCGCGCCGCGATGGCTGAGCTGTTTGATGATTCCAAAGATTTTGCCCATGTTATCAAGTGGCGCGAGATTTACGAGCATATGGAGAGCGCCACTGACAGATGCGAGGACGTAGCTAACGTCCTCGAAGGAGTAGCCATCAAGCATGGCTGAGCCTTCCCTTTGGCTCCTTTTCTCAATTATTGCCCTGGCAATCGGCTTTGGTGTGGTTAACGGCTTCAACGATGCCGCCAACGCCCTTGCCCCCGCAGTTAGTACCCGTGCCCTCTCCCCCCGAAACGCGTTGCTAATAGCCGTCGTCGCCAATATGGCCGGTGCCGCTACCGGCACCGCCGTTGCCCAAACCATCGGCAAGGGTATTCTGGTACCCGAGGCGATAACCTACGTCACCGTGATTGCCGCTTTATCCGCCATTATTATCTGGGGCATAATGGCTACCTACCTCGGTATGCCTATAAGCCTGACCCACGGCTTCGTCGCCGGGCTGGCCGCCGCCGGTGTAGCCGGGGCGGGTAGTGAGGCCGTGGTATGGGGTGTCCTGGGCAAAGTCCTGTCCGCGGTAGTTATCGCTCCCCTGCTCGGCTTTGCTGGCGCCTTCCTGCTGATGGTGGCCATATTCTGGGTATTCCGCCGTACCGCCCTGGCCAAACTGCGGGTTGTTTTCAGTCGTTTGCAAATCCTGGCCGCCGCTTTTATCGCCTATGCCCACGGTAAAAATGATGGCCAGATGCCCATCGGCATTATCGCCATGGCACTGGTAATTTACTATCAGGGGATTGGTCAGATGGAGCAGGCGGCGGCAGTATGGGACCAAATTCCATGGTGGGTAATAATCGCCTCCGCGCTGTCCATTAGCTTCGGCACCGCTATCGGCGGCTGGCGGGTTATCCGTACCCTGGGCATGAGGATTACTACCCTCAGACCGGTTCGCGGCTTTGCGGCTCAAGCCTCAGCCGCCGCCGTTATTGAAGCCGCCTCACACCTGGGTATCCCGATAAGCACCACCCACTGCATAAGCTCAGCCGTCATGGGTGTAGGCGCTACCAAGCGCCTTTCGGCAGTTCGCTGGGGGGTGGCCGGTAATATCATCACCGCCTGGATAGTAACCTTCCCGATATGCGGGGGGCTGGGGTATCTTATTGCCTGGTTGCTGGGGATGTTCTTCTAGCCTACCGCGCCACCGGCTAGGCTTTTACCCGGCACTTTTCGGCTCTGAGAATGGCTTTAATGTCAGCTACTGCCGAGTCAATCTCACCCTGCCGGTTGACCACGATGTAGTTAAACAGAGGCAGCCTTTTTATTTCTTCTTCCGCAATCCTGGTGCGTACGGCAAGGTCAAGCGATGACTCGGTGTGGCGCTGCTTGAGCCTGGTATCAAGCTCCTCCATTGAAGCGGGCATCAGAAAGATAAGAATAGCCTGGGGCATTATTTTTTTAACGGAGGCGGCTCCCTGGACATCGGTCCTCAGCATGACATCCTGCCCCCGTTCCATGGCCTGTTTCACCGCCTCTTTGGGCACACCGTACCAGTTGCCATAGACATTCGCCCACTCCAGCAGCTTTTTACCCCGAATCATCTTCTGGAACTCTTGCGGCGAAACAAAATGGTAGTCCACACTATCACTTTCGCTGGCTCGCCGGGGTCGCGTCGTCACAGTGACAATGCGCTCAATGGGGAAATCGGAGTCCTTCAGCTTGGCGATAACGGCATCCTTCCCCGCCCCTGAAGGACCCGAGAGGACTACCAGTAACGGTTGATTGGTTAGGTTAGATGGCAATTGCGTTTGGGGAGTTTCCCTTTTCACCGCTCTACTCTGGCCTTAGTATTGAACCTCCCCGACTCAGCTGGGAACGACTGGAGATAGTTTCCGGGGCAAGAGCAGCCAGGATAATATGTCCGCTATCGGTAAAGATAACCGCTTTAGTTCTTCTACCATTGGTCATGTCAATCAGCAGCCCTTTGTTTCTTCCTTCCTGAACAACACGCTTAGTGGGTGCTGAGTTTGGCGAGGCGATAGCAATAACTTTATTCATGGCTAGTATATTGCCGAAACCGATGTGAACCAGTTCTGTAAACATTATTCTACCTCGGTGGTTATTTTTTTATAGTTAGCCTTAACGGCTTAAGAATATAGATTAAGCAACAATTAAATTAGCCTACTTTCTAACCCGGGTTGCTATCACCCCCCTTCCCTCGATATTCCTCCGCTTCCTAGCCCATTATCTTATAACTTTATTGACACTTAAACAACCGCCAGTGACGCTATTATACTATACTATTTAAGCTAAATCTCTAAATTTCAAGCAAATTCAGGGGCAAAACTTGAAGTTGTCCCCGAGATTTTGCTAGAATCTAGCGATGATTATTGATTTCCACACCCATGTCTTCCCACCCCAGATAAAGAAGAAGCGCAACCAGTATATTGACAGTGACCCCTGCTTTGCCGTTCTCTACTCCCACAAAGAGGCCAAGCTGGCCACCGCCGACGAGCTTATTGACAGCATGGACAAAGAAGGCATTGACATCTCGGTTATTGTCAATATCGGCTGGACCACCCACGAGCTGTGTGTCGAAACCAACGATTATATCCTGGAGTCAGTTGCCCGCTACCCGAAGCGACTGATCGGCTTCGGCAGCGTCCAGCCCAACTCTTTTGACGCCGCCGTCGCCGAGATTGAGCGCTGCGCCAAAGGGGGGATAAGGGGCATCGGCGAAATAAGACCGGATATGCAGCTATTTGAGCTCAGCGACGAGATAATGTTACCCATTATTGAGACACTGAGAAAGCACCAGCTGATTCTGCTTACCCACGCCTCGGAGCCGGTAGGCCATCACTATCCCGGCAAGGGGGCGATTACCCCGGAAATGCTCTACCCCTTTATTACCGCCTTCCCTGATTTAACCATCGTCTGTGCCCACTGGGGAGGGGGGCTTCCCTTCTATGCCCTGATGCCGGAGGTAAAAAAGGCGATGAAAAACGTCTTCTTTGATACCGCCGCCTCGCCCTATCTCTACAGCCCCGAGATATATCACCAGGTGATTCAACTGGTCGGCGCTGACAAAATTATGTTCGGTAGCGACTACCCCCTGCTGGCGCAGGGGCGTCTGCTCAAGGAGATAAACTCACTGGATTTAGCCCAGGAAACCAGGAGTCTGATTCTGGGCGGTAATGCCCGGAAGTTACTGGGTATTTAAGACAGGGTGGAGCCAGCCTAAGCATGGAGTCGATTCGCTCTTTTATTGCCATTGAGCTGCCTGAGGCGCTAAAAGCCGAGATCAGCCGGCTTCAGGCACAGCTAAAGTCCGGGGAACAGCGCTGGGTAAAGTGGATTGACCCCTACAGCATCCACCTGACCCTGAAGTTTCTGGGCAATGTGGCACCGGACCGGCTGGATGATATCACCAGGGTAATGGCGGCGGCTGTCCCCGAAATTGCCCCCTTCACTCTGGAGGTCAGAGAGCTCGGTGTTTTCCCCAATCTGAGGCGAGTCCAGGTAGTCTGGGTGGGCCTCAGCGGAGCGCTGGACAGATTAAAACAGCTTCAGCAAAACCTCGAGTCCGGTCTGGCTACTCTGGGTTTTACCCCGGAGTCACGCCCCTTTGTGCCCCATCTTACCCTGGCCCGGCTTCGTGACCAGGCAACACCCGCCCAGCGGCAAAGCCTGGGGCAGCTTATCGCCGGCACCAGTTTTAAGGCCGCCCCTGAAATCAAAGCCGAGTCTATCAGCTTAATGCGGAGCCAGCTGACCAGAGAGGGGGCGATTTATAGTCAAATTAGCTCCGCCAGACTGGGCAAGCCCTTGTCAACGAAAAATGCTTAGTGTATACTATTAGAAAATTTATCCGGCTGGGAGGTGGCCCTATTGGAACAGTTCAATTTCCCCAAATGCCAGAAGTGCCAGAGTGGAGACCTAGTGCCTCTATCTGATTTTGGCAATCAAGGAGCAGCTATTTACTACAAAGCCTGGGTTTGCACTAACCCCGATTGTGGCTTTAACCTGAAGATCAGGAATGGGGATATCTATATTAATGAACCCATTATGAGCGGGGCAGCTCATAGTGCTCGTGTCCGATAGAGTTTAGCGGTAAATTCTGAATAGATGGCAGGTGTGCTTCCTCAATTAGCCAAGGTTAGGGGGATAGCACTGGATTTGCTGTTTCCCCGATGGTGTGTGGGCTGTGGCCGGGAAGGTGAGTTTATCTGCGATTCCTGTTATCGCTCACTAGCCCGAATTATGCCCCTCATCTGTCCAAAGTGTGGCCGACCCCAAGCCAGTGGCGTTATCTGTCCCAGCTGTGTTGGCTGGCAAGCCGCCATAGACGGTATACGTGCCCCCTTCCGATTTGAGGGGGTAATGCGCCAGGCAATTCACCAGCTAAAATACCGCAACCTGAGAGCCCTAACCCAACCGCTGGCGGAACTACTGCACGTTTATCTGGTTAAAAATCCACTGCCGGGAGAAGCTCTGGTGCCGGTGCCGCTGCACGCCAAACGGCTGCGGGAGCGGGGCTACAATCAAGCTCACCTGCTGGCCAGAGAGCTGAGCAAGCTCAGCGGACTACCGGTGGTAGACGGCTGCCTCACCCGAAAACGAGAGTCACCCCCCCAGGCCAGAGCCGAAACTGTGGCAGAACGGCGGGCTAACGTCGCCGATGCCTTCTCCTGCCGCAACCAGCGGCTTAAAGATAAGCCGGTCCTGCTCATCGATGATGTCGCCACCTCGGGGGCAACCCTTGATGCCTGCGCCAGGGCAGTTAAGGCCGGCGGGGCCAGCTCGGTGTGGGGAGTGGTGCTCGCCAGGGAGATCTAAAGGAGTAAGCATATGGAGTTACAGATAACCGGTAAGAATGTAAAGGTAACCCCTACCGTGCGGCGCTATATTGAGCGCAAGGTGGACAAGCTCAGCCGCCACCTGCCCGGCATTATCGAATCCATAGTGGAAGTCACCGAAGAAAAGACCAGGTCCGTTGAGCACCGCTTTGTCGCCCAGATAACCCTGGATAGCCAAGGCACCATTCTGCGCGGCGAGGAGAGGGGGGATGACCTGTTGGCGGCTATTGATAAGGTGGTGGCGACCATGGACCGGCAGATTGAGCACCATAAGGGGAAGCTATATAAAAGGGGGCGGGGTAGCTCCCTCGCCCGTACCGAATTTCAGCCGGAATTAGAGACCACCGAACCGGCCCAAAGGGTAACTAAAGTTAAGCGCTTTGCCGTTAAACCAATGTCAGTGGACGAAGCCATCGACCAGATGGAGCTGCTAGGGCACGACTTCTTTCTGTTTCTTAATGCCGAGACCGATTCACTCAACCTGCTCTACCGGCGCAAGGATGGCAACTACGGCCTGATTGAACCCGAGCTGGATTGAAATACCCTATGGCGTTTCCGTGGTATAATATAGCCAATGAGAAAGACCCTGTTTTTATATCTCACTCTGGCCTGTTTCTTTGGTCTTATCACCATATTTGTGGTTGATGGCTATCTGGGTGTCTATGACACCCTCAATGTTACCAGCGGCGAGTATGAGCAGGAGATAGAGCCCGATTTCTGGCTGCGCCAGGAATGGTCCTGGTCAACCGGGGTAACCTGGGGAGAAAAGGTATTCCTGCAGTATGAAGTGGCTAACCACCAGTTTTCCGGCTATAACGCCGATATTGAAGCCTCGGTATGGCACGGTCAGGAAAAGGTGGCTGATTTAGGCACATATCCGGTCTCGATAGGCCCCTTCGCCAAGGCAAAGGTGGAGTGGCTGGTAGACACCGCCGAACTGCTACCCGATGGCACGCTCCTTGAGCAATCCTACCAGTACTCTATACTCATCAAAAGGGGAGAGATAGAACGAAAGATAATCGTCAGTGTAAACCCGATTCCCTACCCGCCGAAACCGGAAATAGTCCCGTCTAGATAATCGGAGAGCTTAAAATGAAGCTAGAATATATCTTATTTGGTTTTGGTATTCTGTTCTGCCTGGCTGGTATCGGCTTTCTGGCAGCAGAGTATGTGAAGTACATGTCTGAGATAGGGAAGCTGGTTTCCCTGCTACTAACCGTGGGTATGTTTGCCTTTCTGACTAAGTACTTTCAAGAGCTGGGGTGGTAGCTAGATGGGAATAGTAATTACAATAGCAACGTTTGCCATTCTAGGCTTTATTGGCTGGCTTATTTACCGGGCGGCAAGAGGTAGACAAGTCAAAGCCCATCATATTACCTACGGCATTGCCGTGATTACTGGCATTTTTACCTATGGCTTCTTTCTCAGCATGGATATACTGCAGCCAGTTAAGATACTGGCCAGTATTCTCCTGGGGCTGGTGCTGATAGTTTTTGCCGCCTATCTGCAGCGCCGCCACCTGCTGAAGTCATAGTTATGTAAACCATGGGTTCCAAACTGCGCTACGCTACCTTCAGAACCAATATGGGCTGGGCAGGAGTATTGGGCTCAAGTTCCGGGCTGCTGGCCACCACCCTGCCCCAGTCCTCCGCCCAACAAGCCCGCCAGCAATTAGGTGATGGCGTAAATTTTGCCAGCTGGTCTCCCAATTCATTTAAAGACCTGACAAATCGGCTCAGCGCCTATTTTTATGGCGCCGGGGTTAGCTTTCCCGACAAGCTCGACCTGTCCCAAGCCACCCCCTTCCAGCGTGAGGTGTGGGAGATAACCAGACTTATCCCCTACGGTGAGACCAGGAGCTATGGCTGGGTGGCGGAGCAAACGGGCAAACCGGAAGCGCTGCGGGCGGTGGGGCAGGCTCTGGGCAAAAACCCGCTGCCGATTATCATCCCCTGCCACCGGGTAGTCGCCACCAGTGGCCGGCCGGGGGGCTTCAGCGGCGGGGCTGAGATGAAGCAGCGCCTGCTTTCTCTGGAAGCCACCGGCAAAAAGCACTAAACCGGTTACTTCTGCCAGTAAAATCTGGCATCAGGCGCTTTAGCCTGGTAGCGGCTTGACTTTCCGGCTCGCTCTCTTATCTTGAGGTTCAAATAGCCGGTCTCGTATTCCTCAATCAGTCCCTCAACGGCAAAGCTGAAGTATTGATTATTACCCACGATAATATGGTCCAGGACCCTTATCTGGATGATACTGGCGGAATAGACCAGGTCCCGGGTCAGCTCTTTATCGCTCCGGCTTGGCTCGGGGTTGCCGGAGGGGTGGTTGTGGACAAAGATTAGCGCGGCGGCGTAGTGTTTTAGCGCGCTCTCCATAACCTGGCGGGGTGAGATGGCACCGCTATTCACCGTCCCCTCAAACAGGTCGTCGGTATCAAGAATCTGGTTCTGGCTATTTAGATAAATAACCTTGAAAACTTCCTTCTTGAGGTCCCGCATGGAGTGGTAGAGGTAGTCAAAAATCTCCTGGGCGGATTTATAAATCGGCTGCTCAATAATCCTCTCCTTGAGGAACTCCCGGGCTACTTCCTGCACCAGCCGGATACCGAAAGAGTTCTGGGGGCCGATGCCATCTATCTGCTGGAGCTCTTCAGCCGGGGCTTCCAGGACACCCCTTAAGGTCTTGAACCTTTTTACCGCCTCTTTAGCCGCCGGTTTACAGTCCCGGCGGGGGGTACCCAGGCTCAGCAGCAGCTCAATAATTTCATAGTCATGAAAGCCCTTAATACCCGACTTGATAAATCTCTCTCTGAGCCTTTGGCGGTGCCCCTGATTGGTCTCACCTGAGGGCATTTACCACTTCTCCTCAATGAATTTTGTGAAAATTATATACCTTTTTGCCCTTCTTTGATAGCCTGGATACTATCAGCGCAGCTCTATATTGATGCCCTTCTCCCCCACCACCTCCACCAGGCGCCTGCGCAGTTCGGGAGAGTAGTCAATCGTCAGGTCAGGCAGCTTGAGAGTAAAGACCTTCTCCCCGTTGGTGATGCGCAGGCTCACTTCATCATAGCCCGGGAAGTCTTTCATGATGTTAATCAATTTGTTGAGATAGGTAATATCATTCTCGGCGTCGCTGGTCTGGGTGAGATGGATTACCAGCTGGCGACCCTTCTCCGGAGCGGCAACCGCTTCTTTAGCCGTTTCCTGAGTAACTTTTTTAGTCACTTTCTTAGCCGCTTCGGGTAGCTCCGCCGGTGGCGGGGCTGCTTCTGGCTCACCCTGGGCCGCTTCCGGCTGGTACTGGCGAACCTGGTCGCAGTTTATCTGCACCCGCTCTTCCCTCACCCTCACCCTGCCGCCGACCTCCAGAATATTGCCTTCCTGCCATAACTCTTTGGTATCGGCAAAGATTTTAGGCCAGACCATAATCTCAATACTGCCGCTGAGGTCCTCCAGAATGGCACTGACGAAGGGCTTTTGCTCGCGGGTAAACAGGTGATGGGCCGAGACCACCAGCCCGGCGACGACCACCGTTTGTCCGGCTAGCTCGGCATCAATCTGACCGCACAGGGTGGTCTCCGAGCCTACTTTATCGGCAAAGGCGCTGAAGGGGTGCTCCGAAATATAGGCCCCCATCAGCTCCTTCTCCCAGGCAAGCTTCTCTTTGAGTGAGATTTCGGCGGTGGTTAAATCAAGGCTGGGTATCGGCACCGGCATTTTCTCTCCCCAGAGGTCAAACATGGTCGACTGGCCGGTCTGCCTGAGCTGCTGCTGGCGCTGCGCCAGCGATAGGATGTTGCTAACATTCTGGAGCAAAGCGCCACGGTCGCCCAGAGAGTCGAAGGCACCGACCTTAATCAGGCTCTCCAGCACCCGCTTGTTTAGCCCGCTCAGGTCACTGCGCCGGCAGAGGTCTTCAACGGACTTATACTCGCCCCTTTTTTCTCGCTCGGCAATAACCGGCGCTACCGCGCCAGAGCCGACATTCTTAATCGCGGTCAGCCCGAAGCGAATCGCCGGGGTCTCTCTGCCATCCTTCTCAATAGTAAAGTTGGCCTGGCTGCGGTTTATATCCGGGGGTAATATCTCAATCCCCAGGCGCCGGCATTCCGCCACGGCGCTGGTTACCTTCTCTAACTGGTCAGCATGGGTAATCAGAAAAGCATTCATATACTCGGCGGGAAAGTTAGCCTTGAGATAAGCGGTCTGATAGGCAATAAGGGCATAGCTGAAACTGTGCGCCTTATTAAAGGCATAGCCGGCAAAGGGCTCAATGAGAGCAAAGACGGCACCGGCTACCTCAGCCGAGAAGCCGTTCTTCCTGGCACCGGCAATAAAATTACGCTTCTCTTTCTTCATAACATCAGCAATCTTCTTGCCCATTGCCTTGCGGAAGATATCCGCCTGCCCCAGGCTGTAACCAGCCAGGGTCTGGACGATAAATAGCACCTGGTCCTGATATACAATCACCCCGTAGGTCTCTTCCAGAATGCCGGCCAGTGCCGGGTGGGGATAGCGGATGGGCGCCCGGCCATGCTTGGCGTCGATGAAGGTGGGGATGTGCTCCATCGGTCCGGGGCGATAGAGGGCGACCATGGCGGCAATATCACTGAAGGTGGTCGGTTTAAGCTCCTTGATGTAACGGCGCATACCGGCTCCCTCCAGCTGGAACACCCCGGCCGTCTCCCCGGAAGAGAGCAGGTCAAAGGTATTGGCATCATCCAGCGGGATACGGTGCAGGTCAATCTCGACACCGCGGTTCTGCTGAATAATCTCCCTGGCTTTGCCCAGAATGCTGAGGTTAGCCAGACCGAGGAAGTCCATTTTAAGCAGCCCGATGCGGGCGATGTCCTCCATGGCGAACTGAGTCATGAGCACTGATTCATCATTACCCTTGCTCGCCCGCTGCAGGGGAACAAACTGGGTGAGCGCCTCTTTGGAGATGACGACGCCGGCAGCATGGGTGCTGGCATGGCGTGAAATACCCTCAATTCTCTTGGCAGAGTCAATCAGGTTGCGAATGCTGGTATCCTCATAGTAGATATTCTTGAGCTCCGCATTATCATCCAGGGCTCGAGATAAGGTCATATGAGGGATAAAGGGCACCAGCCGGGCAACACGGTCAACAAAGCTGTAGGGCATACCCAGCGCCCGACCGACATCGCGCAGGGCGGCTCGGGCACCCAGCGTGCCGAAAGTAATAATCTGGGCAACATGGCCCTGCCCGTATTTCCGGGAGACATAGGCGATAACCTCGTCACGGCGGTCATCCTGAAAGTCCAGATCAATATCGGGAAGTTCCCGACGCTCCAGATTGAGAAAGCGCTCAAAGACAAGCCGGTTTTCAATCGGGTCAACCTCAGTGATACCCAGACAGTGCAGGGCGATGCTGGCGGCGGCACTGCCCCTGACCCCGAACAGGATGCCGTGCTCCCTGGCAAAGGAAATAATGTCCCAGACGACCAGGAAATAATTGGCGAAATTGGTCTTTTTGATTACCTCCAGCTCGTAGTCCAGCCGCTTCTTTATCTCCGGGGTGGGCTTGGGATAGTGTTGATGCAGCCCCTGATAGCAAAGGTCAGCCAGAAACTGGTCGGCTGTTTTATCTTCAGGCAGCTCTATCTCGGGGAGATAGAGGCGGCCAAACTCAAGCTCCAGATTACACATTTCGGCAATGCGCTCGGTGTTCTCCAGAGCCTGGGGAAGGTCACGGTAAAGCTCCGCCATCTCCTCCGGGCTCCTCAGGTAGAAGAAGTCGCCGGCCATCCTCACCCGCTTTTCGTCATAAACGGAAGAGTTGGTGCCGATACAGAGCAGCAGGTCATGAGCAGAAGCATCTTCCTGATTGATATAGTGGACATCATTGGTGGCGACCAGCGGAATATTCAGTTCACCACCCAGCTCAATCAGCACCTGGTTTATCTGCTCCAGCTCAAATATAGGGTGCCTCAGTATCTCAAAATAAAAATCGCCAAAGGTCTGCTGATACCATAAGGCAGCCTGCCTGGCTTCCTGGGGACGTCCCTGCAGAATGAGCCGGGGCACCTCACCACTGAGACAGGCCGAGAGGGCAACCAGCCCCTGGTGATACTGCTCCAGAAGTTCTTTATCTACCCTTGGCTTGTAATAGAAACCCTCAAGGTTGGCTTTGGTGGTGAGCTGGATTAGATTGCGGTAGCCGGTCTCGTCCTTGGCCAGCAGAATAAGGTGGTAGTTTTTATCGCCTGGCTCCCGGGTGAAGCGATTGCCGGGGGCAACATAAACCTCACAGCCGATAATCGGCTTTATACCGGCTTCCCGGGCAGCCAGATAGAACTGGATGACGCCGTACATCGCCCCGTGGTCGGTTATCGCCAGGCTGTCCATCCCCAGCTCTTTGGCCCGCCCCACCAGCCGGGGAATGCGGCACATGCCATCAAGCAGACTGTATTCAGTATGAACATGGAGATGGGTAAACATCTACTCTCCCCGGCCCGGCGTTTCCGTAATTATAACACAGGGCCAGTTTGACGGGGTATTATTTTCAGCCTTCACATACCACAAAACAGTTCAACAAATATCTAGGCGTGCCCTTCAACTGGGTGGTTGTTTCAAGGTAAAATGAGAGATTTTAAAGAAAGGGGAGCATCGCTGCTCCCCTTTTTAATTCAACAATTTGACGATTTGTTTTCTCAATTGTAAAAAGGAACAATTCATTCAGATGCTGCCCGGCGAGTAATTTTCATACCCAGCCAGAAGGCAAATAAGAGGAGAATCGCCTCTCCGAGACCGATCAGGATATATTTGACCCAATCTGTCAAGAAGCTGACATAGAATGAACCTGACTCTGACCAGGCACTCTCGTTTTGAGCACGGTCTACCGCCTTAACCCTCCAATAGTAAGGAGTCTCCTTGCTGGTAGAACGCAGCTTTTCTGCCTTGGCGAGTTCGTATGGTGAGGTAGTCAGCCCTTCCCTTTGCAATATTATGTTATTGAAGCCGGGACTGGTGGCAATCTGTAAAGTGTAGGTTACACCGCTTGGGTCAGCAACCGCTGTCCAAGTAAAGGATGGCCGTGAATTTTCCCTGGCGCTGATTAATGGTTGGATTGGAATTGGTGCCGCCGGTGGGTCAGACTCCACGGTAAAGGTAAGCTGTATGGTACTAATTGTGCCGCTAACGGTAATGATGTGGTGTCCATGTACACTAGGTGGGACATTAAAGGTAGTCGAAAATGCACCATTAGCATCGGCAATCTTAGAAGCTACCACCACATCCTCATATTTGATGCTTACCGCTCCGGTGAATCCGCTCCCGGTGACAGTAAGATTTTCACCAATGTTACCCGTAGTCTGACTTAGGCTGGCGCTAACGGTAAGGGTAAAAACAGAAGTAAGTGTACTGATGCCATCACTCGCAACTACATTGTAGTTACCGCTATCATATTGAGGCACTTTGAATTTATCACTGAAACTGCCATTGGCGTCAGTAGCGGCGGTTCTGATAGTCACATTAGCAAATTGGATGGTTACTAACTTATTAGCCCCAAACCCGTGACCACTTACCTGAATCTCGGCATTGATCTGACCCATCGCTGGGTCAAGAACCATGCTGGCTAAAGTGTCAAATGGGGCACTAGCGGTGACTTTCCCATCCATTGCCTTTACGGTATGAGCGCCACTGAAACTCGGTGGCACACTACAACCGGTGCTGAAGTTACCGTTACGATCTGTACTGGTCGTTGCCACGAGTAAATTATCAAAGGCGATATTCACTGATTTGCTAGCGCCAAAGCCGCTACCGCTAACCGTAAGCTGGGAACCAACTTCGCCACTTGTCGGGCTCATGTCAATATTGGCCATTAATGTTAAAGTGTCACTAGCACTATAGGTACCATCGCTAGCTTTTACCTCAATAGTACGACTGGAACCAGCTGGTACAATGAAAGTAGCACTAAATGTGCCATCACTATCTGTAGTCACGGATGACGGGCTGGTAGAAATTGCCGCCCCATCATAGGTTAGTTTTATCGACCGCTTAGCTCTGAAGGCATGACCGGTGACTTTTATCGTAGCCCCCACAGTCCCTGAGTCTGGTGTAATATTGACTGACTGCTTCACTTCTAAACTGGTGGAGGCGGTATTGGTACCGTCAGTAACTTTTACCGTATAGCTGCCACGCTGTATCTCAGGAACTGGAAAAGTGACTCCACTAAAACTGCCGTCATCATCTGTCCTACCAGTGGCAACATTATCATTTTCAAATTTTATGGTCACCTTTTTGTCGTCGTCAAAACCGGTACCACTCACCGTGATCTTTTCGCCGACATAAGTGGATGTCTCATCAAGCTCAATCGCCGGAACTACAGTGAAAGTACTGCTGACAGAGTTGGCAGACGTACGCACCGAAATAGTACAGGCACCAGCAGGCATCTCGGGAACAGTGAAAGATGCCGAAATTGTCCCGCTGGTTGTAACTGTGCCGCTCCTGACTATTTCATAAGATGTGTTATAGGCAAAATAGACCTTGAAAGCCAGGCCGGATGTGAAGCCCGAGCCACTTACCGAGACCTTGGAGTCCACAGTGCCACTTGTCGGAGAGACAGTAACTGATTGTGCCATTACGGGCATGCTGACCATCGCCAAGAAAGCGAGTGACAGTATGACAGATAAAGTTAGTTTGATAAACATTTGGGATACTTTCATTTTTTGTTCCCCCGGTTGATTAAACTTTTATCTTTTTATGACACACAAAATACTCAATATATAGCTAGGAGATCAGATACTTCCTTCATAATTATATTATATTTTAAAGCATCTTGCCGATCGTGTGAAACATGGCTCACCCCCTCAAGTGAGCATTAACCACCGCACTGGCTGTGCATCCCCCTCGGGTGGTTTACTCACCTCCACCTACAATAAGGTTGCTCCCCATATATATTATACCACGCATTAAAAACGACTGATTTTAGAGGTAATGAATGAGAGTAGACACAAAAAGCCACCCGATGCACCAAAAAGAGGCAATTCTATAGATATGTCAGACGATCCTCCCGGCGTTTCCGTAATTACAGGGTATTATTTTCAGCCTTGAAAGTGTAAAATTTAGGGCGGGGGTAAGACTTGAAATTTTTGGTTACGGTAGCCCGCTGGGCATTTATCCTGTGCCTGCCGGTACTGCTACTGACCGCCAGCCTGGGCGGGGCGGTAAACAGCCTCTGGCTCTATCCCCACAGCCCGGAAAAATATCAGGTCAGCCAGGACCTGGCCGGCGCCGGGCTGAAGCTGTCCGATGCCGAGCTGGAAGAGATATACGCCGGGCTGATTGGCTATTTTAACTCGGCTGAGGAATATATTGACCTCACCGTTATTCAGGATGGCACTGAAATTCCACTTTTTACCCCGGAGGAGACCATTCACTTCAGCGATGTCAAGCGGCTAATCTGGCTGGACTACTGGGTTTTGCTGGGGACGCTGATTTATGCTTTAGCCTACGCCGGGGCTTATCTCTTATGGCGAAAAGACCGCCGCCAGCTGGCCGGGGGGGTGGTGGGTGGCAGCGGTCTTACCCTGCTGCTCATTTTGGGTCTAATACTATTAAACACCCTGACTGGCTTCCGCCACCTCTTCTATCAGTTCCACCTTCTCTTCTTCACCAATCCCTACTGGTCAGCCGAGGGCTACATGCTTCGGCTCTTCCCCGAGCCTTTCTTCAGCTACGCCGCCCTGCTCTGTGCCCTGGGCATAGTAGCAGTGGCTATAATTCTAGGGGGGATGGGCGGGGGGTATCTGCTATTTAAGCGAAGCGGTGGCGCCTTACCGTAGTGAAGGGGCGGATTGGCCACACCGGTGCGGGTGGGCACCGCTTTATAAATCCCCGTCATATCGCCCAGTCCCCCTTGATTTCGCGTATGGAGAGACGCAAAAGATTTACCGCCATTACTTCCAGCCAGACCACGGCGTTGGCGACCAATACTCGCTCGTACAGACCGAACCAGTTGATTTGGAACTGAAAAGAAATCCAGAGTATGACTAGAATAGCCGCGATAACGCCGGTAACAATAGTATAGCCAAAAAGGACTTTCCAGGCGGGGTCAGCTCTCAGGCTTATCGCCATCAGGAAACAGGCAATCGGGAATAAGGCGAAAATGGCGCGTGCCGTTAGATAGTGTATTATGTTTTCGACAGTATACGAACCACCCGATGGGTACGTTCGGAAGGCACCGATAAGCAGCAGACCAAAGCCAAAAAAGACCAGTAAGGCGATAGCTGTTTTGAAACCGACACGCCTTTTAACACTGAAATAAAGCCCGAGGGCGAATACCTCCGTTAACAGGCCAACCATCAGAAAGCTGATACTCTGCACCCAGCCCAACGGCTTCAGTCCCAGGGCACTGATAGATTCAACAATGGGATTGTAGTCCGGGTTAAAATAAATAAGAATAACCTCAGTCAGGAGCATCAGAAAGGGTACAATAACCCCGGCCAGAGCCACCATGCCAAATAAATTCAAATGCCTGAGGCTGGCGATAAATTTCATATATTGCGATGCCCTGGCCCGGCTATCGCTCAAGAGCCTTCGGCCAACTGAATAAATCATGCCCATTGTCCCCATAGTTACCCGGTTAACTAATTTAACCAAACAGGTTGTGCTAAATCAATTATAGCGGTATTATATTTACTACGCTAAAGGGGCATTATATGGAAACCAAGCAGCTAGCCGACAAGTTAGTCTCGTGGATAAGGTATAAAGTAGAGGCGGCGGGGTGCAAGGGGGCGGTATTTGGCATGAGCGGTGGACTCGATTCTTCGGTACTGGCCGTGCTCTGCCAGCATGCCCTGCCCCGGAGCACACTGGGGGTGATTATGCCCTGCCACAGTAGCCAGGAGGATGTGGCGCACGCCCATCAGGTAGCCGACAAGTTCGCTATTACGACTAAAACCGTGGCTCTGGACAGCGTCTGTGATAGCCTGCTTGAGATTCTACCCCGTGAAAGCACCGAGCCTGCCATCAGCCGTCTGACTGAGGGCAACCTCAAGGCCAGACTGAGGATGCTCGTCCTTTACTACCTGGCTAACCAGCTTAAATACCTGGTTATTGGCGCCAGTAATAGAAGTGAGCTTGCCATAGGCTACTTTACCAAGCACGGTGATGGCGCCACCGATATCATGCCTTTGGGTAACCTGGTCAAAGGACAGGTGAGAGAGCTGGCTCGCTTTCTCGGTATCCCCGAAGTGATTATTGAGAAGACCCCCTCCGCCGGGCTGTGGGAGGGGCAAAGCGATGAGGCTGAGCTGGGGCTAAGCTACCAGGAGCTTGACCACTATCTGCTCAGCGGCGAAGCCAGTGAGGTGGTCAGGAAAAAGATTGAGGCGATGATAGCCTCCAGTAACCACAAGCGCCTGCCACCGCAAGTGCCCGATTTTAGCGCCTAGCCAGCCAATCTGGCACGAAATCACCAAAAAAAACTGCCCTCAATTATATCCTTTTGGTCTGAGTATCGCTCATATTGTTTCAACTAAATATCTGTGTTATGATATATCCAGACGAATATGACCACTGAAAAAGAGAAAGCGCTCGAGCTAGCTATTGACCACATTGAAAAACGGTTTGGTGAAGGCTCAATCGTGAAGCTGGGGAAGGCGACCACGGCGATAGTGGTGGAGGCTATCCCCAGCGGGGCACTGTCACTGGACCGAGCATTGGGTGTGGGCGGGATACCCCGAGGGCGGATGACCGAAATATTCGGACCGGAATCCTCCGGGAAAACCACCCTGGGACAGCACATCATTGCCGAAGCACAGAAGCGGGGCGGCACCGCCGCCTATATTGACGTTGAGCACTGCTTCGACCCTACCTATGCTAGCCATTGCGGGGTAAATATTGATGAGTTGCTCGTCTCCCAGCCCGACACCGGAGAGCAGGCTCTAGAGATTACCGAGGCACTGGTTAGAAGCGGGGCAGTTGATGTGATTGTGATTGATAGTGTCGCCGCCTTAGTCCCCCGGGCTGAAATTGAGGGGGAAATGGGAGATGCTCACGTTGGCTTACAAGCCCGCCTTATGTCACAAGCACTAAGAAAGCTGGCTGGCGCCATCGGCAAGTCAGGGACTGCGGTTGTTTTTATCAACCAGCTAAGAGAAAAGGTCGGCATTATCTTCGGTAATCCGGAAGTGACACCGGGTGGGCGGGCTCTCAAATTCTATAGCTCAGTAAGGATAGACCTGAGGCGTATTGAGACTATCAAGCAGGGAGATACTGCCACCGGCAGTCATATCAGGGCCAGGGTGGTCAAGAACAAGGTGGCACCCCCATTCCGCAGCGCTGAGTTTGACATCATGTTTGCCTACGGGATAAGCCGGGAGGGCGACCTTATTGACCTGGGAGTACAGCTCGGGGTAGTGAAGAAAGCTGGCGCTTTTTTCTCTTATGGTGATGTTCGTCTGGGGCAAGGCAGGGAGAATGCTAAGCAATACTTTTGTCAGCACCCGGAACTTGCCCAGCAACTGGAACAGGAGATCAGAGCCTCAGCCAATACTAACTCAGCTCCACAAAGTGGAGATTGACTCTAAACCAGTTTAGACAAACGAATAGGAATAACTAAGGCTAAGGCTGAGGCTCAGGCGTCAGCCTTAGTTGTTTAAAAGGGGATAACAGGTTAATGAGCAAAGTAACCGCCATCCGTGCCGGGAGGGGTCAGGGCAAGCGGGTCAACCTGTTTTTGGACGGCCGTTTTGCCTTTAGCCTCCAGGCTGAGCTGGCGGCAAAAGAAGAGCTAAAGGTCGGTCAGGAGCTATCGTCTCATCAGGTTGAGGCTTTAACCGGCTCGGACAACTACCAGCGCTGCTATGATGCCGCCGCCCGCTACCTCAGCTACCGGCCCCGAAGTGAAGCCGAGCTAAAAGAACGGCTTTGCCGGCGCCACTTTGATGATAACAGCATCGAAGCAGTGGTGACCAAATTAAAGGAACAGGGACTGGTCGATGACCTGGCTTTTGCCCAATTCTGGAGGGAAAACCGGCAGTCATTCAGCCCGCGCAGCCAGTGGCTGACCCGGCGAGAGCTGAGACAAAAGGGGGTAGCCGAAGAGGTTATGAATCAGGTAGTGGCTACCATTGACGACAGCGATAGTGCCTATCGCGCCGCCCTGAGCAGGGCTCGCAGTCTATCCGGCTATGATTACCCGCAATTCCGTCAGCGGCTGGGTAGCTTTCTCAGGCGACGCGGCTTTAATTATGCGGTGATAAATCGCACCGTAGAACAAATGTGGCCGGAGGAGGGGATAAAACAAACTAACCGGCTATAGCCCGCCTCAACCAGAAGACTATAGCGAAAGGAGATGTAATATGGTCTTAAACTTATTCGTCTATTTTTCCAGTTTTGTTATCGGCTTGGTGCTGGGGGGTTTGGCTGTCTTTCTTATTCGGCAGCTGTTCATGAACCGCCAGATACGGCTTACCCAGCGGAAAGCGGTAAGAGCCCTGGCCGAAGCCAGGAATGAGTCGAAAAAGATACTTAATGACGCCAAGGGAGAAGCCGGCAAAATCAAGGTAACCGTGGATGCCGAATACAAGGAGCGGCGCGGTGAACTCCAGAATCTGGAAAACCGCCTGACCCAGAAGACAGAAAGTGTGGACCGCAAGCTGGAAGCCCTGGAGAATCGTGACCGCAATCTAACCAACAAAGAAAAGGGAATAGATACGCTGCGGGCTCACCTGGAAGAGGCCAGAAGCAAGCAACTGCAACAGCTAGAGCTGATTTCGGGTATGTCCAGTGCCGAGGCGAAGCAGTCTCTTATGGAGAATATAGAAATCGAGCTGCGCGATGAAGCCACCCGGCGTATCCGGGAATGGGAAGCCGAGTTAAAAGAAGAGACCAATAAGAAAACCCAGGAGATTCTGTGCCCGGCTATCCAGCGTGCTGCCTCCGAAATCGTATCCGAGACTACGGTGTCGGTTGTCCCGCTGCCCAGCGATGAGATGAAGGGACGGCTTATCGGCAGAGAGGGGCGTAACATCAGAGCCCTTGAGCAGGCTACCGGTGTTGACCTGATTATTGACGATACCCCCGAAGCGGTTACCCTGTCCAGCTTCGACCCGGTGCGCCGCGAAATTGCCCGCCTGGCGCTATCCAAGCTCATTCTGGACGGACGCATTCACCCCGCCCGTATTGAAGAAGTCGTCGCCAAGGCCAAAGAAGAAGTGGACGCCACTATCTACAGTACCGGCGAACAGGCCGCCTACCAGGTAGGCGTGCCCGGGCTGCGCCCTGAGCTAATTAAGCTTCTGGGACGGCTTAAGTACCGCACCAGCTACGGGCAGAATGTCCTCGCCCACAGTATTGAGGTGTCTTATCTCGCCGGCATGATTGCCACCGAGCTGGGCGCCAATGTCGCCCTGGCCAAGCGAGCCGGACTCCTGCACGATATTGGCAAGGCGGTTGACCGCGAGGTAGAGGGTACTCATGCCGCCATCGGGGCTAACCTGGTCAAGCAGTGGGATAAAGCACCGGAGGTAGTCCAGGGTACTGCCGAGCATCACATGGAGACGGAGTCGACCAGCATCTGGGGCTACATCATCTCGGCGGCTGACGCCATCAGTGGTGCCCGACCGGGTGCCCGGCGGGAATCGCTGGAGGGCTACCTGAAGCGGTTGAGGGCACTGGAGGACATCGCCAATAGCTTCAAGGGAGTGGAGAAATCTTATGCTATCCAGGCCGGTCGCGAAATCCGCATTCTGGTCAAGCCTGAGGAGATTGATGACCTGGGTGCGATGAGGCTGGCACGAGATATCGTCAAGCAAGTAGAGGGGAGCCTGGACTATCCCGGGCAAATAAAGGTCACCGTGCTGAGAGAAACCAGGGCGGTGGACTACGCTAAGTAGGTAAAGACAGTGTTGGTACTAGCCATCGGTGATATAATCGGACGTCCGGGGCGCCGGGCAACCAGAGAGCTTTTGCCCGAATTAAAACAAGAACTCGGCTTGGACCTGGTTATCGCTAATGCCGAGAACACCGCCGGTGGCCTGGGGCTAACCCCGGCCACCGCCGACGAACTGTTTGCCACCGGCGTTGATGTGCTGACCTCGGGAAACCACATCTGGGCGCAGAAAGAGATTTTTCCCTATCTTGAGGGAAAATTACCCATCCTGCGACCGCTGAATTATCCGCCGGGAGTACTGGGTAGAGGCTATATCATCATCAAGCAGACGATGATAGTTAATCTAATCGGCCGGACCTTTATAGGCGACTTTGACTGCCCCTTCCGGGCGATGGATAAACTGCTGGCTGAGGTCAAACCCAAGCCAGCGGTTATTATTATTGATTTCCACGCTGAGGCAACCTCGGAAAAGATAGCCCTGGGGCGCTATCTTGACGGCAGAGTCAGTGCCGTACTCGGCACCCATACCCATGTCGGCACCATTGATGCCCATCTGCTACCTCAAGGCACGGCTTATGTCACCGATATCGGTATGACCGGCCCGATGGATTCGGTTATCGGTGATGATACCAAATCGGTAATTCACCACTTCCTGACCATGTTACCCCACCACCTGTCGGTAGGCAAAGGCAAGACCGAATTTAACGCCATACTGGTCAAGATAGACGAGGCGAGCGGCAAAGCAACCGGCATCGAGCGAATCTACCGTGAGGTAGCCTAATCGTGTCCAAGATAGACCTCCATATCCATTCCACAGCTTCTGACGGGAGATTTAGCCCGGCCGAAATTGTGGCTAAATCGGCAGAACTTGGCCTGAGTGTCATCGCCATTACCGACCATGACACGGTAAACGGTATCGCCCCCGCCCTGCTCGCCGCCCAGGCCTTTCCCAAGCTAAGGGTTATCCCCGGCATAGAGATAAACACCGATGTCCCCAATGGTGAAGCCCATGTCCTCGGCTACTTTATCGACTATACCAACCGCAGGCTAAGCGAGACCCTGGAGATTTTACGTCACTCCCGGCGAGAACGGGCGCAGGGAATGATTGCCAAGCTGAAAGACCTGGGGGTTCACCTTGACTGGCAGCGAGTCCAGGAAATCGCCGGCGATGGTGCTTTCGGGCGCCCTCATATTGCCCAAGCCCTGCTCGAGAAGGGCTATATTAACACCATCAGGGAAGCGTTTATCAAATATATCGGCCGGGGCGGGCCGGCCTATGTGGAACGGGCCAAGATAACCCCGGCAGAGGCAGTCGAACTGGTACTACAAGCCAGCGGCTTACCCGTGCTGGGACACCCGCTGACCATTGATGACCCGGAGACGATGACGGCCGAGCTGAAGAAGGTGGGGCTGGTCGGCATCGAGGTATACTACAATAACTACGACGTAGACAAAATAGCCCGGCTACTCAGCCTGGCTAATCAGCATAATCTTATTGTTACCGGTGGCAGCGACTACCATGGACTGGATGAGAGCAACGAGACCATGCTGGGCGGTGTGAAGGTGCCACTGGCCGCCGCCGAAACACTAATTGCGCTGGCTAAAAAACAGGCAATAAAGCCAGCTAAATAGAGGAGAGCCTACGGGTACTTTTATCTTATTAATCCTGGCTGCCTACCTCCTGGGTTCAGTGCCACTCGCCTATCTAGTGGCAAAGTTCTCACGGGGGATAGACCTCAGGCAACTCGGCAGCGGCAATATCGGCGCCTCCAATCTATGGGTGTCAGTCTCGAAATGGGTTGCCCTTGCGGTCGGCTTTTTCGATTTAGTCAAGGGAGCCCTGATGGTATGGGTAGCCCAGCTACTCGGTCTCGGCGTCGCCGAGCAGGTAACGGTGGGGGTGGCGGCAATTGTCGGTCATAACTGGCCCATATTTCTACGCTTCAGCGGGGGAAGGGGAATTTTCACCACCCTGGGTGTCCTGCTCATTTTGAAGCCCTGGTGGGGAATTGCCCTGTTTTTAGCCGTGGTTCCGGTTGGCCTGTTAATTAAGGACTCTCCCCTGCCGGTACTGTGCGGCATAGCCGTCCTGCCCTTAGCTGGCTGGCTTTCCGGCCAACCCCTACCCATAACCTTAGGCCTGCTCGCCATATTAATCATTGTGGTCATCAGACGGCTAACCGCCCCCCGAACCCAGCTTACCGCTTCGGTAAGCTTGAGGCAGCTACTTATTAACCGCCTGCTTTTTGACCGTGACATAAGGGACAGAAAAGCCTGGGTGCACCGCCCTCCGCCCAACAAATCAACCGGGTTAAAAGAGACGGGTTGACGATAGTATTATGAAATGTGCCACCCACTGCGGGGTTGAGACCAACCTTACCTGCGCCAAGTGCGGTAAGCCGATATGTCCCAAATGCATGGTGCCGACACCGGTGGGGGCACGCTGTCCGGACTGCGCCCAGCTACGCAAACTGCCCACCTACCGTGTTTCCACACCATACTACCTGAGAGCAGTCGGCGCCGGACTGGGTGTGGCTATCATCTGCGGCGCTCTCTGGGGAATAGTGGCCAGAATAATCCCTTTCCTCTACATCAATTTACTGCTGATGCCGGTGGTCGGCTATGCCATCGGCGAAGTCATCAGCCTCTCGGTCAACCGCAAGCGCGGCGCCGGCTTAGCCACTTTGGCCAGCCTGCTGGTGATAGCAAGCTACCTGCTCAGTATCTTTTTACCCTGGGGGTTAAGCTTTCACTTCCTTGATCTGCTTGCCCTGGCTCTGGGTATTTTTATGGCTATTACCCGCCTGCGCTGAGTTAATAAACAGGGAGGTAACCGTGTCCGCGGTTAGCGTTAGCTATTTAGGCATCCCGGGATACGTGATTTTCTGGACTTTATTCGCCCTCGCCCTGGGGCTATTCTCCCGGCGGGTCTACTTCCTGCTCCGCCTGGTCCGCCTGGGCAAAGCCGAAAATCGCTTTGATAATATGGGGCGCCGCCTGACATCAGTGCTCACCCAGACCCTCTCGCAGTGGTGCAGCCTGAAAAACATCAGCCTGCGCCCGCCTGACCTGGCTGGAATGGGACATGCCTTTCTGTTCTTTGGTTTTAGCCTGTTCCTTATCGGCTATATTATCTTTATCGGCCTGGCCGGCGGGTTCGGTTTAGCCCCCATAATCGCCGGCACCACCTTTGAGCTGGTCTATTCATCAGTGCTGGACCTGGCGGCCTTACTGGTCATAACCGCCGTAATCTGGGCAGCTATCCGGCGGTATATCCTCAAACCGGCCCGACTGAAAGAGGAGACCACCGCCGAAGCCGGCATTATCCTGCTCCTCGTCTTCTCTCTGATGGTGCTCCATGTTTTTACCGAGGGCTTCAGCTACGCCGCAACCGGTAT
>DATKYY010000055.1:0-8327 GCA_035528295.1 Dehalococcoidales bacterium | reverse complement strand
CTTAGAAAGCTCGTGAGACAATATTTTTGAACTGTAACCATTCATACCGTAGTTAGTTTATCCAAGAATCCACATCAAAGCAACCTCAAAATAATATCTAGGAGGGGGCTTTTAAGCCCCTCTTTTCTTTTTCTTCCCCCTCTCCTTTGACACCTCGTAAGGAGAGGGGGACACAGGGGGTGAGGTAGAATAAGAGGAATAAGAGCTTGGGTTCTTTTCTTTTCTGAAGTAGTGTGTTAGAATAGCAATTGAGTCTTCTGGTGGTTAGAGCGGGGTGGCACCACCCGTTCCCATCCCGAACACGGCAGTGAAACGCCCCAGCGCAGACGATACTTGAGAGGCAACTCTTTGTGGAAAATATGCCACTGCCAGGGGACTCACTCAAGCCTAGTTTTGACCTTTGCCCTAAGTTACACTATAATATTTGGAGGTAAACCGAGGCGCAAAGATGACTAGCCGATTTGAGAAATTTTCGGAGCGGGCTCGCCGGGTTCTCACCTTAGCCCAGGAAGAGGCAGAGCACCTTAACCATTCCTACATTGATACCGAGCATATCCTGCTCGGTCTGGTGCGGGAGGAAGAGGGCGTTGGCGCCAAGGTGCTCACCAAACTGGGCGTAGCCCTGAATAAGGTGCGCTCCGCCGTAGATTTCATTGTCGGGCAGGGCCAGAAACCGCTCACCGGTGAGACCGGGCTTACTCCCCGAGCCAAGAGAGTCATTGAACTGGCCATAGATGAAGCCCGCCACCTCGGTCATAATTACATCGGCACTGAACACCTCTTACTGGGACTGCTCCGCGAAACCGGCGGGGTGGCCTCATCCGTACTGGACAACTTTGGTGTCACCCTGGAACGGGCGCGCACCGAGACCCTCCATATCCTCAGCGAAGGGATACCCCGCTCCCGATTTGCCCGCAGTACCAGCCGCACGCCGGCCCTCGACCAGCTAGGCATTGACCTTACCGCGGCGGCACGCGCCGAGAAACTTGACCCCGTCATCGGGCGCTTCAAGGAGATTGAGCGGGTAATTCAGATACTGAGCCGCCGCACCAAAAACAACCCTGCCCTCATCGGCGAGCCAGGAGTTGGCAAGACCGCCATTGTGGAAGGTCTGGCGCACCGCATTGTCGCCGGTGATGTCCCCGAGACTTTAGAGGGGAAAAGACTGGTTACCCTGGACATGGGGGCGCTGGTCGCCGGAACCAAATACCGCGGTGAGTTTGAAGAGCGCCTGAAGAAGGTCATTGAAGAGATAAAAACCTCGGGCAACTGCGTCCTCTTTATCGACGAATTCCACACCATGGTCGGTGCCGGCGCCGCTGAGGGAGCCGTCGATGCCGCCAATATCCTGAAACCGTCGCTCTCCCGAGGAGAGGTACAGTGCATCGGGGCGACCACCCTGGATGATTACCGCAAGCATGTAGAACGGGATGCCGCCCTGGAGCGGCGTTTCCAGCCGATTCTGGTAGAAGAGCCGACCATAGAGCAAACCCTGGAGATTCTACACGGCATTAAGGGACGCTATGAGGAGCATCACCGGCTAACCATCAGTGATGAAGCCATAAGCAAGGCAGCCACGCTGGCGGCGAGATATATACCCGACCGCTTCCTCCCCGATAAGGCGATTGACCTCATTGATGAGGCCGCCTCACGGGTAAGAATCAGACACCGGGCGGTACCGATTACGCTGAAGGAAGCCAGACAGCTTGAGGAGGCAGTGCGCAAGGACAAAGACGAGGCGCTGGCCTCTCAACAGTATGAACTTGCTGCCGAAAAGCGCCAGCAGGAGATCCAGGTGCAGGACAAAATAAAGCAACTGGAAACTGAGTGGCAGATTAAGCAGCAACAAGAGGAAGTGGTGGTGAAGGCAGAGGATATCGCCGAAGTGGTTAACATGTGGACCGGGGTGCCGGTGGTGCAGCTAGCCGAAGAGGAAACCGGCCGTCTGCTCCAGATGGAAGAGGTAATCCATCAACGCATCGTCGGTCAGGATGAGGCGCTAAATACCATTGCCAAGGCATTAAGGCGAGCCCGAGCCGGGCTCAAGGACCCGCGACACCCCATCGGTAACTTCATCTTTCTGGGACCAACCGGGGTGGGCAAGACAGAGCTGGTCAGAGCCCTGGCTGAGTTTATGTTTGGCAGCGAGGACGCCCTCATCAGACTTGATATGTCCGAGTTTATGGAAAAACACACCGTAGCCAGACTGGTGGGAGCACCACCGGGATATGTCGGCTATGAAGAAGGGGGACAACTGACCGAGGCAGTACGGCGTAAATCGTACTGCGTCATCCTGCTTGATGAAATTGAAAAGGCCCACACCGATGTGTTCAATATACTGCTTCAGATTTTTGACGATGGTCACCTGACCGACGCCAAGGGGCGCCGTGTTGACTTCCGCAACAGCATCATTGTCATGACCAGCAATATCGGCGCCGAGCTCATAAAGAAGGGAAGCACCATCGGTTTCACCTCACACACCGATGAAGCCAAGACACAGCAGCTTGCCTACGAGAAGATGAAGGAGAAGCTGCTCGGTGAACTGAAGAAAGCCTTCCGCCCTGAATTTCTCAACCGTATTGATGGCGTGGTTGTCTTCCACGCCCTGAACAAAGAGCATATCCGCAAGATTGTTGACCTGATGCTTAGCACGGTATCCAGTCAACTTGCCGAAAGAGAAATAAAGCTGAAGGTAACCGAAGCCGCCAAAGACTTTCTCGGTGAAAAGGGCTATGATGAGGTCTTCGGAGCCCGCCCGCTGCGCCGGGTAATTCAAAATACGGTTGAGAATAAACTCTCCGAGGACATACTCCGGGGTGAGTTCAAGGTCTTCGACCGTGTCTTTGAGATCGGCATCAAGAGAGCTGAGGCTCCCACGGTCAGCCTTGATACCACCACCATTGAGACCATCGGTAATGCCATCAAAAGAATCAAGGGCGTGCTGGGCGTAGACAGGTCGGAAGATTTGCTGCTCATTAGCACTGCTAAGGAATTGAAGGCTCATGAGCTGAAGACTCAGATAGAGACCATTGTCAAGGACAACTTTGGCTTTACGGCTCAAATAAAGACGCAGAGCTTCATCTCCTCGGTTGTGGTTGACGTGGGAGACGAGGAGATTACCATCAGGTCCGAAGAGAAGCTGATGCAGCCGGCACCGGTCCTGGTTGGTGACGAAAGCCGTGAATAGCCTCGCAGCCTAAAGCCAGCTTGAACATACAGGGCGGGGACCAAGCTAAGATGAAAAGACCGCCCTTTTAGTTTGTCAAAAAGGAAATTAAACTTGGCCCAAGAACGAATAGAGGTTCCCATAACCGGTAAGGTTATCTCGGTCAATATCAAAGCCGGAGACAGCGTAAAAGAGGGCGACACGCTCTGCATACTGGAGTCAATGAAGATGGAAAACCCGGTAATGACCCCGGTGAGTGGCACTGTTACCGAGGTAGCCATCGCCGAGGGACAGGTGGTTAAGACCGGTGACTTAATAGCCACTATTGAATACTGATAGCGCTAAACCAGTGAGTAGGTGACCAAATGCTCAATGCGGTATGGATAATCCTCTTGGGAATGGCAATTATCTTTGCGGTATTGGGCATTTTGTTTCTGACCATTACCATAGTGGATAGACTGTTCTGTCCCAGGGAGAAAAAAGAAGCCCAAAAATAGACAATGGATATCGCCACCAGTGAATTCCTCGGCTTCCTCAATTTAAGCTGGCAAGCAGTGCTCATGCTGCTCATTGCCGGCGTCCTCATCTGGCTCGGCATCACCCACAAGGTTGAGCCAGTGCTGCTGATTCCCATCGGTATGGGCTGTATGCTGGCCAACATACCCCTGGGCGGCACCACTGAAGCCGGCGGCTTCCTGGCGGTGCTCAGAGACGCCGGTATCCATACCGAGATATTCCCCCTGCTTATCTTTATCGGCATCGGGGCGATGATTGATTTCGAGCCCTTTTTGCAGAGACCCTATACTATTTTTCTCGGTGCCGCCGCCCAGTTTGGCATCTTCGGCACCTTCTTTCTGGCCTACTGGCTGGGGGCGGGGGGGCTTAACCTGCTGGACTTCAGCCTCAACGATGCCGCCGCCATCGGTATCATTGGCTCGGCTGATGGACCCACTTCTATTTATGTCGCCTCTGTGCTACAATCCAAATACGCGGCTGCCATCGTGGTGGCAGCCTACTCGTATATGGCTATGGTTCCCATTATCCAGCCACCAATTATCAGAGCACTGTGCAGCCACGAGGAAAGGGCTCTCAAAATGCCCGTCGTTGCCGGAGCCATTTCCCAGCGGCTAAAAATTCTCTTCCCCATCATTACCATCCTGGTAGTCGGTCTGATTGTTCCCAAAGCCACGCCGCTTATCGGCTGCCTCATGTTCGGCAATCTGCTCCGCGAAAGCGGGGTGGTCAACCGACTTTCCGAGGCCGCCCAGAATGAGATGGCTAATATTGTCACCATCCTCCTCGGCGTTACGGTGGGGGGAATGATGGTAGGCATTGAGTTCCTGAGACCGGAGACCATTCTGGTCTTTGTGCTGGGTATAGTTGCCTTCAGCCTGGATACCGTGGCCGGTGTCCTGCTGGGCAAGTCGATGTATATCCTGTCCGGCAAAAAGATCAATCCCATGATTGGTGCCTGTGGCATATCGGCTTTCCCGATGTCGTCACGGGTGGTACAAAAACTGGGGCTGGAGGCTAATCCCTATAATCACCTGCTGATGCATGCCGCCGGCGCTAATGTCGCCGGGCAGATTGCCTCGGTTGTGGCCGGTGGCGCCATGCTGATGCTGGTGCCCATGTTTAGTTAAATGGTGAGTTAAGCCGAAGAGCTAAATATATATCAAGGAGGTATAAGAAAGAACTATGGAAACCATGATGCTCGTCACCCTGGTCGTCTTCTGCATCACCATCGCCTTCATCATCTGGGGCAAGTACGATAGTGCCATAGTCAGCCTTATCGGCGTGGTGGTAATGATCGTGTTAGGGGTGATGGACGAGGCGACCGCCTTCCTGTCGGTAGACTGGAATGTTATTGCCATCCTCTTCTCTATCTGGATAATTGCCATCTACTTCGGCAAGTCGGGGATACCGGAGTATCTTGCCATTAAGATGCTCCAGCTTTCCCGTAATAACATCGGTCTCTTTTTAATGCTTATCGGCATCCTGGCCGGCTTCCTCTCCATGTTCGTCGATAATGTGGTCGTCATCCTGATGATGGCACCGGTCATCTTCCACATCACCCGCAAGATGAAGCTGGCTGCCTTTCCCTTTCTGATGTTTGTCGGGCTCTGTGCCAACTTTATGGGCACAGCGTTACTTCTAGGCGACCTGCCGCCACAGATGCTCCATTCTGTTTCTGGAATTGAATTCCCCGAGTTCATCTGGCAGTTTGGCCGACCCTCTTCCTTCATTCTACTCACCATAACCTTTCTGATTACGGCCGTTATCATGTACCAAATCAGGTTTAGAAAACAATATGCTGGGGTAACGACTGCCGGCGTTGATGAACTCTTATCCGCCAAGCCGACGGAATATATTAAGAATAAATATTTCGCCATCGTCTCAGTGGGGTTTTTCCTGCTCACCATCCTGGCGATGTCCTTCCGCCAGGTACTCGGTTACCATCTCGGCTTCATTGCCCTGATGGGGATGGTAGCCCTGGTCCTGGTCAATGAACTCTTTGCCAAGAAGCTGGAAAGCCCGACTGTCGAGGACGTCCTGAAAGAACTGGACTGGCGCGCGCTATTATTCTATATATCCCTCTTTATACTGGTTGGTAGCCTGCAGCACGCCGGCATCATTGGACTGGTGGCGGCGGCCATGGCACCCTACTTCCAGGAAAATTTGGTTCTGGGCACCAGCCTGCTTTACTGGGTAACCGCGCCCATAGTCGCCTTTGTGGAACACGATGCCTACATTCTGGTATTCTTGCATCTAATTAAGGACCTGGCGGCGGCAACCGGTATCAATCCCTGGCCGCTATGGTGGGCTCTGGTCTGGGCGGGGACTCTGGGCAGCAACCTGACAATTGCCGGTGCCCCGGCCCTCTTCGTAGCCAAGAATCTGTCTGAAGGGGAAGACAAGGTTAAAGTCGCCCTGAAGGAGTTCCTGAGCTACTCGGCACCTTTCGTCTTTATCAGCCTGGTGATTCAATATGTTCTGACCCTCATCTTCTGGGTCTTTCCTTTCGCCTGAGGGGTGTCATATAGCTGAACTTAATAAACTATGACCTTATCCGGCTGATAAGGGATATAGCCTGGTTTTCTGGGGGTATCAGCATTTTGCTGATACCCCCTCTTCTTGCATAACTACCTGAAATTAGGTAAAGTCAACCTGTGGGCAAAGAGAAAGCGGGTAGAACCATCTTTGTCTGCCAGCAGTGCGGCAAGGAGAGCCTCAAATGGCTGGGACGCTGCCCCAACTGCCAGCAGTGGAACAGCTTTGTCGAAACCACGATAGCTGTCTCGGCTCCCCAGTCTGTTTCCCCCCTCCACCCACCCCAGGAGCTGTCCCGCATCTCGCTTGAGGCCACCGACCGCCTTGCCCTTCCCATGGCTGAGTTCAACCGCGTGCTGGGCGGGGGGTTGGTCGCCGGCTCACTGGTGCTCATCAGTGGTGACCCCGGCATTGGCAAATCCACCCTTCTGCTTCAGGTCTCGGCACTGATAACCCAGCTTAGAGATAAAGTGGTCTATGTTACCGCCGAGGAGACGCTGCACCAGATTAAGCTCAGGGCGGAGCGTCTGGGGGTAAGCGGGGAGAACCTCTACCTGCTGGCTGAGACCGACATCAGCGTTATTCTAAGCCAGATTGAGGAGCTTTCCCCCGGTCTGGTAGTCATTGACTCCATTCAGGCGGTTAGCCACCCAGAACTGGATACAGCGGCCGGCAGTGTCACCCAGGTGCGGGAGTGCACCCAGCAGCTGATGCACTGGGCCAAGCAAAATGCAGTGCCCACCTTCATTACCGGGCACGTCACCAAGGACGGGGCAATTGCCGGACCCAAGGTCCTGGAGCATATTGTCGATGTCGTCCTCTACTTTGAGGGCGAGCCGTTCAGCGCCTACCGGCTGCTGCGCTCGGTGAAGAACCGCTTCGGCTCCACCAACGAGGTGGGCGTCTTTGAGATGAAAGAGCAGGGCCTGGTTGAGGTGGACAACCCCTCACAGGCTTTCCTCGCCCAGCGCTGGGGGGAAGCGGTTGGCTCGGTGGTGGTGCCCACCCTTGAGGGCAGCCGCCCCCTGCTGGTCGAGATTCAAGCCCTGACCAACCCCACCAGCTTCGGCCTGCCCCGCCGCACCGCCAACGGCGTGGACTTCAACCGGCTGATGCTGATTACGGCCGTGTTGAGCAAGCGCCTCGGCTTGAAGCTGGGCGGTCAGGATATCATCGTCAATGTTACCGGCGGGCTCAAGATAGGTGAGCCGGCGGCTGACCTGGGCATTGCCCTGGCCATTACCTCCAGCTTTCGTGATGTAAGCGTTGACCCGCAGCTGATAGCCGTCGGCGAGATAGGACTAAGCGGGGAATTAAGGGCGGTGCCCCAGCTGGAACGGCGGGTAACCGAAGCCACCCGCCTCGGCTTCAAGCGCTGTCTGATACCCAAAACCGGCGCCGGAATCAGCCCCACCCCCAGAAACATTGAACTTATCCCGGTCAGCACCCTGCCCGAAGCCATAAAAATAGGGCTGGTCAGAGGTAAAACCAGCCCCGATTAAATATTTCTAGCCGCCTCAGGTAATCCAGCCAACTACTTTATGTAAAATTACTCTTCTATTCAGGCAACGGAATCAGGCAGATAAAGCGGAGAGGCTGGTCGCTCTTATTGACCAGGCAGTGGGGTTCGTTAGGGGCGATAAAGACGACGCTCCCCTCAGCAATCGGCGTCTCTCCCCCCTCCCCGACCGCCGCCCCCTCGCCGGCGAGGACGAATACCTCGTGCTCCCAGGAGTGGGTATGATTTGGTGTTGAATTACCCGGCTCAACCTCAAAGACACGCATACAGAAATTGGGCGCCCCGTCCTGAGCGGTAATAACCTCCCGCTTCAGCACCCCGGGCAGCTCCGGGATAGCTTTGACCTCAAGATAGTTCTTAACCTTCATTAGTCCTTACCTCAATAAAGCTGATTCATTATAGCACCTTATCCTTGAGCGATATGGTAGATATAACGCTGGATTTGCTTTATAATCTAGAGAGTTAAAATGGCTAGTCAAGAGCAGGTGGGGGCGGTCATTGCCGCCGCCGGCAGCAGCGAGCGGATGGGCGGGGTGGACAAGGTATTCGCCCCGCTGGGCGGAAAGCCAGTCCTGGTCCGGGTGATAGATA